>CAUZJT010000231.1:0-3877 GCA_963580215.1 Gammaproteobacteria bacterium
CCAATCAGCACGTCCACACCGGCGGCCAGAGTCTCGCGCTGCTCTTGATAGCCTGTGCCACCGTAGACCAGCCCTAGTTTCAGGCCGGTCGTTCTTCCCAGTACCTCGGCATCACGATGAATCTGTATCGCCAGTTCCCGTGTCGGCGCGAGCACCACGGCACGAGTGCTGAGCGGTCCTGCAGATTCTGGCCGGGGATGGGTCAACAGGTGGTTAAAAATGGCGAGTAGAAAAGCGGCGGTCTTGCCAGTACCAGTTTGGGCCTGGCCAGCGACATCCTGGCCGGCCAGTGCCACTGGCAAGGATTCCGCCTGAATTTTGGTGCAATACTCAAAGCCGGCATCAGCCAGGCCTTCGAGCAGTTGGGGCTCTAACGCAAATTCGGTAAAGCGGGTTTTGGTGAGGTAACTGGTATCTTCCATAGGGTTTTATAGCTTTATAGCGTGATTGGGGTATCGTGTGGGTGCTGTTACGACCAGCGTGATTGCAGGATTATGAATATAAAAAGGCCGGGAATATCAGCCACGCCATAAAGCTGGCATGATCTTCTGGGCGGGTCGCGGGTTTAATGCAGGAGCAAGCGAAGCCTCCCGCGGGTAGATAATTGGTCCTTGATTCTCTGGGTGGAATTCTGGTAAAACTGTTGTGTCGGTCGGAAATAGCGAGCCGTCAGTTGCGTTGTCCGGTACAATAATCCCAGGCGACAACTGAAAATCAGTATACCACACGTCCTGATTGTCACAGAGTCATATCCCTTTCATGCCCCTCGGGGAAAACCCAGGTCAATAACAAATGTCGGAAAATATTATTCACGTCAGCGATGATTCTTTTGAGCAGGAAGTTTTACAATCCGATAAGCCAGTTCTGATTGATTATTGGGCCGAGTGGTGCGGACCCTGCAAGATGATCGCGCCGGTGCTGGCCGAATTGGCCGACGAGTACGCCGACAAGGTGCAGATTGCCAAATTGAATATAGATGACAACCCGGCGACGCCACCCAAATATGGTATCCGGGGTATTCCCACACTGATGTTATTTAAGAACGGTGAGGTCGAAGCGACCAAAGTGGGCGCTGTCTCCAAGGCGCAACTGGCAGCCTTCCTGGATGAGAATATCTGAGCACAAACCAGCAGCTGCGGGCTCGCAGCTGCACATCAAGGCGTCCGGCCCGGACTAGACCTGGCCGGTATTTTAGTGATAACGTTAACCCCGGGTTGAGAGCTCACCCTGCCCATACTCCTTTATTTTCAGAAGTTTCCCAGCATTTAGCCGTCACAAAGTGACCCGTTTTGGGCCTAGTGGCCCGCCGGGCGCTGATTTTCCAAACCCACCGAGACCTCTACAGTTATGTCCCTAAGTCTGTCCGAGCTAAAAGAAAAAACCCCCACGGAACTGGCCGAATTCGCACGCTCGCTAAAGTTGGACAACATAACCCGCTTGCGCAAGCAGGACCAGATCTTTGCCATCCTCAAGTCCCAGGCCAAGCGCGGCGAGAAGATCAAGGGCGAGGGTGTGGTCGAGATCCTGCAGGATGGCTTTGGCTTCCTGCGCTCGGCCAGCAGTTCATACCTTGCTGGGCCAGATGACGTCTACGTCTCGCCCAGCCAGATTCGCCGTTTCGGCCTGCGTACCGGTGACACGATTACCGGCCTGGTGCGTCCCCCTAAGGATTCCGAACGATACTTTGCACTGCTCAAGGTCGAGACCATCAACTTTCAGTTGCCCGAGGAAGCCAAGAAGAAGATTCTGTTCGAAAACCTCACCCCGTTGCATCCTGATGAGCGTTTACGCCTGGAACAGGAGAACGGTTCTTCGGAGGACCTGACCGGGCGAATGGTAGATATTGTCTCACCCATAGGTAAGGGTCAGCGCGGTTTGCTGGTTTCGGCACCAAAGACCGGAAAGACCGTGATGCTGCAGCAGATCGCCCATGCGATCACAGCGACCGAGCCTGACAGCACATTGATTGTGCTGCTGATCGACGAACGCCCGGAAGAAGTGACCGAAATGAGGCGCTCCGTGCGCGGGGAGGTGGTTTCCTCAACCTTTGATGAACCTGCCACGCGCCACGTCCAAGTAGCCGAGATGGTTATTGAAAAAGCCAAGCGCCTGGTGGAGCACAAGAAAGATGTGATCATTCTGCTTGACTCGATCACCCGCCTCGCGCGCGCCTACAACACTGTGCAGCCCGCATCGGGCAAGGTATTGACCGGTGGTGTGGATGCTAACGCTTTGCAAAAACCCAAACGATTTTTTGGCGCTGCACGCAATATCGAAGAAGGCGGTAGCCTCACGATTCTGGCCACTGCCTTGATCGATACCGGTTCCAAGATGGATGACGTTATCTACGAGGAATTCAAGGGTACCGGCAATATGGAAATCCACCTTGATCGCCGTGTTGCTGAAAAACGCGTCTATCCGTCGGTGGTGATAAGCCGCTCCGGGACCCGCCGCGAGGAGCTACTCATCGATCCGGCCGAACTGCAGAAAATCTGGTTGCTACGCAAACTGCTGCACCCGATGGACGATATCGAGGCCGTCGAGTTCCTGCTGGACAAGTTGCGGGCCACCAAGAACAACGCTGAGTTTTTTAAATCAATGAACCGCTAATTCTGAACTTGCGACGCCCGCGCGTTTCGCCTATGATCCGCGTCCCGTTGGGGCTTTGGCCCCGACCAAAGCCATATAATACTCATGAAGCCAGACACGCATCCCGCCTACGAGGCCATCAAAGTGGTCTGCGCCTGCGGCAATAGTTTCGAGACCCGCTCTACGCTGGGCGAGGAACTGCACGTGGAAATCTGTTCAGCTTGCCACCCGTTTTATACCGGCCAGCAGAAGATCATCGACACTGCCGGGCGCGTTGGCAAATTCCAGAAAAAGTACGGCCGCTCTGCTTGACGGCCCGGCAGCTGCTGCTGCGACCCGGGTATTTGCTCATCTGAAAAACTGCGCTTGCGCAGCACCCACCGTTATGGTGGCGGTTTTGTGTTGCCTTGTCAGCGCGCCAGTATTTTCCCAGTCGGTGCGTATCGCCGAGGTCGCTCGGGTGATCGATGGCGATACCCTGACTTTGACCTCTGGCGAGACTATCCGCCTTGCCGGTATCAATACCCCGGAGATGGCGTATAAAAGCCGTCCCGGTGAGCCGCTGGCTGTTGAGGCGCGCGATGCGCTACAGACACAGGTATCGAGTGGTTGGGTTGGCGTTGAGACTGCGCCACAGATAAAAGACCGTTACGATCGTACCTTGGCCTACCTGTTCACGTCTGACGGTGCCAGCATCCAGACAGCCTTGCTGCGGCACGGGCTGGCCAGTGCAGTTGTGATCTCCCCCAATGATCGTTACCTTGAGGAATTCATTTGGGCAGAAGATACCGCTCGCCGTTTTGACCGCGGCATCTGGGCATTGCCGTACTATGCCCCCCATTCGCCTGATCGCGTCCATGGCGGTTACCAGTTTGTCCATGGCCGTTTGTCACACATTGAAATCGGTGAGAAATGGTTTATCTTTTCCCTGAGCCAAAAGTTCGTGATTCTGGCTCGTCGCACTGACTGGCAGGCCTATTTTGGTTACTCGCCGTGGGCACTTGACCAGGCTACAATTGTGGCGCGAGGTTGGGTCTCCCAAAAGAAGTCCCGCGCCACACTGGTGATCAGCCATCCCTTCATGCTCGAGCGCTGTGGTGTCGACCCCCAGCGGTTGTGCCCTACTAATTGATCAACTCTTGATACTACTCAGCTTATCGCCCCCCCCTTCGTGTGCTGACACCATGTCGCTTCACAGGCAAGCGTGAACACTGATGTACGTGATGCATTGGCATGTGCCTTTTCTAATTTTCTGGCTTGCGGCCTGCACGCTGGCGTTTCATCTACT
>CAUZJT010000232.1:0-3866 GCA_963580215.1 Gammaproteobacteria bacterium
TCCAGTGGGCGCTGTGGGCCGGGAAAAGCAATATCGTTGATTTGATTTATCTGCAACAGACCCTAGCCAGTCTTGAAACTAAGAACGCGTCCCTTCGCCACCGTAATGATCGCCTTCATGCGGATATTAACGAGATAAAAAGCCGGCTAGAAGCTATTGAGGCCCGAGCACGAAAGGAGCTTGGTTTGATTTTGCCGGGAGAAACCTACTACCAGATGGTGCTGCCAGAAAGAGGTGCATCGAGGATCTCTACCGATTAAAACGGAGTGCCTTTTTTATTCCGGTAACACTAGATCGTAGGGCAGGGGTTGAGTGACGAGGCATTGCCCGTCAATCTGTGTCTTTGCAGTGGACTGGTCTTGCAGCCAGGCGATTGGGATGGATGCTAGTACTTCCCAATCGCCAGTATTCGAATTTTTGGCGGCGTCTACGACCACTCCGCGTTGTGTTGACTCCGTCGCACCTCCAGTCACCACAGTTCCGGGCCCAATAACTGAAGCCGTTTTGACAGTGCCTCGTATCATGCCGGTTTTTACCCGACCTAGATACCGGACACGGGCAACAATTTCCTGACCCGGATAACACCCTTTTTGAAAGCTCACGCCACCGACTAAGTCGAGGTTTACCGATTGTGGAATAAATATCTCGTGGGTTTGCAAAAAGATCAACGGGAGACCATTTTGAATGCACGCAAGCCTAAATGTGTTGTTTGAGTCACTCGTAGCCGAAGAAAAAGCATTTTGATCGATCGTCTCGGGAATATCCTCGGTAATAGGCGTAAACTCGAACGGTAATACGGCGGGAGATCTATGTTCAATCGGCGTCTGGGAGAGATCAAGAGACGGGTTTTTACCATTGGATGAAATGTGAGAAAACCCCACCTGCCAAGCAGGATTCAAGGTGATATCCACCCGTGCCCGAAGGATAAACATACGCAAACGCTTGACTAACTTATCGAGAATTTGAGGATCCGTGATGAGCCAAAAATCTGATGCTGTGCGCAACACAAAAAATATTGCCAGTAGGCGCCCTTTGGGTGAACAGTATCCGCTCAGCGCGCAACCCCCTACGGGAATTGTTTCGATATTGGCGGTCAGTTGGGCTTGAAGGAACTGGGCTGCCTCGTCGCCAGAACACCGAGCGATCGCCAGTTGATTCGTTGTAAGTAACGTCGGGGTTAAACTGGTCACTGGGAGGCCCTGATAAGTTGGCAGAGCAGTTGCCTGGCTCTTGAAAATCGTGTTCGGTCAGAGGCTTGATTTACTGAGGGCATAGAGTTGAAGATTGTCAAAAAGGTAAAAAGTTGCAAAAAAGCAAACCAGGGCTTGAAAGTGTAGGGGCAAAAACGCGAAAATCAAATATGGTGCGATGCACAAAAGGAAAATAACAAAGGTGATGACGGTTTCCTCGAATCCGGGTAAAGAGATAGCCTCGCCTATCGGAAAGGGTGAGTCTACTCCTGTTGAGGGCACAGACGGTGGATCTCAAAAGGAAACCTGCCCGAAAGAGCTAGAGCCAACTCGTTACGGTGATTGGGAGCGCAACGGGCGTTGCATAGATTTTTGACATTGGTAAATATTGCTTCGATTCAAGGCGAGGTTGGCCGGTGAAGACCACCGTTGACCGACCCCTTTCGCCACACCTGCAGGTTTATCGACCTCAGTTGACTTCGGTTCTATCTATTGGGCACCGGGCCACAGGCGTCATCCTTTGTTTCGGTGCTTTGGCGCTGTCTGCCTGGCTGATTTCACTCGCGTTGGGCGAGCAGGCATTCAACGGCTATACCGGATTATTGAACACGTTGTTCGGTAAAGTATTTATGTTGGGCTGGCTTTTCAGCTTTTTTTATCACTTGTGTAATGGGGTGCGCCATTTGTGCTGGGACGCGGGATATGGGTATGGGATAACGCAGGTCTACCAAAGTGGTTGGATAATGGTCCTCGTTTCATTCGGTATGACGATTGTCGCGCTTATCAGTGCAGGCTGATGAGTGTCCAATCATGAGTCAAATATGAAGTCAGCCCTGAATCAACCTTCGCAGTTTCACTCCGGTGTCCGCCATTGGCGCCTTCAGAGGATCTCGGCGATCGCGTTGATTCCACTTTCGCTGTGGGCGGTAGTTGAGTTGGTACCTCTGCCCGCGCAGAACTACGCGACTGCGCTTGAGTGGATTCATCAGCCTTTATCAATTGGGTTGCTATTATTCCTTGTACCGATTCTTTATCTGCACGCCGCCCTCGGTTTTCAAGTTGTTCTCGAGGATTATATTTCGGATCCGCTACGCCGCCGTCTAGTAGTAATAACCCATGCGATTGCCAGTATTGCGGCGCTTGGGACGCTTGGCGCGTTATTTTCAATTTACTAAATCAGGTGTCCGTGGGTTTTTCAAACGCTTATAAAATAGTCCGACACGAACATGACGTTGTCGTTGTTGGGGCTGGTGGGGCAGGTCTTCGCGCCTGCCTTGGTCTTGCCGAGGCGGGCCTGCGTACAGCTTGTGTGACCAAGGTTTTCCCGACCCGCTCGCACACAGTAGCCGCACAGGGCGGAATGAGCGCAGCGCTTGGGAATATGGGAGAAGACGACTGGCGCTGGCACATGTATGACACTGTTAAGGGGTCAGACTGGCTTGGGGATCAGGAGGCTATCGCGTTTATGTGTCGCGAAGCGCCGTCTGCTGTGATCGAACTAGAACATTACGGAGTACCTTTTTCACGAACCGCGGATGGAAATATCTATCAGCGTGCATTTGGCGGCATGACAACACATTTTGGCCAGGGGCAAGCGCAGCGTACTTGTGCCGCAGCTGATCGAACCGGGCATGCGATCCTCCACACGCTCTACCAGCAGTCATTACGGCAAAAAGTCGAATTTTTTATTGAATACTTTGCACTAGATTTGATTATCGAAGATGGGCAGTGTCGAGGTGTTGTCGCCTGGTGTCTCGAAACCGGCTCTATTCACGTCTTTTCAGCAAAACTAGTGGTGCTTGCCACTGGCGGTTACGGGCGAGCCTATTTCTCAGCGACCTCGGCGCATACCTGCACCGGCGATGGTAATGCAATGGTTCTTCGGGCCGGGCTGGCGCTCCAGGATATGGAGTTCGTGCAATTTCATCCTACCGGGATGTATGGTTCCGGCTGCCTCATCACAGAAGGTGCTCGTGGCGAAGGGGGCTTCTTGACCAATGCCGTTGGTGAGCGTTTTATGGAACGTTATGCCCCAAACGCTCGCGACCTTGCGTCTCGAGATGTGGTCAGCCGATCTATGAATATGGAGATCCGTGCCGGAAGAGGCCTCGGTGTCGAGGCGGATCACATTCACCTGCACCTTGAGCATTTGGGCCCCGAGGTCCTTGCCGAGAGACTTCCCGGCATCTCAGAGACCGCAAAAGTTTTTGCAGGGGTAGATGTGACCAAGGAACCCATCCCGGTATTGCCGACGGTGCACTACAATATGGGCGGAATACCGACCAACATTCATGGCGAATGCTTAGGCTTCAGCGAGAGCGACCCAGCATCTGTAGTCCCAGGACTGATGGCGATTGGAGAGGCCGCCTGTGTCTCAGTCCATGGCGCTAATCGTTTGGGATCGAATAGCTTGCTTGATCTGATAGTTTTTGGGCGTGCTGCTGCGAAACGGGCCGAGGCGACGATCGAGGCCGATGGCGCGATACCAAGCGTGACTCAAGGCTCTGTAGATATCGCGCTTGCGCGATTCGACCGTTTGCGCCACGCAAACGGTTCCGAGTCAACCGCCCAAATTCGTATCAAGATGCAAAAAGCGATGCAGTCGAACTGTGCGGTGTTTCGAAATCACGACATACTCGCAGAGGGCGCCGAGAAAATTTCTTCGCTCGCCAAAAG
>CAUZJT010000233.1:0-3848 GCA_963580215.1 Gammaproteobacteria bacterium
GAGGCCATTAATACCGCCTGTAAACGCTCCGACCTTTTGCATATGGAGCCCTCCGGTGATAACACCAGTGTCAGTTTGACCTATGACGTTGCCCTAAAGGATGACATTACAGCAGATCACCTCACCGATCGGATGGGACAACTTGAGAACGTTGAGGAGATCGTACTGATTGCATCAAAGAATGATGTGGATTATTGATTATCGGACGACGCTCCCATCAAAACCGCCGGCTTCTTAATCAACAAACGGTGCCGCCAAATAGATATGACCCGCGATAAAAGAAGCATTAAGGCCTGGTGACATTGCGCGCCATGCTTTACTTTAAATGAGACCTACCAAACCTTTTGCCAAAAAGATTGCTATACCGTCAGGTTTTGCTGGTATCTGGTTGGCTTGCGTGCTGGTGGCGGGATGTCACTCACGATAGATTCAGATGAAAGAGTTCATGACCAGACTCCAAGATAGATTCAACCAACTATATACAATGATGACGCTCCCCAGGTCTTGGACGAAACCAGACTTTGGACATCTTTGGAACTTCCTTATCTTTGGCGGGGCTGGCAGCCGATCGTTAATCCGTTGGGAGCAGGTGACGGCTCAACAATGGGTCTTTCGCTCGACCTGAAGCTTAACAATTCCAACAATACCGCTCAACGCGTTTGCTGGTGGGCAATAATCGAGGTCAATGAGGGCAGCAGTTATCCTGTTACACTGGCGCGCACTGATTAAGGATTTAGTGAAAACCAGTCGAGGCCACTACTAATACCGGGCTCATCTACCGAACAGTTTCGATAAGTAGCTTCTAATGGGCCTTACTCCTCCTGCAAGCAGCAACGTAACATCGATAATGATATTCTCGGCCGGCGATAAGCTGATGACTACCTTGAAAACTCAACCACTGACTGCTCATAGACCTGGCCAGTCAGCGTAAACCAATAAGTAAAGCTCGACTCTTCAGCTTGGAATCGACCTGTTTTGACAAACCTATCGAGACTAATTTCGTTGCCTAATACCCCTTCTTTTTATTGCCTGATGAAAATTCATCGACAGTTGCTATGACTTTCTTAAACGGTGCGCGGCGCATTTGGGGTCTGTATACCCGCTTATTTCGAGTTGTGCCTATCAACTGCGAGATCAAATCTGCGAGAGACACGGTTATCACACGAGATGGCTGGAGTGCGAACGGGGTTGACCCGCAGCTTGAGGTTCTTGCAAAAGAAACTCGGATGCCACCAGGGTGGTATCGGCTGAGTTACGATGCTCACCACCCAAGTGGCGACATGCTATTTGTTCCAAAAATTTACCCTCTCAATGCACTTGAGATGGCTGCAGCCTTCCCGGCCTATTTTCCAAAAGGTTATGGTAGTAGCAATGCTGTAACAAGATTTCTGAAGGACAAGCAAAAACAAGCCCGGCAAGAAGAGGATAGCTCAACACATTCTAAGAGGCGCCAAGCCGAAGATGGGATAGCCAACCCCAACGGCAATGAAGCCCCATCTGATCCAGCCAGATCAACCAAGACTCCAACTACTGGTAGCTACCCTGCCGACGATACCGTCGCCACGAGCAGTTCAGATGTGTCAACTCCCGCCGTGCCAGTGATTAACTTACGCGCACACCTTCCAGGCCAAATCCAACATCTCTTTCGCTACGGTTTCGGGCCAAAGGGCTTTCGCTTTGATCCTTTTGAATTGGATTACCCCAAAACATTAGAGCCATACCACGGATCCTTTCAATTGAATGACTTCAGGTTGACCTTTTATGGTGTCATCCCATTTCTTATCTTCAGTTTTCGTCAGACCGTTCTTGGCGTCGACCATAAATGGCGATTTCGAAGAATTCGAAATGCGCTACAACTATTGAACAAAAAAGGTAAAACCGCTCTGGTTAACTGGCTGGCACATAAAGCTTACCTGAAAATTCAACCTCCTTTTTCTCCCACTTCTTGGTACCAGTTTTTTTGCGACCCCCATTGTTTTGATACCAACCGGACCGATTGGCTCGAAGACCTTAGCGTCCAACCCTCGTTTTCTCTGTTTCTCTTCTTAGGGGAATCTAGCTCGAAACTTTTATCCGATACCGTCAACAGTGTGCTCTGTCAGAGTTACTCCAAGGTAGAACTATCTATCGTGACCGCCAGCACCAGTCAGCCTGAGATAATCGAGCAAGCAAATCTGCTCGCAAAAAAACATACGGACATACGGGTGATGCGTTGTGAGTATAAAGATTTCCGACAAGCCTTAGACAAAGATAAAAGCGATTTCATCTGTCTTATAGAATCTGGCGATCGCCTCAGGCCTCATGCGGTTGCACGACTTGCCTCAGCGCTTAGTAGCGATAGTGCGGACATAGCCTATGCTGACGAGGTTATTTTGACAACGTCGGGGCGACGAATCCATAAAGTGGTGCTTCGACCGGCTTTTTGTCTGGACCACCTTCTCAATCACCCATGTATTGGTTTGATGACAGCCATCCGCAGGGCACTGTTAACTACTGGCGAGGCGCTTAGCGATTGCACCAGTGTTGAGATATTGAATGAAAGACTGATTCTGGATGCACTGATTTCAGCGCAAAAAATTGTTCATGTACCAGATCTAATTCTTGAACGCTTGAGTCCCAGCACAGCCCCTTCGGCTCGACGCTTGCCCGTATCATCTATTAGTAAATTTCTGAAAAAACATGCGTTTATGGATGCAACCGTCCGGCCTACTACCAACCCTGGCTTGTATTCAATACGTTATAACAATTCAATGCCGGGAAAAACTGCGGTCATCATCCCTACCAAGAATCATCATGAGATACTGCAGATCGCAGTTGATTCATTGACAAGGACGGTGCCAAAAGAACTGTATGATCTGGTCGTGGTTAACCACGAGTCCGATGACCCAAACACTGTAGCGTACCTTCATGAGATCGCCAAGGTACACCGAGTTGTTGACTACCAAGGTGTATTTAATTTCTCCAAAATCAATAATTTCGCAGTTACGCAATTAGATGGAGCTTATGACAGCTTCCTTTTTATGAATAACGATGTTCAGGCCATCAACGCCGGCTGGTTTGAAAGTATGCGTGACAAATTAGGGCGAAAAGAAGTTGGCATAGTTGGAGCCGTACTTCTTTACCCACCTGACTCAAAAGCCAAAGGAGTTGGCGTTATCGAAGATGCCGAGGCGTTCGATCCATCAAAGCCGCTATCGGACCTGGTGGGGAGCCATAGTGAGACTCAAGAAGTTACTCTTTTGGCAGATATATCTAAATGCAAGATCCAGCATGCGGGAGTGCATCTGGGTGTTGGCGTTGCTGAACACTATCTCAAATTTGAGCGATACCAGAATTCATATCTCGAAGGGCCAGGTTTGAATCCGGCGGTGCCAGCACTCGCCACCAGGAGTTTCAGCGCCGTAACCGCTGCGTGCATGATGACTCGCGCGGACATATTTAAAAAACTGAGCGGTTTTGACGAAGAACTGGCAGTAGGATTTCAGGATGTCGATCTATGCCTTCGGGCTGGCAATGAGGGCTACAAAGTATTGTGTGACGCAGAAGCGGTCCTGTTTCATCATGAGTCGATCAGCAGGAGTACTGATGACTTTCTGACGCAAGATCCACATCCGCAAGATACCTCCAATTTTCGATCTAAATATGAGCACGATATCGGGCGTGATCCCTTTTATCATCCAATGCTTGCATATACCACACCGCAATACAGGCCCTTGCGTAGCATCAACCAGCGTCAATTTCTCAGTGGTCGAGTGGTAACCAACTTAGCGCTGCAGCCCTATAGGACACGGTCTGATTGAGATTTTGCCCCTAATGGTGCGTGCCGTGCTTTCGGGCTAACGCTATTT
>CAUZJT010000234.1:0-3834 GCA_963580215.1 Gammaproteobacteria bacterium
TTGGTCGTCAGGCTGGCGAGGTCACTTCCCGCGCCTGGTTCAGAATAACCCTGGCACCAGATCATTTCACCGTGGATGGTAGGTTTAATGAACTGTTGTTTTTGTTCCTCTGTACCCATTTCCAGCAGCACCGGGGTCAGCATCGAGATTCCCTGGCCCCCAAGGCCGGTACTGATCTGGGCGTTTGAGAATTCTTCTGAAATGATTCGGGATTCGATGATGTCGGGTTCCGCGCCGAATCCACCGTACTCTACTGGGATAGTGCGCGCTGCATAGCCGTTATTTATGAGGATTTTTTGCCAGGCGATTGCCTCTGCGTTCCCTATGCCGGTTTGTTTTGGGGATTTATCGCTGCTTGCTGCGATGAACTGTTTTACCTCTGTACGAAACTCGTCGTACTCAGCACCAAAAGAGAGATCCATAACGGCCAGTAGTCCTGTAAAAACTGAACGGATAGGCTATCACAGAGTTAGGTTGTCTGGGGCAAACCTATTTGCCCCAGACACCGACTTCATTTTGGATACGTTCCAGATATTCCCTAAGGCCAAACGCAGGTGGTAGCGTGACGAGTGTGATTATTTGAATTCCTTCATATTGAAGATTGTAGCCCAGAGAGTGAGATAGCTGGTAGGCTGATGAAAAATCATGAGGGCTAGCTATGTCAGAAGTAAAGGATATGGGAACGGGCATCCAAGGCGGGTTCGCTATTCCTATGGATGACGCCAGTGAGGCGCTACATATTGGCCAGGATGATTTGCCGTGGCTCGAATCAGAAGATGGTTCGAAAGTGAAGGTATTGCACGTCGACTTGAATCTGGGCCTTTGGGTGGTGAAGACACTGTGGCCGGCGGGTTACAAAGTCCAGACGCACTACCATACTGGTCCGGTTTTTGCGGTGACTCATTCGGGTAGCTGGTATTACAAAGAATACCCCGATCAGGTGAATCGCGCCGGATCCTACCTTTATGAGCCGGCACATTCGATTCATACATTGTTGGTCTCAGAGGACAATACCGAGGACACCGAAGTCTGGTTTTCGATCTATGGATGCAATGTAAATATTGATGAAGGCGGCAGCATCCTGGGGATCGTCGATGCGAAGTCGGTTTTGCAGACCTACCAGGAAGGATGCAAGGCTTCGGGGCTTGATTCAGGAAATATGATCGTTGTCGGTTAGGGTTTGCTTGTGCCTGCATCTGTATCTGTATCTGTAGCGGGAGCCGGATACTTACCCAGTGCCAGCATCATGAGTGCCCCTGCGGCAAAAAACCCTGCGCCGAACAGAAAGCCAATGTTGTAGCTCCCGGTAACATCAAAAATAGTGGCGAATATCATCGGCGCGATGCCGCTCGCCAGTGCCAATGAGGCGTAGAGAACGGCATAGATTTTGGCGTAGTGTAGTAGTCCAAAGTATTTTGCTGCCAGGAATGCCATAAGGTCGAGTTCAGCGCCCGCGGCAAAGCCCAGAAATGCTGCTGCGACACAGGCGATAAAAAACCCGGGCGCGCCTACCAGCATCAGGCTGCCAATCACCGGTAGAGATATAGCAACAGCAGCGACACCTGGTGCCCAGAGTTTATCCACCAGGTACCCGACGATGAGTCGGCCGGCGATAACCGCTATGCCAAAAATACTGATGGCAGTAGCTGCCTTTTGGGCGGGAATGCCCTGGTCCTGCAGGGCAGGAATAAGGTTTGGCACCATGCCTGACATAGCGATGTAGACCAGAAAGATGGACGTCAGCAACACCCAGAAACGGTAACCCCGTGTTGCTTCAGAAAATGTTATGCCTTGCTCCGAAGCTATGGCTGCCTCACTGCCTTCCTTAACACTTGTTGCCGGTTTGAAAAAGAAATAAACCAACGGGCCAGCCAACAGTGTCGGTAGTGCCGCGAGTCCAAGATAAGCCGTGCGCCATCCATATTCAGAGGTCAGCCACACAGTGAGTTGCGGAACGGTGATAGCGCAGATGCCGGTACCACTGAGCATAATACCTAGCGCAAGCCCTCTTTGAGCGACGAAAATGCTGGTGATTGCCCGAGTCCAGGTTACCGGGATGGTGCCGGCACCAAGAAATGCCATCGCTGTATAGGCGAAGTAAAGCATCCAGAGTTCACCGTTCTGGAATGCTGCGAGAATGAGCGCGCAACTTAGTCCCACCAGACCTGACAGGGCAACCACTCGTGCGCCGAGTCTGTCAATAACAATGCCGACCAAGGGCGCAGTAATGACCCCGGTACCGGTGCTGAAGAGCAGAGCGAGCTGGAATTCTGCTCGCGACCAGCCAAATTCTTCAGTTATTGGCACAACCAGTGCGCCCAGAGAGTAAAATGGCAGAACGATTGAACTGCAAATCACGCCGGTCGAAGCGGCAAGCAATAGAATCCAGTTTCTTGTAAGTTCGTTTTTGATGTGAGAGATTCTTATCAACTAAGGAGCAGGCATGATACAGAAAATTGGAGTGTTGCGATGAAAGGCCTTTGGTTAAAGAAAACCGCCTTATTGAGGGTGTTATTTGTCAGTTTTTTATTGACTGGCTTTCTGTTTGTTAACAAAGGATATGCGATGAGTTGTCATGAAAGCGCAGCTAAAACACAGGCCATTCAGGAGATCGAATATTTGAGGCGCTGGTATGCGAAAGCAACAGACCAGATTGGTATTGCGACCCCGGAGTCCATCGCTGAAGGCAGGGCGATTTATCATCGGATCTTTACTGCAGATGCACAGCTGGACGCCGGCCCTGATCGTGAACCACAAGTGGGCCCGGACGCTTGGGTAGAGCTGGTGGTGAGTGCTTTGGGTGAGCTGGGTCCTACGCAACATCTGATTGGTACGCAGTTGGTTGAGATTAAGTCGCTGGAGCTGGACGCCGGGTGTAATGTTTTGGCAGGCATTGCCTCTATGGAAAGTTATCTCCAAGCATGGCATGAGCAGAAGGATGAAAAAGTCTGGCTTTTCCTGGGTACATACTTCGATGAAACCGTTTTTATTCCCGGCACCGGCTGGCGGATCCAAAAAATGAAACTGCAACAGGTGGCTGGTGAAACCCGGTACATGGGTGCGGCGGTTGGCAGCGCGTTGAAATAGCTAGGTCAGGGGCAAATTTCTTTTTGTACGCTTGCACATTCTGCCGCGAAAAGAGAGACTTGCCGTTCCAAAAACTTCACAAAATTCAACAGTAGGAGCTACAAAATGAGCGTTCAAGTAGGCGATTCAATTCCAGAAGCCACCATGAATATTATGGGTGATAAGGGTCCCCAGAAAATTACTACCGCGGACATATTTGCTGGCAAGAAGGTTGTTCTGTTTGCCGTTCCCGGTGCTTTCACACCGACCTGTAGTGCAGCCCATCTGCCTGGCTATGTTGCTAATGCCGACAAGATCAAGGCTGCGGGCGTTGATGCCATTGTATGCGTATCAGTCAATGATGCCTTTGTAATGGATGCCTGGAGCAAAGGCCAGAATGCCGAAGAAATCATGATGGTTGGCGATGGTAATGGTGACTTCACGAAAGCTATGGGTACGGTACTGGATGGTTCAGGCTTTGGGCTTGGTACACGTTCAACCCGCTATTCCCTGATTGCAGAAGACGGAAAGATTACTGCTTTGAATCTGGAGCAGGGTGGTGCTTTTGAAGTGAGCTCAGCCGAGGCGATTCTTGCTGCGCTGTAATACGAAGTTCGTTCAGAAAAAAGGCTGCGCTTCGCAGCCTTTTTTATTGGCGGTCAGCTAATGCTTGAAAGTTGGGTTTTCTGGTCACTGCTGGCGGCGACCATGCAGGCTGTTCGTACAGCCGGCCAGAAGTACCTGATAGCGGATATATCGCCACTCGGA
>CAUZJT010000235.1:0-3817 GCA_963580215.1 Gammaproteobacteria bacterium
TTACCGGCAAGGGAGGGAAGACCCGGGTGGCGCCGGTCGGGCGCTATGCCATCAAGGCCATTACTGACTGGCTGGAGCACCGAGAGACCCTGGCAAAGCCGGAGGAAGTCGCGGTGTTTATCGGACGCCAGGGGTCCCGCCTGGGGCCGCGTGCGATTCAGAAACGAGTTCAGGTCTGGGCAGCTCGCCAGGGGCTGGGGCGCGGCGTACACCCGCACATGCTCCGTCACTCCTTCGCCAGCCACCTGCTGGAATCAAGTTCAGACCTGCGTGCAGTGCAGGAATTGCTGGGTCATGCCGATATCTCGACCACCCAGGTATACACGCACCTTGATTTTCAGCATCTGGCCAAGGTTTATGATCAGGCGCATCCGCGAGCACGCCGACGCAAGGGCTGAGCGATCAATGGCCTTGCGTTGCGGCCTGGTTGGCGACGTAAGTGTTTGATCGATTTCGAGTTTTCCTCACGTCGACCTTGGGCGTCAGTTCGGTAATGGGGCTTGGCCCGTTTGCCGAGTTTGCCGTGCCGTTGCGCGAGTGTTGCCCGGCACGGCTCGATCCCGAGAGTCCTCAGCTATGCGACCATGGCAGATGCTTTGTCTGCCATGAATGACAAGGGCGAGGCCCTGACCGCCAGATCACGGGTTGCAGGCCGCCAGGACCGATCGCTTATTTTTGTTTACTGAAAGATACGACTAAGGGCTTGATCCACATGGTAATATCGCGCTCTTCGCCGGCCCGCTGGGGTGGTGAGAAGCTGAATGAACCCCCTATCTTTGAGGATTTCCCATGTCTTCTGTTGCTTTGGTTCCAGTTATTCTGGGCATCATCGGCCTTATAGCAGCGTTTGCTATCTATCGCACTTTACTTTCTTACGCTCCCGGCACCGGCAAGGTGACCCAGATCGGCGACCAAATCCACAAAGGTGCATTGGTCTTCATGCGCCGCGAATACACTTACCTTGCGGTATTCGCGATCGTAGTAGGCGTATTGATATTTTTCTCCGATTTGGGCTGGCGTACCGCAGTCGCATTTTTCATCGGTGCTATTGCATCGGCCTCGGCTGGGTACATCGGCATGTTTGCCGCAACCCAGGCCAACGTGCGCACCACAACCGCAGCCGCCGAAAACGGCGCGGCTGCCGCATTGACCGTGGCGTTTTACGGTGGCTCGATCATGGGTCTTACGGTTGCTGCCATGGGTCTTTTGGGATTGGGACTCCTTTATCTCGCTTTTGGTGGTGATCCACATACTGCTCACGTGATTCACGGTTTTGGCATGGGCGCTTCGACGGTGGCACTGTTCTCGCGTGTTGGCGGGGGAATATTTACCAAGAGTGCAGATGTGGGTGCCGACCTGGTCGGCAAGATTGAGGCCGGTATTCCAGAGGATGATCCGCGTAACCCCGGCGTGATCGCTGATAACGTAGGCGATAACGTAGGCGATGTGGCTGGGATGGGCTCGGATATCTTTGAATCCTATTGTGGCGCCATGATTGCCTCTATTGCGATCGCGGCTACCTTGGGGCCTGAGGTGCTGGACACGTTGGCTGGTGGCGATCAGAGCAAGCTCATGTTCTTGCCGCTGGCGCTGGCCTCGATCGGAATCCTGTGTTCTTTGGCAGGCATCGCCCTGGTGAAGGGCGCCTCGAGCAAGGCTCCCGAGACGGCACTGCGCACCGGCACCATTGGAGCCTCAGTCATATTTATTGTTGCCGCCCTGGCACTAATCCATTGGTCGGATATCAGCCTTAACATCTGGTGGTCGGTTGTGGTCGGCGCCGTTGGGGGCATCGTTATTGGCCTGGTGACTGAGTACTACACTGCCGGCAGCCCGGTTCGCAAGATCGCACGCGCCGGTGAGACTGGCCCGGCGACGGTGATGATTGCCGGGCTTGCGATCGGCATGCAGTCCGTGGTGGTGCCAGTACTGGTGTTGTGCGCAATCATCTGGATTGCCAGTTCATTGTGTGGCCTTTACGGAGTTGGCATTGCCGCGGTCGGTATGCTGGCTACCGTTGGCATTACCATGGCGATTGACGCTTACGGGCCAGTTGCCGACAACGCCGGCGGCATTGCCGAGATGGCGGGTCTCGGCGAGGAAGTACGCCAGATTACCGATACGCTGGATGAACTGGGCAATACCACTGCAGCGATTGGCAAGGGTTTTGCTATCGGCGCGGCAGCACTGGCCGCCCTTGCGATCATATCGGCTTATATCGAAACCGTAGCTCAGCGTCTGCCAGAATTCAGTTTGCAGATCAATGATCCGATTGTTCTAACGGGCATGTTTCTGGGCAGTATCTTCCCGTTCCTGGTCAGCAGCCTGACGATGACTGCGGTGGGTGATGCAGCCTTTGAAATGATTAACGAGATTCGACGTCAGTTCAAGGAAATCCCCGGCCTTCTGGAAGGTACTGCGGAGCCGGATACAGCCCGTTGCGTGGATATTGCCACCACGGCTGCGCTCAAGCGTATGGTCGCGCCAGGCGTGCTGGCCGTAGGCGCGCCGGTGGTCGTTGGTTTCACCCTCGGCCCGGCTGCACTGGGCGGTATGCTTGGTGGTGCACTGCTCGGCTGTGTGCTGCTGGCGCTGACTATGGCCAATGCGGGCGGAGCCTGGGACAATGCCAAGAAGTATGTCGAGAAGGGTAACCTGGGCGGCAAGGGTTCCGACGTGCACAAAGCCGTCGTAGTCGGAGATACCGTAGGGGATCCGTTTAAGGATACCTCAGGACCTTCGATGAATATTCTGATCAATGTGATGGCGATCGTTTCACTTGTGATTGCCCCACTTTTGGGCTGACAAATAACAATCTCTTAGATCATTACCCCAAGGATTGATTAGGGGAATGGCGGGGCCGGCGTTAAGCCGGCCTTTTTTTTGTGCTCCAGAGAGTTGACAATAGCCTTTTACACAAAGTGAATTGGTTGACCATAAAGAACCGATGGATATTGTCACCAGAACAGCCATTGAGGCCGATCTTAAGGCAGTGCATGCAATCTATGCGCAAGAGGTGTTGCACGGTACTGCCTCTTTTGAACTCGATCCGCCGACTTTGGCTTTGATCGCTGAGCGTTGGCAATTGGCCAAGAATGCGGGACTGCCTTACTTGGTGGCGCAGATCAACGACAGGGTCGCCGGTTTTGCCTATGCCTTGCCGTACCGCTCCCGCCCGGCCTATCGTTATACCGTGGAGCACTCGATTTATGTCGAGGCGGATTCGCGCCGACAGGGGATTGGTACACGGCTTTTTGGTGATCTGATTGATGCCTGTACCGCTTGGGGCGCCCGACAGATGATTGGCATTATTGGCGACAGCGCCAATGCGGCTTCCATCCGCGCGCATGAGCATGCCGGGTTCAGACAAGTTGGCACTTTGAAGAGCGTAGGGTGGAAATTCGGTCGCTGGCTGGATAGCGTGATCGTACAGCGTACACTGGGCTCAGGGAATGGTGAGCCGCCGGGAGGATGTCAGTGAGTGTTGTAATGCCGTGCACTGTTGACCACCTGGTGGTCGGGGCCGCGTCTCTTGATGCTGGGTGTACTTTTGTTGCGGATCTGCTGGGCGAGTTGCCGCTGCCTGGCGGGGTTCATCCACAACTGGGCACCCATAATGCCGTGTTGTCGCTGGGTGGATCGGTATACCTTGAAGTGATCGCGATTGATCCTGATGGCAAGACACCCGCTTTTCCCCGCTGGTTTTCGCTTGATAGTGACCAGACCCGGGCCGACCTTGAGGTCAGCCCGCGGCTGCTGACCTGGGTGGTACGCACACCTGTAATCACATCGCTCGCACAACTGGATGCCTATGCTG
>CAUZJT010000236.1:0-3779 GCA_963580215.1 Gammaproteobacteria bacterium
TTTTACTCTTAAGCATCTAGCAAATCTTGAAGAGATTGCATCCTGGCCGGGCTGTGAGGACGCCACTACAGACCTTGTCGATGCAGTGCTCGATGAGGCCGCGAAATTCGCATCAAACGTGCTCGCTCCGCTGAATAGGGCTGGGGATGAAACCTGGCCAACAGTGACTAATGGTGAGGTCACAACCGTAAAGGGATGGAAAGAAGCCTACCACCAGTTCACCCAAGCAGGTTGGACAGGCCTGGTTCTGGATCCTGAGTATGGCGGTCAAGGATTGCCACAGACGGTCGCTGGTGCGGTACAGGAGATGTGGGATGCGGCAAATATGGCTTTTGGTCTTTGCCCGATGCTATCGCAGACTGCGGCCGAAGCCATTTTTCTTAAGGGTACTAAAGAGCAAAAGGCGCTGTTCCTTCCGCGCCTGGTGTCTGGAGAATGGACAGGCACCATGAATCTGACCGAATCGCAGGCAGGGTCAGATCTTGCAGCGGTACGCACTCGTGCGGTACTTAGCGACGATGGAGATTATCGGCTGAGCGGGCAGAAGATCTTTATTACCTACGGCGAGCATGACCTCAGTTCGAACATCATTCACCTGGTATTGGCACGTACTCCTGAAGCTCCAGAAGGGGTTAAAGGGATATCGCTGTTCATTGTGCCTAAGTTCATTTTGAACGATAAGGGTGAGCCAGGCGCACGTAACGATGTCTACTGCGTTTCGTTGGAGCACAAGTTAGGCATCCATGGCAGTCCTACTGCAGTGCTGTCCTACGGCGACCAAGGTGGCGCAGTGGGTTATCTTGTTGGCGAGGAAAATCGGGGCCTGGAGTACATGTTCATTATGATGAATCGGGCCAGGCATGCGGTGGGTATCGAGGGTTACGGGATCGCCGAGCGGGCCTACCAAAGGGCGTTGAACTTTGCTCGTGAGCGAATCCAGGGCCGAGCGGTAGGGGCTGCCAGTAGCGAGCGATCACCCATTATTCGCCACCCGGATATACAACGCATGTTGCTCGATATGAGAAGTCGTATCGAGGCCATGCGAGCGCTTTCACTGTATACCGCCGCCGCTGCCGATCGCGCGCGCCACCACCCCGACTCTGTCGAGCGCACTCGTGGCCAAAGCTGGGTCGATATGCTAATTCCGGTCGTTAAGGGGTGGAGTTCCGAAGTGGGCAACGAGATTACCGCTCTAGCCCTTCAGGTGCATGGCGGGATGGGCTTTATTGAGGACACCGGAGCCGCCCAGCATTATCGCGATGCACGAATTACCACAATATATGAGGGAACTACCGGGATCCAGGCGGCCGACCTGGTAGGACGTAAGTTACTGCGTGACGGCGGTGAAACCGCTGTACAGGTAATCAACGTGATGCGCGCTGAGCTCACGCAGATTCGTGGATCAAGCAGTGCCGATGTTGCAGAAATTAACGATGCAGTGTCGGAGTTGGTAGACAGATTGAGTGAGGCGAGTGAGGTATTGCTCGAACGTGCTACGAACGATCCCAGAGCACCTTTTGCAGCTTCGTTCAGTTACCTGATGCTCTGGGGAATCACTGCCGGCGGCTGGCAGATGGCGCGGGCTGCTGAGGCTGCACAGCGTTGTCTTGAGACTGGTGATGGGGACAACGAGTTTTATCGATCCAAGTTGCTGAGTTGCCTGTACTACGCCCGCCAGGTTATTCCCCATGGCGAAGCCCATGCCCGTGGGGTGCTGGCCCCTGAGATGTCTTCGCAGGAGATAGACGAACTTGTCGTCTGACGTCAGGCGAGCTTTAGACCGTTCGCAACCGGTTGTTGTGGTTGCGCTAAAACCACGGATCCGTCCGCTTGGGGGAAACCCGTCACAAGACACTGCGAACGGATCGGTCCGATCTGTTTTTCTGGAAAATTAATTACGCCGATCACCTGTTGACCCACCAGATTATCTGGTTGGTACAAATCGGTGATCTGGGCGCTGGATTTTCGTACACCGATTGTGGGTCCGAAATCCACATGCAGAATGTAGGCCGGTTTGCGCGCCTCCTTGAACACTTCGGCCGAGATGATCGTCCCAACCCGAAGGTCGACCTGCGCAAAGTCTGCCCAGTTGATCGTATCCATAGTTGCTCCTTTTTGGGTTGACCCGGTTCAGGTGACCCGGGGTAGCGTGATACCGAGTTGCTCTCGAAGGTCTTGAATTTCCCCAATTGGTTCAAGTGCATGACGCTGGGGAATGATCTCGTTGAGCCATTGGCTAAGGGGTATCAGTAGTGGATCACCAAGATGCTGTTGCAGCAGGTTGATGACGCGAGGGAGGTGTCGAAGGTACGCGGGCTTATCATCGCGCAGAGCAAGCCGGCTGAAGATACCGGCGACTTTGCAGTGGCGTTGTACGCCCAGTACCCGGTACCAGGCATTGAAATTTTCCGCATCCTCGAATGACATGACCTTCAGATAACGTCTTCGCATCGTGTTAACCAGTTCGGGGCTTAGATCGCGGCGTGCATCTTCCAGCAGGGAGACCACGTCATAGGCTATTGGCCCGATCCGCGCATCCTGAAAATCCAGCAGGCCAATTTGCCCCTCGGGTAATTCCCCTGGAATCCGCATCAGGTTATCTGCATGGAAATCGCGCAGCACCAGGGTGGTGACCGGGGGTGGCAGTGCCTCGAATATGGCTTTCCAGATCTGCTGGTAACGCTGTCGATCAGTTTGGGCCACCTTAGCACCTGTAACCAATGGGATATACCAGTCCACCATCAGTGAGGCTTCGTCCATAAAAGCACCAAGGTCATACGCGGGTAAGGCGAGGTCGGCGGCTCTGGGTTGTTGGTGCAACGTGGTGAGTACATCAATGGCACAACAGTAAAGAGTCTGTTCATCCTCGCTGGCATCCAGCAGCGCAGTAAAAGTGTCGTTGCCGAAATCCTCTATCAGAGCAAAACCGTTAACGTTGTCTACTTTGCCGATCTGTGGTGAGCGCAATCCCAGTGTCGCCAGGTGTTTCGCTATGCGTACAAAGGCGTCGACATTTTCATAATCCGGTGGCGCATCCATCAGAAGCCATTGCCCATCAGAAGTTGCCAGGCGGAAATAACGGCGAAAAGAGGCATCCGGGCACAACGGCTGCAAGCCAGCATCAGCGAAGCCCGCCTGGGACAGGAATGTCCGGCGCAGGGTGTCTCTGGTTGGGGCGTCAGTCAGCAAGGCTGGGAGTAAAAGCGAAGTTGTGATTCGTTAGTATTGCCTTAGAAGATACCATGCAGATGCCACTGGCCGCTGTTCAGATCACGGAAAATCCAGGTTTTTGTGACATTTGTTGTGTCCTGATAGTAATCACGGCGCACCGGGTGGTCATCCCACCAGCCGCTGCAGATGCGCTCCCGGTAGTCCAGTTGTTGTAGCAATCCCTGGCTCGTCTGGACAGGGCGAGGGGCTTCAAGCAGCCACAAGGGTCGTTGTGCGCCACCAGACAGGAGTCCAGTTTCACCCGGCGTGCAATGGCGCCAGGCTTTTTCCGGTCTATGGTCAGCCTGTATGCAAATGCCATGTACGACTGCTGACCCCAGCCGGCTCTGCAGGCGCTCTACCAGAGCGCTGCCAGCGTCACGATCACTTTGTATTTCCTGAAAAAGGCCGCCGCTTATTTGTGTTGCCCGGGTAAAGCGATGCACCTGCAGTGTGATCTTTGTTATAGGGCTAGTAGTTTGCGCAGTTTCAAATGCTAACTGTGAAAGAGATAATAAATGTTGAGTGTCTCGGCAAGGCCGGGTGAGTGGCACCGGGATTTTTATCAG
>CAUZJT010000237.1:0-3743 GCA_963580215.1 Gammaproteobacteria bacterium
GGAGAGCTTGTTCCCGATTTTGAGCTCAAAGCCAAATTCGCTGCACGGCAACCCTATACCCGGTGGCTGCAAGAACAGCGTATCGATCTTTGTGAACTTCCTGTGCCGAGCGGGGTTGCCGGGTTGGATAGCACCTCACTGGTACCCCGCCTGCGCGCTTTTGGCTATACGCTGGAAACTATGCATTTCATGTTGATTCCACTGATCCATGAGCAACGGGACCCGGTAGGCTCTATGGGTAATGACTCTACTTTGGCATGCCTCTCTGATGAGCCGCGACTGATTTACGATTACTTCAAACAACTGTTTGCACAGGTAACTAACCCGGCGATCGACTCCATTCGTGAAGACGTCATTATGTCTTTGGAATGCTATATCGGGCCCGAACAGAACTTGCTGAGACCAGTCGCAAAGAGTTGCCATCGATTGCGGGTGGCTCACCCGATACTCACCCATGAGGAGTTGGCTGCCATTGCCCAGCTGGATTATCGTGGTTGGCGTAGCCAGGTAATTGACATCACTTTCGATCGGTCATCCGGGGCAATCGGGCTGTTGTCGGCATTAGGTCGGATTTGTGAGGAGGCAGAGTCGGCAGTTGATGCAGGTATCAACGTGCTGGTGTTGTCGGATCGCGCCCTGAGCGCGGATCGGCCGGCAGCCAGTATGCTGCTGGCGGCAGGAGCCGTGCATCAGCATCTCGTGCGGACAGCCAAGCGTACCCGCGTCGGCCTGGTGGTTGAAACAGGGGAGGCCAGCGAGGTGCACCATCATTGTCTGCTAATCGGTTATGGCGTTGACGCGATCAACCCGTACCTCGCACTGGAGGCATTATGGCAGTCGCGCCGCGATGGCAAACTGGACCCCAAGGCCCTGTCTGATGATGCTGCAATACTCGATGCCTATCGCAAAGGTGTCGCCAAAGGTATTCTAAAGGTGATGGGAAAAATGGGGATCTCGACCCTGCAGTCTTATAAAGGCGCACAGATATTCGAGGCCGTCGGTGTGCAAAATGAAGTCATCGATTTGTGCTTTACTGACACCGTAAGTCGTCTGCAAGGCGTGGGCTTTGATGTGCTGGCGCAGGAGATCCTGCGACGTCACGAGCTGGGATTTCCACGAACTACCTCAGGCAATATTGCGAGCTTGCCCAACCCTGGCGAATATCACTGGCGCGCTGGCGGCCGTAAACACGCTTGGGAGCCCCAGGCCATAGCCAGTTTGCAACGGGCCGCTGGACAAAACAGTAAATCGGCCTATCGGGATTTTGCTAATACGATTAACGCTGAAGCCAGCGGCCGCTGCACATTGCGTGGACTGATGTCTTTTCGGGCCAGTGTAGCCGGTGCACCTGTGGCGCTGTCCGAGGTTGAACCTGCAGCCCATATTGTGCGGCGTTTTTGCACTGGCGCCATGAGCTTTGGATCCATCTCTCCCGAAGCCCATGAAACGCTCGCGATCGCAATGAATCGCCTGGGTGGTAAGAGTAATACAGGGGAGGGTGGTGAGGATCCTCAGCGGTTCCAACCACTTGCCAACGGCGATCTCAAGCGCTCGGCGATCAAGCAGGTCGCTTCGGGTCGTTTTGGGGTTACCGCCTGGTATCTTTCCAACGCAGACGAAATACAGATCAAGATTTCCCAGGGCGCCAAACCCGGTGAAGGCGGTGAATTGCCGGGTACTAAGGTTGATGAAAACATCGCCCGGATCCGCTATTCCACGCCAGGGGTTGACCTGATCAGCCCGCCACCCCACCATGACATCTATTCCATCGAGGATCTTGCCCAGCTGATCTATGATCTGAAAAATACCAATCCAGATGCCCGAGTCAGCGTCAAACTGGTTTCAGAAGTTGGCGTAGGTACTATCGCTGCAGGGGTTGTTAAAGCGCATGCCGATCACATCCTGATCTCCGGTGATAGCGGTGGTACCGGTGCGTCGCCATTGACCAGCATCAAGCACGCCGGGTTGCCCTGGGAACTTGGCATCGCCGAGACACACCAGACACTGGTGATGAACGATTTGCGTAGTCGGGTCGTCTTGCAGACCGATGGCGGGATCAAAACAGGTCGGGATGTGGTGATTGGGGCACTACTCGGCGCTGAGGAAATTGGCTTTTCAACTGCTCCTTTGATTGCGCTTGGATGCATCATGATGCGCAAGTGCCATCTCAATACCTGCCCGGTGGGAATTGCAACCCAGGATCCGGTCTTGCGTGAAAAGTTCCATGGACGGCCGGAAAGCGTAGTGAATTATCTGTTTTTGGTGGCCGAAGAGGCGCGGGAGATTATGGCCCAGTTGGGTTTTAGAACATTCAACGAGATGATTGGTCGTGTCGATGTGCTCGAGCTCGATTCGACCGTCTCGCATTGGAAAGCCAGCGGCATTGATCTCTCATTGCTGCTGGCGCCGGCAAAAAAGCCTCGTGAGGACACCGGTGTTTACTGCCAAACTCCACAGGATCACGGGCTCGACAGAGCCTTGGACAATACCCACCTCATCAGACTCAGCAAGGTGGCATTGGAGAAGGGCGAACGTGTGGAATTCGAGTTGCCAATCAACAATACCCATCGCACGGTAGGCACTTTGCTGAGTCATGAGGTTGTCAAACGCTGGGGCGAGTTTGGCCTGCCAGATGACACCATTCATGCCCGCTTTGATGGGTCGGCAGGACAGAGTTTCGGCGCTTGGCTAGCCCGCGGCGTGACCTTGGAGTTAGTTGGCGACGCCAATGATTATGTAGGCAAGGGACTTTCGGGCGGGTATATCGTGGTCTATCCACCGCCTAAAAGTAGTTTTGTGCCCGAGCACAATATTCTTGTTGGCAATGTAGTGCTCTACGGTGCAACTGGTGGGCGCGCGTTTTTTCGCGGCGCGGCGGCCGAACGTTTCGCAATTCGCAACAGCGGAGTGTGGACCGTGGTCGAGGGTGTGGGAGACCACGGCTGCGAATATATGACAGGTGGGCGAGTGGTGATTCTCGGTCCGACGGGTCGTAACTTTGCAGCCGGGATGTCCGGGGGTATTGCCTATGTTCTGGCACCGGATCGAGAGGTGTTTGCTATGAACTGTAACCATGATATGGTAGATCTCGAGCCCGTGGAGGACATCGACGATGTGTCCGAGCTCCGGCAATTGTTGCGCGAGCATCACCAGTTGACGGGCTCAACTGTAGCGGGCGACCTGATGGCCAACTGGGAGCTGGCTTTGGCCAGCTTTGTAAAAGTCATGCCTCGCGACTACAAGCGGGTACTGTCTCAACGCGCGGTGCAGGGCGAAGCGGTCAAGCTGACCGATCCTCCGGCGAGTGCTGTGAATCAGGCTTCGGCCTGATCGGGCAAGCCTGAATGGGTATCAGTTGTGGGTAAGGTAACTGGATTTAAGGAATACCCACGCGTTAGCGTAGCTTACCGCGAAGCACGTGAGCGCATGGGCGATTTCGATGAGATTTTCTCTCAGGCGCTGCCATCCCATTTGCAGACCCAAGGCGCTCGCTGCATGGATTGCGGGGTACCCTTTTGCCAGTCGGCTGATGGATGCCCAGTAGATAACCTGATCCCCGAATGGAATGACCTGGTTTATCGTGGCGAGTGGCGGGCAGCGTTGGATCGGCTGCATGCCACCAACAACTTTCCCGAATTTACGGGCCGTGTTTGCCCCGCTCCTTGTGAAGGTGCCTGTGTCCTGGGTATCACTGAGCCGGCAGTCACCATAAAGAATATTGAACAGGCGATTGTCGATCGCGG
>CAUZJT010000238.1:0-3698 GCA_963580215.1 Gammaproteobacteria bacterium
CTGTACAAAACTGGTCGAGCTTTCAGGGGAAATTATAGATTGCCGTTTACGTAAACATCAATTCGTCCAACCCATAGCGTTAAAAATTTGCCGCTATACCAAAAATTGCCTTTCCAGCTGCTAAGCCCGGGCACACCCATCAGCGCAATACTCGGGGCACGAAGGACGACGTCTAGGTCAGCGGGTGGAAAATCGAGACCCGCCAGTGACTTCCTGGATACCCTGCGAAAGACTACCCAATGTCCTGGTTATCCAAACATTTCAGTTCGTGCACAAAGGTGCAGGTTAATTTGTCGCCAAGAAGTCCCCGATAACCTGGTTTTCGACTGAAGATCAAGCATACCCTAGAGGGCACGCCTGTTTCGCCAACCTTGCTACGAGAGTTCTGAACTACCTGCGTATCGGAGTACTCCTATTCGGTTAAGAGGTATTGGCATATCAAGGTCGACTTAGCCCGATGCATCAGTGGATCGGATGATCCGTTGCTCCGTTGCTCCGTTGCTCCGTTGCTCCGTTGCTCCGTTGCTCCGATTGGATTGTCTCGCGCGTTCTCAAGTACGGCTTTATCCTTTCTTTCAGGAAAGTTTACGAGAAGATACAGCGTCGGCTACGACACACAGAATCTCGAACATCATAGTCGCCCCCGTCAACGCGGTATTACCACTGGGATCAAACGGCGGCGCAACCTCAACCAGATCACCACCCACCAGATTCAGGCCCCGACACCCTCGAATCATCAACTGCGCCTCGACGGTACTGAAACCGCCGACTTCCGGCGTGCCGGTACCTAAAGCATAGACCGGATCCAGGCCATCTACGTCGAAGGTAAGGTATGACGGGCCTTCACCCACTACACGGTGAATCTCTTCGATTACGGCCTTGACACCCATCTCGTAGAATTCGTCCATATAGATCACCCGCATCCCCGTTTCATGACTGAACTGCCACTGATCAAGATCGTTCAGTGAGCCGCGGATGCCGATCTGGATGGTGCGTTTCGGGTCCACCAGGCCTTCCTCGACAGCGCGACGAAAAGGTGCTCCATGGTGAAATTTTGAACCGAGGTAATCATCTCCGGTATCGCAGTGGGCGTCGAAATGTATCAGTCCTACCGGAGCATCCGTGGCGATCGCCCGCAGGATTGGCAAAGTGACTGAATGATCGCCCCCGGCGGAGACCGGAACGATCCCATCTGAATTAACCCGAGCGAAGAACGCCTGAATTTCGTCCAGGCTTTTTTCCAGGTGAAAAGGTGACTGCACCCAGGCATCCCCCAGGTCTGCCACAGTACATATGTCATGAGGGGCTATGCCGCTGGACTGGTTACGTCGGCGCATAAGGCTCGACTGGTTACGAATTTCACGTGGCCCATGCCGGGCTCCAGGGCGATTGGTCACACCGCCGTCAAAGGGCACCCCGATGAGACCGATGTCGACCCCCTGCCAGGTCTCCTGATAGGGCGCGCGCATAAAGGTAGCCAAGCCCGTGTAACGTGGGCGCTGGATTGGATCCTCGTAGGCCTCGTATTGATACATGTATCCTCCTTCCAGGAAATATTTTTCAATGAACAACATCACAAGAATGCCCTTTTTGATGGTAACTGTGCAACCCCATGGCAATACTTAACTGCACTCGTCCCGCGATTGAGGATTCGGGCCAAGACCTAGTCAACCTAAAAACTCCATCATGCATAATGTCCCATGGTCAACGTCTTTTAAGAATCATACTGCCACTCAACAATTAACTGATGAATGAAATACTCTTGGATGCCGACCCTCGAGGCATGTTGCTAGATCTTTTTTCCCATGCCGTGGCACGAGCCGATCCATCAGAAAATATGGCCGGCTCGCTTCCACAACCCCCCACAGGGAAAGTCGTAGTCGTCGGTGCCGGAAAAGCGGGCGCATCAATGGCGCAGACATTGGAAAAAGTTTGGCCCGGGCCACTGGAAGGCGTCGTGTTGGTGCCTTATGGCCACGGGCTTGACTGCAATTTTATTGAGATCATTGAAGCTGGGCATCCTGTTCCTGACTCTGCCGGGCAGATGGGGGCGCAGCGCATTTTTGACCTTGCCAGCAGCCTTGGCCCGGACGATCTTCTGCTGTGTCTATTATCGGGCGGGGGCAGTTCCCTGCTGAGCTTGCCGCTCCCGGGCGTCAGCCTGAAACAGAAACAGTCGATCACAAGCCAACTATTGGTCTGCGGTGCACCTATTCACGAAATCAACATTGTCCGAAAACACTTATCTCATATCAAAGGAGGCCGTCTGGCCCGGGCAGCTTACCCAGCCCGAACCGAGAGCCTTCTTATCTCCGACGTTCCAGGTGATGACCCTGCCACTATTGCTTCTGGCCCAACCACAGGCGACCCGACAACGATCGATCAGGCTGTGGCCATATTGGCAAAGTATGAAATAAAGCTTCCAAAAGCGGTACATGCCGTACTTAGGGCCCCAGCATCCGAAAGCCCCTCACCAGGACACGTCCATCTCAGTCACTCAAGGCTGTCTATTATTGCCACGCCCGCCGAAGCGTTGGATGCTGCTGGGGCACATGCGCAGAAGCGAGGGCTAACGGTCATCAACCGCGGTGACGCCGAGGAAGGCGTCGCCCGCGAACTCGCGTGTGTCCATTCGCGGTTCATTATCGATTCCGATCAATTTTCCGGGACTGGCCCCAAGACCGTGATGCTATCCGGGGGAGAAACCACAGTTGTGGTCAAGGGACAAGGAACCGGCGGGCGCAACCAAGAATACCTGCTGGCTCTGGCGATCGAGTTAAATGGCATGGATCACATTTTCGCGATCGCTTGTGATACGGACGGGATTGATGGCGCCAGCAAAGTCGCCGGCGCCATCATCACACCCGATACGCTGAGCCGGGCCAAGTTGCTCGGTCTGAATCCGGGAGCTTACCTTGCTGATAACAACGCCGGCAGATTTTTTGAAGCACTCGGTGACACGGTAGTCACGGGCCCAACCCGCACCAATGTTAATGATTTCCGAGCGATTGCCTGTTTTCGGGACCCAGGTTGATTTATTATTGACAACAAATTCAAGCGGCGGACTCTCTATGGGAAAACGACTAAGCAAGATCTACACCCGAACCGGTGATGATGGCACAACAGGACTGGGTGACGGCTCCCGGGTACCAAAGACTTCGGCTCGAGTCGAAGCTATGGGTGAAGTTGATGAACTAAACAGTCTGATTGGGCTTATGATGACTGAATCCCTACCCGATCACATCGGTGATTTCCTTGTTTTGGTTCAGCACACGTTGTTTGATCTCGGAGGTGAACTCAGCCTGCCCGGACATGTTCTTGTCAATTCCGAACGGATCGTCGCAGTCGAGAAAATGCTTGATAGCCTAAACGAATCGTTAGCCCCACTGGAGGAATTCATACTGCCTGGTGGCACACGTGCAGCCGCCCATTGTCATGTGGCACGCAGTGCCTGCCGGCGTGCCGAACGCGCCCTTGTTTCTGTCGACGATGGTCACGCCATATCCGATATTTCCCGACAATACATCAACCGTCTGTCGGATCTGCTTTTCGTAATGGCACGCAGCCTAAATCAAGTCGCCGGCCAGCCTGACATTCTCTGGCAACACAGCAAGTCACAAACCAAATAGTGCCCGATCGGCGTTGGCTCAGGTTTTGGCTTAGCAGCAGCTAAACCCATCACGACCTTATTGAAGCGA
>CAUZJT010000239.1:0-3697 GCA_963580215.1 Gammaproteobacteria bacterium
GTTGGCAGGCACTAATTAAGCACCGAAGACCAAAGGACTGTATGTTTTTCAGTGAGCATGTTCAAGCATCTAACCGAGTGATTCGCTAAGTAAACTGCTGCGCTGCCTCTAACCCTGTGGCGGCTCACCTGGTCGTCTGGGATGGCCTGACCTCGAGCCGCCCTGACCCTTATTAATGTGGCGCATGACTATTCCTAGGACATGGCTACGCTCCTCTGGCGAAAGTTCCCGAAGGTTTTTCACCATTTGCTTGTGCATAGACTCCTGAAGATCAGACGATGCTCTGCGGACTTCTGCAAGCCTCGCGACCACATCGGCTTCTACATACTCGTCAGTGGTAACAGCAGCGCGAAGTTGATGCTGGGCTTTGCGCAGTTTTATCCGAACTGACAAGGATTCCTGCATATGCTCACGCATAGTGGATCGCAATTTTCGGCGTGTCTCTTCGCTGACTTCCTGCGTCATCCATTCAAAGTGGGCTCTATCAGGGGACATACCCAACAAATGACGTCCCACAACAATGCCAACAAACACCAGATTAAGGCCCACCGAGAAGACGAGTAGTGTGGTAAGAAGTACCCTCTTATTCATTATTCCATTCCTCAATGACCGTATCGGTGAAAGCCAGCAAACTCAGCTCTTCCTCCGGCGATAGTTCATAGGTGTTGTTGCTCAGCGTGAGTCCAATGACCACCCCAAGCAGCAAGGGCATAGTGGCCACCAGCGTCGGTCGCCACAATGTTCGAGTAAGATCATCAAAATCCGGCAGGACCCAGTTTAGTAATTGTTCCAACCTACTAGGTTTCAACGCAGAAGAGATACCCATCTTAACCCGCCGCACTGAGCGCTCACTGTTAGGGAATTCAAACAGGGCTAGATGCTGATCCAGCTCTCTTTCCTGATCAAGTAACGACACGGCGTCGATTGAAGTACTTGAGAATTCCAGCGCCTCGGCTCGTTCGTTCCTAGGCCACTGCTGAGAATCCGCGCCATAGCTTTCAACGATCAGCGTAAATCGTTCAAGGTTCATTCCAACTCCTTAGCTAGTATCTGTTTCAGTTTATGCCTGCCTCGTCGCAGCAAAGACTCCAGGGCATCAACAGACAAGTCCAGTATATGAGCAGCATCCTGTTGACTGAAGTTCTGATAGTGACAGAGAACGATGGCACTTCGCTGCCTTTCAGAGAGGCTCATTAAACCCTTACGCACAATCGCTGCACGAAGACTAAGCTCATAGTTTATATCTGGGTTCTCATCAGTGTCTGATTGCTCTGGTAATTTTTTTCCTTGTAGTTGCCTTCGTCGGAAATGATCGACACAAAGATTATGTGCAATCCTATGCAACCAGGTCGTGAGTTTTACCCTGCCCGGGTCGAATCGGCCTCTTGACACCCAAAATCGAATAAACGTTTCCTGGGTAATATCTTCCGCCTCGATACTATTACTGGTCATGCGCCGGACATAATTGAATATGCGCTGAGTATGGTGATCGACGATCTGCCGGAGGGCTAACTCGCTTCCGGCAAGCATTCGCTCGATGATTTGTCGCTCATCCTCCTCAACCATTGGTAGCACTCAATCAGGATTCTTCTTACGAACCACCGCGCTCGAAGGGTCGGTCCCCGCGATGCCTACCGCCATGATGCGGCTTTGCGTTGCGCAATTCTCCCTTGGTCAGGTAACCATCAGCATTTTTGTCGATGCGGTTAAATGCTGCCGACTGCGCTTCTTCCTGTGTCACAGAGCCGTCCCCATCGATGTCTGCGTCACTAAAAAACGCCTGCGCTCGAGCCATCATCTCTGCCTGTCGTACAGCTATTTCTGCCTGGTCACCGGCAAACTGCTCATTAATGTCTTCCATGGTTACCGCGCCGTCATTATTGGCATCCATATGTTCCATCATGCCTCGACGTCGAGGAGGTTGAAATTCCTCAGCGCTGATCATACCGTCATCATTGCTATCTAGCTTATCGATCATTCGATCAATGGGCTTGCCAAAAGCGGTCATCGCGCCCCCCGCTAGTAATACCAATGCTGCCTTTTTGGCTAATGTTTTCATTAGAACTCCTTATCGGTGTTAAAAGGGAAGGCTAACTTGCCAACCTTACAGCGATATACGACAGAGCCAAAAAATTCCGTCGAACCCCCCGGGAAATATATTATTTTTTTCAAACTCGGCGACAACCCTCTGGATTCGTTGAACGAGAACGGCAAGTTGGTTATCGTGCTCTGCCTCTAACTGATCGGCGCTACTGTTGGTATCTGGAAGTAAGCACTAATTGTGAAAAGCCAATGGCTGTTACTACTCGGCGTATGGATGCTCTACGTATCCTTTGGTCTGATCGCGACCAGCCTCGCGCCACTCGCGTCCTTGGTGATTATTGATCTAGGCATGACACACGCCGAAATGGGTCTTGCCATGGGCGCCTGGCAATTCATCTATATATTTTCCGCCGTACCCTCTGGGATCCTGTTGGACAAGATTGGCGCCCGACATGCTCTCGCTATCGCTGGAATTATAGTGAGCCTATCTGCCCTGGCCCGGGTATTCGCTGATGACGCAACTAGCTTGATTCTTGCTGTCATGTTGTTTGGACTGGGGGGGCCGGTTGTCTCTGCCGGCGCATCGAAAGTGGTTATATCGTCTTTCACAGGCTCTTCTCGCGGATTAGCCATGGGTATCTATATGACAGGCCCCGCCATCGGCAGCATTATTTCGCTGACAACGACTCACTCGGTTCTATTACCCTTATTCGATAATTCATGGCGCACGATATTCTTGCTCTGGGCCGGCGTCGCTTTTCTGTCTGCTTTTTCCTGGTTCTTCCTGGCAACGGTAGCGAGATCTTCGGCGACAGGACGGCAAACAGGACCAAACGTTTCGCAGACTCGAGTCATTGGAGATCTAATAGCACGACCCGCTGTCGTGATCGTGCTGCTCATGAGCATCAGCGTAATGATGTTCAGTCATGGTTTAAATAACTGGTTACCTGAGTTGCTTCAATCTCACGGACTATCCGCGGTGAACGCCGGTTACTGGGCGGCCCTGCCGACAATGATTGGCATTATAAGCTCGCTAATTATTCCAAGGCTTGCCACGCCGGAACGACGATTCAAGATACTGATTGGACTAAGCCTTGCAGCGTTCAGCGCCAGCATAATGCTTAGGTTAACAGAACCTTCATCTTTGCTCGCAGGGCTACTCCTTCAGGGAATAGCGAACAGCAGTCTGGTCACAGTTCTGATTCTTACTCTGCTAGAATTACCGGAAGTTCAGGAACGCCACGCAGGTGTCGCCAGCGGCATGTTCTTTTCAGCATCTCAACTAGGGGGCGTTTTAGGCCCCTTCACAATTGGTGTCCTTTACAGTCCCGAAATGGGTTTTTCAAATGGCCTTACGTTGCTCACTACAATTTCACTAACCATCGTCGCAGGCTCTATTTTACTGCAGTATCGATTACGCAGAGCGCCTCCCACACCAACTTAACGCCGACATCAGACAACTGACGGTCTGTCGTTATGGTAGCATCACCGACAGCGTCATAAATTTACCTAAAAAGTATAGGCCTCCATAAATGAGAATGACTTGGTTAATTTTTATCTTAAGTTGGTCAACCTTGGCGACAGCCGACAGGAGACTTACTAGTGAGTACGGCGAAGCGATGCCAGCCAACGGCCTAACGCTGCGTCTTAACGA
>CAUZJT010000240.1:0-3694 GCA_963580215.1 Gammaproteobacteria bacterium
GGGGCTGAAGCCGCCAACATTGATCCAGGTATATAACGTGGTGCTAAGTGGTTCGCCTAAGGTCATGAATTCGAGTGCGGTTAGCAAAACGAGTGTAGCTGAACTCGCCACACTGCCAACGCCCACCAGGGCAACTAGCCTTTTCGGAAGCTTGCCCAGCGTGGTGAATAGCAGCAGGAACCCGATAAGGGGTAACAGGGGGATTAGGTAGATGTAGTCAGCCATGATGTTACCCCTGCATCCTGCTGGCCTGGTCAATATCTAGCGAACCGAAGCGGCGATGTGCTTGTAGCAGCAATCCCAGGCCAACCGAGACCTCTGCGGCGGCGATGCTTAATATGAGCATGAACATGATCTGCCCGTCGGCAATTCCCCAATGAGCGCCGGCGACAATAAACGCGAGGCCGCAGGCGTTGAGCATAATTTCCAAGGACATCAGGATCAGGATAATGTTGCGGCGTACCAAGACGCCCAGCAGACCAATCAAAAATAAAATTGCCGCTAGTAGGAGGCCGTGTTCCATGGGAATGACTACGGCTTCATTCATGGTCGTCTCCCGGTATAGTCCCGATCGGTTGCGCGGTTGGTTCGCCCCTGACGTCAATAAAATAACGCCGTCCCAAATGGTAGGCGCCTACCAGGCCTGCGAGTAGCAGCATAGAGGCTATCTCTACAGCCAGGACATAAGGTCCAAAAAGTTCTAATCCGACGTCTTTGGGTCCGACGACCACCCCTTTTAAAAGCCGCTCTGCGCTTTGCAGGACATAGACGATCTCAACGAATAGTATGACGCAGAGTACGGAGGGGAATACCCACATCCCAGGTCGAAGCAGCACATGTTCAGCAACATCGCCTGATTGACCGAGGTTCAGAAGCATGATGACAAAAACAAACAGCACCATAATGGCGCCTGCATAAATCACGACTTCCAACACCGCGGCAAAGGGAGCGCCCACTAGGTAAAAAATGATGGCGGAAGCAAGCAGGGATATGATCAGGTAAATAAGCGCGTGCGCGGCGTTATACCGAGTCACTGCCAGGACGGTAGAGACCAGTGACACGGTAGCAGCGATATAGAATAGTCCCAGCTCAAGCATATTATAGCTCCACTATCATGGTAATAGGCTCCTCACATCGACTGGAGGTGCTTCGTTCCGAGCCTCACCCTTGTCTTTATCCTCGATTGATTTGCCGCTGACGTTATAGAAACTGTAGCCATGGTATTTACCCTGGCCACTGATCAGCAGGTGTTCCTTTTCGTAAACCATGTTTTGCCTGTCGTATTCACACATTTCAAAATCAGGCGTGAGCTGGATGGCGTAGGTTGGGCAGGCCTCTTCACACATGCCGCACATGATGCAACGCGAGAAATTGATTCGGAAAAACTCGGGATACCAGCGGCCGTGATCGTCCTCTGTCTTTTGCAGGGCAATACAATCGACGGGGCAGACCACAGCGCAAAGGTTGCAGGCAACGCATCGCTCTTCGCCGTCAGGGTCACGGGTCAGTACAATCCGGCCTCGATATCGGGGAGCGAGGTAAGGCATCACCTCGGGATATTCGATTGTGTCGGATTTCGTAAACGTATGCCGTAGCACCTCGAACAGGGTAACCAGTTGGCTCCAGATTGCTTTCAGGATCATACCCATAAAACTATGACTCCTGTCGCAAGAAGGTTGATCAGGGTCAGGGGCAGCATGAATTTCCACCCGAATGACATCAGCTGGTCATATCGTGGTCGTGGTATGGCTGCCCGTAGAAGAATAAAGAAACAAATAAAGGCGAACGACTTGATCAAAAACCAGATAATCGGAGGCAGGAATGCAGGACCAAGCCAGCCACCGAAGAAGATAGTCACAATCATGCATGAGATAAGGATTAGTCCTAGATACTCGCCCACCATAAACATGCCGAACTTCATGCCTGAATATTCTGTATGAAAGCCGGCCACTAGTTCGTGTTCTGCTTCAGGAAGGTCGAACGGCAGGCGGTGGCTTTCAGCAATCCCGGCAATCAGGAATACAAGGAATCCAATAAATTGCGGTATCACGAACCAGTAGTTGTCTTCCTGCCAGAGGACGATGTCTACAAGACTAAATGAACCCGTCAGCATCACGACACCCATTAGGGAAAGACCCATGAAGACCTCGTAGCTGACCATTTGTGCAGCACTTCGCAGCCCGCCGAGCAGTGCGTATTTGTTATTGGACGCAAGGCCGCCGAGCATCACGCTGTAAACGGCCAGCGAGGTCATACCTAGAAAGAACAACAATCCGATATTAAGGTTCGCGATATGGATATCGGGCGCGTAAGGAACGACAGCAAACCCGAGTAACATGGCCATAACAATGGCGGTTGGCGCGAACACAAAGACGAATCGATCGGCAAATGGCGGTATCCAGTCTTCTTTTGCGAATAGCTTGATGATGTCCGCTAATGCCAGCCCAATGCCGAGGGGGCCAACTCGGTTAGGGCCCCGGCGGTCTTGCCAGATGCCTAGTAGTCGTCTTTCGAACCAGACTAGAATCGCTGCGCCGCCAAATACTCCGAACAGAGTGCCAAAAATAACGACATAGATAAACAGCTCTTCCATCAACTTGTCCTGTCTGTGGTGATCAGGTTTGGCTGGAGTGGGTCAGAAGGCGCGGTGTAACCTGCCACTTTTTGTAATTCGGATAACTGGGCGCTTTCAAGGCGCTGGGTACCCGGGATCATTGGATAGATCACGCAGCGTTCAGCGACTTCGTCATCTACTAGTACTGTCATGATGATATTGCCGAAGGTAAGGCCGTCATGATGTGATACAGCTATGCTTGCGGCGGTGGCGCTAGACATTCGAGCATAGGGCTGGGGAATCAGGGTGGATAATTCTGCCGCTTCATTGCTGAGTTCGTCGCTGCCAAATATGTGTACCTGGCCTATCAGGTTGGCATACGCCTCTTCCGAGAGTTCAAATCCTGTTAGTTCGGCTGATCCTTTTAAAAGGCGAATACCGGTGGTACCCGATTTATCGGGTCCACCGACTTCATCCTGGAACTTGTGAATGGACTGATTGGAATTCCAGCCCGGTGACCAGGTATATGGGCGGAGACTCGCTGGTGCTCTTGTTTGGTTGCCTTCCATGGTAAAGGCAAGTGGCGACTCTGTATCCAGTGGCTGCTGGGGTTCGTGTACGGAAACATTGGCCATTATCGCGGTGCGGCCACTCGCCCGGTGGGTCATACGTGCCACCCGGCTTCCTTCAATGCGAAATTGTTCATCGGGCGCGCAGGTCACTACCCCTGCAAACGAGGGATGTTCAGCCGCCAGCTTTTGTTGCCATCCGCTTGCGGGCAAATGATCACCGCGCAGCGAGCCAAGAAGCTGATAGCAAGGGGCGATGTCTCCGGCAGGTCTAAAGGTAGCCATTGACCGCTGCGCCCTGCCTTCATTGTTGATGAAGGTCCCCTCAGCTTCAGCGAATGAAGCGGCCGGCAGAACGATGCTAGAGCGAGACGCCGTTGGATTGTCCATGACATCAATGACAACGAGGTTTTTCACCTCATCAAGCAGTGCGCTGCCAAGGCGGGTATCGATATCGTTTTCCAGCACGATGACGGTTTGTGGGCTGTTGCCTAAAAGTTCTTCCACATTGCCAGTGTTGTCGATCATTGCAACGCCAACACTGTTGGCCTCTGATGCGCAAAGAAAAATA
>CAUZJT010000241.1:0-3689 GCA_963580215.1 Gammaproteobacteria bacterium
CATGGTCACCGTCGCCAGTTGGATTGCACTGCGACCGTTGGGCCGCCAGCGGCCGCCTTTACTGGGTGTCAGTTGCGGCAATTACCGTTGGCGGTTTTCCCGTCCTTATCCTTGCCACACAAGTAGTGCTCAACATCAACCCCTGGTATGAACCTCGTTACCTTATTCCACTGGCGGGTATGATTTTTGCTAACACAATGAATTCGGCAAGCATTGCAGCCAAACGCTATCATGCCGAACTGGGCGCTGGATACGAGCTTATCGAAGCCCGCCAACACGCATTCCAAGCAACGATGAACCCACTGATCAATTCCCTCTTAGCGGTTGGGCTGGTGTCTTTGCCTGGCATGATGACCGGGCAAGTTCTTTCAGGTGTATCACCATTAATTGCTGCCCGTTACCAGATTCTGGTGATGTGTATGCTTTTTAGCGCTTCGGGAATTGGCGCCGTCTGTTTTCTCTACTGAACCCAGCGGTTCGCTCTGCTTTTGCCAAGACCCGCGGATTAGGAACGTTTTGCCGAGACCTGAAACCCTAGTGCACTAAAAAGCACGCCCCCACCAATCATCGTTGCCCAGGACGGGACCTCGCCAATGCCCACCCACGCCCATAACGGAGCCAATAACGGCTCGCCCAGCGCAAATATCGTCAATTGAACCGCAGGGACCGTTTGCGCGGCCAACGCAAATAGTAGGCTGCCAATCCCCAATTGAACGATACCCAGTAAGGTGCACCAAAATGCCTCAGCCAAGGGTATTGCCAGCCCCACTCCAGTAACAAAGCTCATTGACATCCCGACCAATGCACCGATCACACCCCCATAGAGGACTGCCGGTGTCATATCAAGCATCTTACTTACCCTAAGGCTAACGGTATAAGCACCAAAAAACATAATACCAAGAATAGCGACTGCCACTCCTAAGGTGTCGCCTAACTGGAGTCTTCCGCCCACCATAATCGCGAGACCAACAATGCCTAATCCAATACTGATCCAGCCACGGATCCCAACAGCCTCACTCAGAAACACGCGCCCCAATAGCGCCGCAAATATCGGTGCAGCGGCCATCACCAATACTGCTACCGCCACTGTGGTGTATTTAAGAGCAACGATGTTGCAGATCATCGCTCCACTTAGTAAAGCCCCAGCAAGTAATGCCTGCAGGCCCCCAGAGCGAATAACAACGAGCGTCGAGTGGCGATAACGCAACAGGGTAACCACTGCCACGAAAATAGCCAATGACCCACAGCGGTAGAAATTAATCTGCCATTCTGTTGCCTGCTCCAGGGACTTTACGATCACCCCTGCAAGGCTCCAAAAAATTGGCGCCACAATCGCAAAAACATAATGACGCTCCATTTACAGTATTGTCCTGGTCTTAGCTCGCAGGTGAAGTTTTGGATATCGCACCCACCTTAAACCGGCGATACCAATCGGGCAACCCGCCATTAGTCTTTAAATTCAACGACAGGCAAGTCCCATGGGGCGTGGGTTTGGTGCGACTTCCAACAGTCGCACTAGCATCTAGAGTCAATTTCGGCACCTCCTAAGAAATTTGAAATTAGTCATACTACTGACTGTTAGGTAACAACAAAAAGCCCTATTCCAATCAACTTGACTTAAGGCTTGCCATAAGGCCTGCCATAAGAATTCCAGTTACTAAATAGGTCATCCTGTAAGAATCATCCACTTAACTCCAGGCCTTAGGCGACTGAAACTTCGATCCCGCTCCTCCGGCTTAGTCAACTACTTGCCCTTGAAGTTGGGCGCACGTTTTTCCAGAAATGCCGCAACGCCTTCGGCGTAATCCTTCCCTCGCCCCGCCTCTCGTTGCAGATCTCGCTCCAGGTCGAGTTGCTGATCAAGCTCATTAGTCAATGCGGCATGAATGGCTTTTTTAGTCATAGCGAGGCTCGCCGTCGGGCCAGTTGCAAACTGCTGGGCGAGCTTACGCGCTTCTGTTAAAAGACTCTCGTCATCAAATACCTGCCAAATCAAACCCCAACTTGCAGCCTGCTCGGCGGAGATTGGCATGCCGGTGAGCATGATCGCTTTTGCCCGCGCTTCCCCAATCAGATGGGTCACAGTCCAGGTTCCACCACAATCCGGAATTAATCCAATTTTACAAAAGGCTTGAATAAATTTTGCTCCTCGGGAGGCAACAACCAGGTCACAAGCAAAGGCAATATTTGCACCAGCACCGGCAGCGACCCCATTCACCGCACAGATAACCGGTTTTTCCAATGACCGGATTAAGCGGATCAGAGGGTTATAAAATTGCTCAATCGACGCGCCTAGGTCTCGTGGTTCATCACTCGGTGCAGAATCAGGGCCACCAAGATCTTGGCCAGCGCAAAAACCACGGCCAGCACCCGTTAACAATACAACCCGGCAAGCATGGGTATCTGCCGCCTTTTCGAGTGCGGACCGCAACGCTTTGTGTAACTCCGGTGTAAAAGCATTTAGTCTTTCAGGTCGGTTCAGGGTCAATTCCAAACACCCATCAATGAACTCTTCTTTCAACACATTGTGTTCCATTTGATTAGACCATTAAAAGTGGTAATTTCAAACGTATCGTAATCTTAAGGAGGTGTCTGGGCAACCAAATAAAAGACCCGTCTTTGGCCGCATCGGACAGTTTCGTTCAGCCAGGTCAATAGGAACGTTTCCGCTGGAGATGGCAGCTTTACCCCCCAAGAGTGTTCATTGTCTTGGTCGCCCTGGCGACTCTAAAAGCACCTGGTCCCCAGACAAACGAGATCGATTAAGCAGGGAATTCTTGCCATCCAAAGTAACACAGATTATCTGTTTTAACATGTTATTCTGTAGCAGATTTTATTAAATCATATCCCAAGGACAGTCCGGTATCCTCTGCTAATGCTTGGTCTTCCATTATCAACGCAATATGCTGAAACGCGCTATTGTTTTGATCTATGGCGACAGGCATATGGCTTACAAAATGCTTCTCCTCGTAAACCGGATACAAATTCCTATGGTCGACAGGAAGAACCACCTCTCCGGATTCATCCTCCCCAACCACTCTATCTCCGGTGTAACTTAATTCCAGTTGCTTATAGTTTGCACAGTGGGTCTTAATCCAACTCTTCGCTTTTGCAACTGTGGTTTGCCGGGTAAATTTTTTTAGTTTTTCTCCGTCAGCAATGTCATGCAGTTGATGTAAGAACCCGGGAATAGCGGCGTCCCTAACCTCAAAACAAGATCGTAGGAAACCAAATGGTTTGTCAGCATCTCGCCATTTGTCTATGTTTTTAATTGGGTCTAACGCTATCTCCATACACTCAGGAGCGATTGATCTACCAAACTCAGTTTTCTCATCTGTACCTTTTGAGTCTCCACTCCGCATATCGGCGGTGTGGCGTAACAGATGCTCCCAACCATCTTTGGTAATAACATCTCCGGTATCAAACTCAATGATAGCTCTGCAAAAATCACTACCCTGATAACTAAACTCTGGTAGGTATAGACGGCGGCGGTAGTCAACTGATACGCGCTGATAAAAAGGTTTATCTTTCCAGAGGTTTGCTTCCTTTAAATGATCTTCAAACCTTGCGCGTCTTGCTTCATAACGCTTGATGTTTTCATGCAAGATAGTCCACTGACTCCAATACTCGTCCCATACTTGCACGTCTGGTTTATTTCCAAAGCCCTTATGATATTTCCACTCAACGCC
>CAUZJT010000242.1:0-3667 GCA_963580215.1 Gammaproteobacteria bacterium
TTGTGCAGATGACGGCGCGCGACAAAAACCGTCTTGCGATTCAGGCTAGTATCCTTGGTGCTGCAGCTCTTGGGATATCGAATATTGTTTTCATGGGTGGCGACCCGCCGAAGAACGGTGATCACCCTGATGCCAAGCCGGTATTCGATCTTTTTGCCTCCCAGTTGCTGGAGACGGTACATGCCCTGAACAATGGAACTGATCTGACGGGTAACGAACTGAGCGGCAAGCCACAACTTTTCGCCGGTGCTGTGGCAAATCCCGGCGCCAGTGATCCTGATATGGAGATCGACAATCTGCATCGTAAGATCGATGCCGGGGCACAGTTCTTTCAGACTCAGGCAGTTTACGATGTCCAGGCCTATGCGGCGTTTCTTGACAAAGCTCGCTCCCCCAGGCCGATGCTGGCCGGAATCATCCCGATCAAATCGGTAAAGATGGCAACCTATATGAACGAACGCATCCCCGGAGTCGATATTCCAGATGCCTTGATCCAGAAAATTGCTGACGCGGGTGACGACAAAAATCAGATTGCAAAGGTGAGCGTTGAGATTGCCGCAAAGACTATCCAAGAACTACGCTCGGTAAGCCCTGGTGTACACCTGATGGCTATTGGCTGGGAAAGCTATATTCCGCAGATACTGGCGCAATCGCAACTCTAATCCAGTTAGTCCCCTAAACGACGCATACGCCACACCTTAACGGTCAAAGGGTTTGTGGCATAGCAAGAGCCCAGACCGCTAACGATCAAGCACCAAGGTCTCGCCGGCTTTGCCCCGTGAGATACAGATCATCATTTCATCGCCGATGGCTTTCTCGCTATCTGTCAACACCACATCGCGGTGCTCCGGGACCCCACCCAGCAGTCGGGTTCGGCAACAGCCGCACAAACCATCCTCGCAAGAAGATTCCACCTCGATTCCCGCGCTGCGCACGACATCCAGAATACTTTGGTCAGGCGGCACCTCCAAGCGGACCTGCTGGCGTGAGAGCAACACCGTGAAAGCCTCATTGCTTTTGGTCTTGGAAACTGGTGAAGCAGAAAATTGTTCCCAGTGCACTGACCCAGACGGCCAATGGGAGGCTTGCGCACGCACGCTTGCCACCAGGCCTGGTGGGCCGCACACGTAAACATGCTCTTTGGGCGAGGGATCTTTTAATACCGAAGGAAGGTCAATCCCCTGGATTGAATCACTGCCGTCAAAATGCAATGTCAGCTTATCATCAAAAATATCGCGTACCTCGTCGAGAAAGGGAATGCTGCGCTCATCTGGCGCACAAAAATGTAGGTGGTACGATGCCCGCTCTCGCATTAACAGATGACCCATCGCCATCATCGGGGTGATACCTATGCCACCGGCAATCAGAGTGTGATGAGTCGCTTGCTGATCAAGCGGAAAATTGTTTGCCGGGAACGAAGCGCTGACATGATCTCCTACTATGAGATGATCAAGCAGCCACTCGGAACCGCCACGGCTGGGTTTTTCACGGCGTATGCCCAACAACTAGCAATTGCGCATAGCAGGGTCTCCGGCAAGCGAGTACGAACGGCGCAGACCCAGTTCCGTAAAAAGATCGATATGTGCTCCGGGAGTAAACGACGGCAGATCTTGTCCATCGGACGACACCAAGTTATAGCGACAGACATCATTGCGGCTTTCTTTGATCTTTTGCACCTGCAGTTCGATGCGTTGTGGCTCGGCAGGCGTCAGCGCGCTCTGCCCCGGCTGCAGCATCAACCGCCAAACCGGCTCACCGCCTATCACATGATGCTCAAGAATTTCGTCGATATCCTCGCGGCTTTGGTAGTGATACCAAATTCCTTCAGGGTAAATCACCATGACCGGTCCCAACTCACAGCGGTCGAGACAGCCACTTTTATTGATTCGAACGCGTTTACCCAATTTCAGCACCTTGCCACGAACTTTCATGTACGCCTGCAGCTCACCGGCACCCCGCGCACTGCATGAACCACGCGGGTGGCCCGATTCACGCTCGTTGATACAACAAAATACATGGATATCGTAGTGTCGCTTGGATGTGAGTTAATTCTTGCTCATTTGGATAAACCTGTATCGCGATTAGCCGAAACCGGCTGTTGCTGGGTAATGCAATGAATGCCGCCACCGCCGGGCGCGATATCATTGATTCGCAACTGCACCACCTGTCGTTGTGGAAACAATTGTTCATAGACAGCTTTGGCACGCTGGTCGGTGGGTAGATCATAGCAAGGCATAATCACCGCCCCATTGGCGAGATAACTGTTGATGTACGACGCACAAAAACGCTCGGCGCTTTCACACTGCCAGGCATCCTCAATAAAAACCACATCAAGCGGTCGCCCACGGGCATCGCTTTGCCCCTGAAGTGCCTGACGATTCTCCATCAGGAGATCATAGCGCGGATGCGTGTCGTCAAAAGCCGCTTCGAGCAGTACCCGGCCAGGCCCGACAAACGCTGCGATGCCATCAACGTGGCCATTGGTCTCGCTCTCAGTCGGATCCCCAGGCAGCCAGATGACTTTACTCACGCCCAACATGCGACACAACTCTGCTTCGACCTCCCCTTTGCTCCAACCCGGGTTTCGATTGGGATTGAGGAAACAGGTTTCAGTAGTAATCAGGGTGCCCTCACCGTCCACGGTAATGCCTCCTCCTTCGGCAACCATGGGTGATCGGAAAAGTCGTGCGGCCAGATGTGAGACCACCTTCGAACTCGCCGCAGCGTCGGCATCAAACGGTGCATAGTTACCACCCCACGCATTAAAGTCAAAGCAGGCTCCGGCTAGATCACCAGCATTGTTGATTAGAAAGTTCGGACCGTTGTCACGAAACCATCCATCATCTATGGGTAATTCTAGACAATCGACCTGCGCACCCAGTGCTAATTGCGCCGCTGCCCGGTCCTGTGGGCGTACCACCATCGTCACGGGCTCAAATTGTGCGATTGCTCTGGCAACCTGCGCATAATTCTCCCGTGTTGCCGGGCTGTCAAAACCGCTACGACAAGGCCATGCCATCCAGCAACGCTCATGGGGCTGCCACTCTGCGGGCATATAGAACCCGGCTGAAGCCGCATCGGATTGGTAACCATTCATGGATCGTGTTGTCCTTTTGTGAGTTGTTACTCAACTGAGCTAACAGGTATCGACAAATACTCCTAATCAGGTGGATGCTATCGTTCACAAAGTCCTAGCGCAATCTACGGGCTGATAATTTTCTACCCAGTGTCCGTGCGTGCCTGCCCCACTACGTTAGCCCTCGAGTGATGCCCCGCCCAGACCTGTGATTACGCGTTTTAACATTCACAAAAGGAGAGTCAGGTGCCTTCTGAACCAACTCCAGACCCAGCTACTCGGTACTCCTCCCGTGGTGGACTAAAAATATCCAACAACTTGGCCCCACCTGGCCCTGCCCGAAATGCATGGACGATATCACCTGGCGTGCGCCAGAAATCACCAGCGCTAACAACATGCTCCTCACCATCTTGTATACGTACACCGCTACCTTCGAGAATCACGCCCCACTGCTCCTGCGGGTGAGAATGTTCGTCGCTGCAACTGCCCGGCTCGAGTCGAACCACAGATAACATTGCTTGATCGCCAGGAAATATTCTGGTCGAAACACCTTCGGCCAGATTTTGGGCAATGCCTTGTGAAAGGACATCA
>CAUZJT010000243.1:0-3590 GCA_963580215.1 Gammaproteobacteria bacterium
CACTGGGCAAGATCTCCAAGCTGATTCTGGGCAGTCACTGGAAAAGCGCCAACGAGACGCAGCGCCAGCGCTTTACAGCGGGTTTCAAAGATCTGCTTATTCGCAGTTACGCTACGGCGATGTTCGAGTACACCGGTCAGGAGGAACTGCGCTATCGGCCTGTCAAACTAAAAGGTGGTGGGCGTATTGCTGTGGTGCCGACTGATCTCGTGATACCGGGACAGGCACCGATCCCGGTGGATTATTACTGTCTGCGTGACAAAAGCGGGGCCTGGAAGATTTACGACATTCAGATCGATGGGATCAGTTTGATATTGAGTTATCGCAACCAGTACGGCCAGTACATCGATACCAATAGTCTGGATGCGCTGATAGAATCACTGCAGTTAAAAACCGCTGAATTCAAGTAAAGAATTCGGGTTAATTTTTTAGAGGTAATTCAAGATGGTTAGACCAGAAGACATCAAGGGCTGGATTGAGAGCAACCTTGTCGGCGCTCAGGTTGAAATATCGGGTGATGGACACCATTTTGAAGCCGAGATCGTTTGTGCTGATTTTTCGGGAAAAAACCGGGTACAACAGCACCAGATGGTTTATGGCGCACTTGGGGATCGCATGAAGGCTGAGATCCACGCGCTGTCGATGCGGACGCTGACACCGGAAGAAAAGGCGGCACTGTAGAGATAATCAGTAGGCACTGGACAGAAACAAACAGGACAAAGAGGACACTATGGACGCAAATCAAAGAATCAAGGAAGTTGTAGAAGGCAATCGGGTGATGCTCTTTATGAAGGGGAATCGCGATTTTCCGCAGTGCGGGTTTTCCGGACGCGCGGTGCAGATACTGCAAGCGTTGGACACCGAGTTTGAAACCGCCGATGTACTCGCTGATGCCGAGATTCGTCAGGGCGTAAAAGACTACTCAAGCTGGCCGACCGTCCCGCAACTGTACATCGGTGGCGAGTTTGTCGGTGGCAGCGACATCATGATGGAGATGTATGAAAACGGCGAGTTAAAAAAGAAACTGGAGCAGACGCCGAGTTCATAGCGGTTACTCAATAGATTGCGATCAAAGGCGCCCTCGGGCGCCTTTGTTGTTAGTTACGTTAGAATACGCCGACTGTAGACGGGGCCAAAAAGAGCCCCGCTAGATATTCAACTTCACCTGCCAAACATCATACGTCGCATTGGACAGTCTACTTATCAGGGGCGGCAATACGCTATGCGGGACTGTACGCGTGGGTGGCGCCAAGAACGCCGCCTTGCCAGTGCTGATCAGCTCCCTGCTGACTGACCAGGATTTACATGTGGCCAATGTTCCACATTTACGCGATATCACGACTACCTTGGAACTGTTGGGCCGCCTCGGCGCTAAGATTCAGGTAGATGAAAAATCAGTGATCAAGGTCAATGCGTCTGGGCTGACCTCCCGCTGCGCACCCTATGAACTGGTCAAGACCATGCGTGCCTCCATCCTCGTGCTCGGACCACTGCTGGCCCGTTTCGGTCAAGCCGAGGTTTCTTTGCCCGGTGGTTGTGCTATCGGTTCGCGTCCGGTGGACCTGCATGTCCGTGGACTGGAGCAGATGGGTGCTACCATTTCAGTGGACGGCGGTTATATCAAGGCCCGTGCAGCAAACGGATATCTGCACGGTGCCAAGATCGTTTTTGATACTGTCACAGTAACTGGCACTGAGAACCTGATGATGGCGGCCACCCTGGCGCGGGGTACCACCGTACTTGAGAATGCCGCGCGTGAACCTGAGGTGGTGGATCTCGCCCGTTGCCTGATCAGTATGGGCGCCTGTATCAATGGGGCTGGCAGTGACATCATCGAGATTCAAGGCATAAGTAATCTAGGCCCAGCCACGCATCGTGTGATACCGGATCGCATTGAAGCGGGCACTTTTCTGGTGGCCGGTGCGGCCACAGGCGGTCGAATCACTCTGCACGGTGTCAATCCCTCACATCTGGATGCAGTGACGGCAAAGCTGCGCGAGGCAGGTGCTGAAATTTCAGTGGGAGAAGACCATTTAACGCTGGATATGTCAGGTCGCCGACCCCGGGCAGTGGCGTTGGAGACTGCCCCATACCCGGGTTTTCCGACCGATATGCAGGCCCAGTTTGTCCTTCTGAATTGCATCGCCGAAGGGACGGCTACCGTCACCGAGCGTATTTTTGAGAACCGTTTTATGCACGTGCAAGAGCTGCAGCGCATGGGTGCGGACATTGAACTGCGTGGCAACACTGCGATAGTGCACGGTACGAATGAGCTGGGGGGTGCGCAGGTAATGGCCACGGACCTGCGGGCATCGGCCTGCCTGGTGCTGGCTGGCCTGGTCGCAAAAGGACAAACCACGATCGATCGGATTTACCACATTGACCGGGGTTATGACTGCATTGAGGAGAAGCTCCTGCATTGTGGTGCCGATATCCAGAGGGTATCGGATTCACGTCCGCAGCTCGTCAGTGCGGTTCAATAGCACAGGGTAGCGCCATCTCGTCATGTCAGCATCTGATACACAGCTGCCAATCGCAAACTCTGGGCTTCAGTGAAGCGTGAGGATATTAGACGCTAACACACCCAGATTTGATGCAGCACTTGAGGCCCTGTTGGACCGGGCCCAGTCCTTTGATGTGTCGGTGGATGAGGCGGTTCGGGACATAATCAGCTCTGTGCGTCACGAGGGTGATCAGGCGCTGCTGACCCTGACCGAGCGTTTCGATGCGCTGAAACTGGATAGCGCCGAACAGCTTGAAATACCTTCTGATCAGTGGCGCTTGGCCAGTGAATCACTGGATCCTGAATTACGAAAAGCTCTGGAAACCGCGGCTGAAAGAATCCGGGAGTTTCATGTCCATCAGTGCGAATCGTCATGGCAGTTTGAACAAGCCGACGGTACACGACTCGGTCAGCAGATCACGGCGTTGGACCGGGTGGGTTTATACGTGCCTGGTGGTAAAGCGGCTTATCCCTCCTCGGTGTTGATGAATGCGATCCCGGCGCAGGTTGCCGGTGTCGGGGAACTCATCATGGTTGTGCCCACACCCGGTGGTGAGATCAGCCCGGCTGTATTGGCGAGCGCATACCTCACGGGCGTGGATCGGGTGTTTCGAATCGGCGGTGCTCAGGCAATCGCGGCGCTGGCTTACGGCACGCACACCGTGCCGAGGGTCGACAAGATTGTGGGTCCCGGGAATATCTATGTTGCCGCGGCAAAAAAGCAGGTATTTGGTGACGTGGGCATCGATATGATCGCTGGACCCTCAGAGGTTGTGGTGATTTGTGATGCTGGTGCTGATCCTGACTGGGTGGCGATGGATCTTTTTGCCCAGGCTGAACACGACGAACAGGCCCAGGCTATTGGAATTTTCTTAGATAGGCAGATGTTAGAGCGGGTCCAAAAGGCGATATCCCGCCTGTTAAGCAGTATGGAACGGCGCACGATTATTGAAAAATCCCTGGCCCGCCAGGGCGCCTTGATCGAGGTCGCCTCCATTGGCGAGGCTATTAACCTGGCAAATCGCATTGCACCAGAACATCTGGAACTGATGGTGGCGGACCCGCAGCCATTGCTTGAGCACGTGCG
>CAUZJT010000244.1:0-3585 GCA_963580215.1 Gammaproteobacteria bacterium
AGTGATAGCCACAGGAGCAATTGCAATACTTAGTTTTTGGTCCCGTTCGAAGCTAAGCTAATAAAGCAGGTAGTCAGATAGTTAAACAAGAAGGGGATCATTAGGGCGGGGTGAACCTTGTGGGCGTGATTCCTGAGGATTAAAGGTATGGCTCAGGTTGGAGTCCTTGATGCATCAATCTAAGAGGCTTTGTTCTGACACTCTGAGGTCATACCGCTATACCCTATGCCCTGTACCATTAATTTGGTATGGGGGCTTTTGGCTCACACGGAACTTCCAGAAGTCGCGTCTTTCGCTAAGGTACGCCCCAGTTTGGTATCCGATAGTGACTGATTGAGATATCGCCCTGATACTCTGGGGTCGTGCAATGGACCCGGCAGCCCTACGGAAGTTGATCAAATAGAAGTATCGGCTAGCGCTGGGTTTGGAGTTTGACTTGGACTCTATTGGACGTCCTGGCGCTAGCCGGCACTCTTTGCGGGGGATGTTTTTTTTGCTATTGATTCAGCTGCATCCTTAGTCAACACCATATAAAGGTAGTAAGAGTAGATAAAGTTTTTACACTTTTTAACGGATAGAATTGCGCTAGTAAACAGTACCTATACACTTAAAAGTGGGTAATAAACCTAGCGTATTCTTGGAATTATTAAAATTCATACTCATTAAGTAGTTGATATATAAGATCATAGGTGCCTTCTAGGGCTACGATCAATAGTTATTATCGTAAACTTCGCGACCGATGGTTTACCAACTAGGATATACAGTAATTGGACGCTGCCGAATACAACATCTGGGCGCTGGTGCCGTGTGCGGGGCTTAGCCGGCGATTTGGACAAACCCAGCCCAAACAGTATCAGCCATTAAACGGGGTTCCACTTGTCTTTCATTGTTTGCAACGTCTGTCAGAGATTGATGCCATTCGTGGGATCAGTGTTGGCCTTTCTGAGGAAGATAGCCAATGGATTACCTTAAAGGGCGAAATACCGGGCTCCCCGCGCACTTACATCGGGGGCGAGACACGTTCGCAAACTGTACGCCTTGGTCTTGATGAGTTGGTGAGTTGCGGGGAAGCTCAATCTTGGGTAGTAGTTCATGATGCAGCGAGACCCTGCGTGACAGGCGCGGACATCGAACGATTGATTCGAGAAGTTGACTTTCATCCAGCAGGAGGGTTGCTTGCAACGCCGACTGTTGATACTCTGAAATCAGGGGACTCCGACAGTCGTGTTTCTGGCACGGTTTCGCGCAGCGGGTTGTGGCGCGCTCAAACGCCCCAGCTTTTCCCGGTAAGAACCCTTATCGACGCAATCGACCACTGTCACGATCGGGGCGAGGTTTGCACTGACGAAGCCCAGGCTATCGAAGCTTTGGGGTTAAGGCCGAAACTTGTTATTTGCGGGGACTATAATATTAAGGTGACACACCAGTCAGATATGGTCGTTGCCAGCGCGATTCTTAAGCAACAAGCAGCGGCCTCATGTACCGAATAGGACAGGGCTATGATGCCCATCGCTTGGTTGTCGGGCGACCTCTTTGGATAGGGGGCGTGGAGATTCCATTTTCACGTGGACTTGCAGGCCATAGCGATGCCGATGTTCTAATTCACGCACTGGCTGATGCCTTATTGGGGGCGGCTGGTAAGGGAGATATCGGGGCGCATTTTCCTGATACCGATGAGGCACACGCTGGTCGTGCGAGCAGGGAGTTTCTGATTGAAATCCGACAATTACTCGATGTTTCCCAATTTGGGGTAGTCAACGTAGACGCCACGGTCATTGCCCAAAGACCAAAATTGGGCGATTACATTCCCCAGATGCGGGAAAACCTGGCCAGTGACCTTCAGATCCAAGTAGAGAATGTCAATATCAAGGCCACGACCACAGACGGTCTTGGGTTTACTGGTGCGGGAGAGGGGATCGCTGCACAGGCAGTTGTGTTGCTCACCGACTTGGTCGGCCGGTAAGCACATAAAAGGCACCACTGCCGCCGTCATCGGCCTGAGCGCAGGTGTAGGCTTGAACTGCTGACAATTGCCGTAATAAGGCCAGAGCTTCTTCACGAACTGGAGAGTATCCATCGGGCGAATGGGATCCACGGCCGGTAATAACGAGAAGGCACCGCTCGTGGAAATCTCCACTTCGCTCCACAAAGTGGGCCAATTCCCGCTTGGCTTCGACCCTGGTACGGCCGTGCAGGTCAATTACCGGCCCCGGACGTATACGCCCACTACGTAAATCATTAAGTAATCGACGGGAAACCCCAGGCCGGTAGAACAGGTCTCCATCAAATTTTTCAATTCCCTCAGGGGTTTGGATCAACGGCGCAGTTGTGCGGCGTTGTTTTTGTGGCTGAGCATCCCCAGCGCGCTCTTCGAAGCTAAGCGGCTCTACCTGCGAGACCGAATTACGAAAAAGTTGTGCCTCGGCAGGTGATACTGAAGCGCGGGCGTTTGGGGGTTTTTTTGCCATAGTTAGCGATTATTCAGAGTCCAGATACCGCTTGGCATCAAGGGCCGCCATACAGCCACTCCCAGCAGAGGTTACCGCTTGTCGGTATACGTGATCCATGACATCTCCTGCGCCAAAAACGCCAGGCATGCTGGTTGCAGTTGCGTTACCGTCGATCCCGGATTTTACCCGGATATAGCCATTGGAAATGTCCAACTGACCCTCAAAGAGACTGGTATTGGGGGTATGGCCAATTGCGATAAAGACTCCGTGGACTGACAGGTCTTTTGCCTCCCCGTCACTCGTCGATTTCAGCCGGACCCCGGTAACACCAGAATCATCACCCAATACTTCATCGAGATTGTGGTTCCACTCAATCGCAATATTGCCCGATGTGCCAGTTCGTGCCAGTAGTTGATCTTGCAAGATTGCCTCTGCCCGAAGTTTATCGCGGCGGTGGACCAGGGTTACCTGCGAACAGATATCAGACAGATACAACGCCTCTTCCACGGCAGTATTACCTCCTCCGACGACAGCCACTGGCTTATCTTTGTAGAAAAAACCGTCGCAGGTCGCACACGCAGACACGCCCTTGCCCTTAAACGCATCCTCAGAAGGAAGGCCGAGGTATTGTGCCGACGCGCCAGTTGCGATGATCAGCGCATCACAGGTATATGAATTGCTGTCGCCATCCAGGCGAAAAGGCCGACTGCCTAATGTCGCTGTATGAATATGGTCAAAAACCACTTCGGTACGAAATCGTTCGGCATGGGCGAGCATTCTTGACATGAGGACTGGGCCGGTGAGGCCGTGAGGATCTCCAGGCCAGTTATCGACGTCGGTGGTCGTCACTAGTTGGCCACCTTGCTCTATTCCAGTGACAAGCACCGGGTTAAGGTTTGCGCGAGCCGCATAAATTGCCGCGGTGTAGCCGGCGGGCCCAGAGCCTAGAATCAATAGTCGGCTATGGCGGGTGGCTGTCATTAAAAACTCCGTCTTGAATTAGTCGGAGGTATTTTCCCAAGAATCCTCCATTAAATCTATCGGAGAAGGCAACTTTAATGGATCAATTGCGAGGTAAAAGGCGGGTTTCGATATAATCTCGGTGCGATTAGGCAAAAAATTTAACCAAAGGCGA
>CAUZJT010000245.1:0-3585 GCA_963580215.1 Gammaproteobacteria bacterium
CCTATCTTTTTGGCGACATCCTTGCCGTCAGCCAACTAGATCTTGCGGTAATCTGGATTGGGGCGGTAGTGGTGCTGATTCTGCTGAGACTTCGCTGGCAGGCTTTATTGTTAGTAACACTGAGTACGGATCTGGCTGCTGCCCGTGGCTACGATGCCCGGCGTGAACAACTTATACTGACACTGGCCCTCGCGGTGCTAGTTGCGGTGGCAATCAAGATCGTTGGTGCATTATTGATTACCGCCATGTTGATCATACCCGCCGCGGCCGCACGCTCGATGTCGCGTACCCCTGAATCCATGGCTGTGATCGCTGCTATTGTTGGTCTTTGTTCAATCATTAGCGGCCTGAGCGCTTCTTTTTACTGGAATACCCCGACTGGCCCGACCATGATCGTAGCGGCGATCGTATTATTTGTACTCGCTAGCCTTTGGTCGGCGGTGAATCGGGGTCGATAAGCGCGCTCCACCGATGACCCATCGAACCTCAATGAATGAATTTTCGTCGGGGCATCAAGCCATTGGCGCTGCCGCGACGAGACTCGAGCAAATACTTAAACAGTCTCTTGAGCTACGCGGCAAGGCAGCTTTGGGAGTGTGTGGCGGCAGAACGGCGAGCGCCTTGTTCCCGGTTCTTTCGCAGTGTCATTTGGACTGGACCAATGTGCATATCTTTTTAGTGGATGAACGTTGGGTGCCGATAGATGATGACGATAGCAATGAGAAGTTGGTTCGGAGATTGTTACTGCAAGGTCCTGCTGCAGCCGCTCGTTTTTACGGCTTAAAGACAAGGCACGCCAGTGCAAAGAATGCCTTGAACGAGGTTGAACAACGTTTGGTTGACCTTGGAGCCCCTTTCGATGTGATTTTTCTTGGGATGGGTGATGATGGCCATATCGCATCGTTGTTTCCCAGTGGCCGCGAAAACGAGGAACGCACACGACTTGTAGTGGCGAGTACAGCCCCAGTTCAACCCGTTGAGCGAATCAGCCTTAGTCCGGGTGCTCTTGCCCAAGCGAGACATATTATTCTTCCAGTAATTGGTGCGACTAAGCGGGCCATGCTCGATAAAGCGCTAACTCCCGGCCCAGTGAGCAGGCTTCCGGTGCGCCACGTACTGACCGGCCAATCTGCATCTTGTGAGCTATTCCTCGCGCTTTGATCATAGGTATGAACTGGCTCAGGGCTGGTTAGAATCCGCTTAGGCCAAGTCTCTACGTGGTTTGGGACTCAAAACTGGGCATATAAGCAAAGGGGGGGGGCGCTGTGCCGACATCGTTGGTAGATCCTAAAACGAAGAGCTTTGAAGAGGCGCGCCGATCTTTTGGTTGGCAGGTGCCTGGGGATTTCAATATGGCTGGGGCGGTCTGCGATAGACACGCCGGAAAATCCAACGCCACGGCACTTTTGTGTGAGAACAGTTCAGGCCAAACGACACGCTACACCTTTAGTGATCTTCGTTCACTTTCCAACCGCCTAGCCAATGCGTTTCAGAGCGTTGGAGTCCAGTCAGGAGATCGTGTCGCCATTATTTTGCCCCAACGGGTTGAAACCGGTTTGTGTCATCTTGCGGCGTGGAAGATTGGTGCGGTTTCGCTTCCTTTATCAGTTCTATTTGGAACGGACGCGTTGCAGTATCGATTGCACGACAGCGGCGCCCGAATCGCGATTTGTTCGAAAGAGGGATTTGATCGCGTTCAGTCCCTGCGCGCTGAGTTGCCTGATCTGGATACCGTAATAAATTGTGACGATCCGAAAGCGGGGTTTTGGCCTTTATTAAACCGCGGCGCTGATACTTTCGAGACGATCAAAAGCGCCGCCGATGATCCGGCCCTCATTATTTATACCTCGGGGACTACGGGGCCTCCCAAAGGGGCGGTCATCGCTCATCGGTGCCTGTTGGGCAACCTGCCGGGTTTTGAGATGTCGCAAAATTTCTTCCCCCAGGCTGATGATCTGATGTGGACGCCTGCAGATTGGGCCTGGACTGGCGGACTGCTCGACGCGCTGATCCCGGCGTGGTTTTATGGCAAGCCCGTACTGGGCTATGACGGCGGCCGGTTTGATGCTGAAAAAGCCTATGACCTGATGGACCGCTACCGTGTGCGTAACGCGTTTATCCCACCCACCGCTTTGAAAATGCTTCGGCAGGTAGGCGATCTCACAGCACGAGGCGTGCATTTGCGCAGCGTTATGTCGGCCGGAGAATCGCTCGGCGCACAACTCTACGAATGGGCTACGCAAGCACTTGGTGTACAAGTTAACGAAATGTGGGGTCAGACCGAGTTTAACTATATTGTCGGTAACTGCTCGGCGATCATGCCTGTAAAACCAGGATCCATGGGCAAGGCTTATCCAGGGCACCGGGTAGAACCGGTTGACAAAGGTGGCAACGTACTCGGCGATGGGAAGGTTGGAGAGCTTTGCGCACACCGTGATGACCCGGTGATGTTCTTGGGATATTGGCAGCGTGAGCAGGCGACTCAGGATAAGTACCTCGGCCCGTGGTGGTCGACAGGCGACCTCGGTTATCGTGATGCTGATGGCTACCTATGGTTTGTTGGGCGCAAGGATGATGTCATCTCAAGCGCGGGCCACCGTATTGGTCCCGGCGAGATCGAAGACTGTATGCTAAAGCATCCGGCTGTTGCGCAGGCCGCGGCAGTGGGTAGCCCGGATGAACTACGCGGTGAAATTGTCAAGGCGTTCATCGTGCTGGCACAGGATCACGCCCCATCGGATGCCCTGCGACAAGATATACAGGATGCGGTTCGGCGCAATCTCGCGGCCTATGAGTATCCGCGCGAGATTGAGTTTGTCAGTGAATTGCCGATGACCACCACCGGAAAAGTACGCCGGATCGAGTTACGGCAACTTGAGCGTGATAAAAAGGGACGTTCCTGATAGTTTCAGTTTAGTGGTCGCTGGGTAGCATCCGGCCAAGTGGTCGTCCGCCTACCAGGTGCATATGTAGGTGTAAGACCTCCTGATTAGCGTGTCGACCGCAGTTCACCAGCAGTCGGTAGCCATCGTTGTCAATCCCTTCGGTCTGGGCAAGGCCTTTAGCGACAATAAACATGTGGCCCAGCGTTGCCTCATCCTCGGCGGACACATCGTTGACGGTGGGGATTACGTGGTTGGGCACAATCAGGATGTGGGTCGGGGCCTGGGGGTGAATATCGCGAAAGGCCGTGACCCGATCGTCCTGGAATACGATATCGGCCTTTAGTTCTCCTTTGATGATCCTGCTGAACAGGGTTTCTTCTTCCATCTGGTTTATGCTCCTTGCTGGGGTGAAAGCGCAATCAGCTCAATGCCTCTAGAGTGAAATCACAGTAGGAGGGTAGCCTGACTGTGCTTAGCTGTCGCGACGGCGTTAAAATTAGCCCTTTGTTATTGCCGAACCCGATTCTGGTCTTTTCGGCAGCAAATAAAAGGAGAATTACGAAAGATGTCTTTCAGGGCTTTCAGGATACACCAACAGGAAAAAGCCGTCAGTGCAGGCTTTGAACAGATGCAAGTCGATGATCTGACCGCGGGCGATGTCGTCGTCCGCGTCGCTTTCTCGGGAATCAATTTCAAGGAT
>CAUZJT010000246.1:0-3583 GCA_963580215.1 Gammaproteobacteria bacterium
TGCACCAATTCCAGAGCGGCCTGCTGACTGCCTGCAAAATCCTGAAAGGAAAAGTCGGAACTATCGTTACAACCGTCGCTTCTTCGACATCGTTAAACCTACTTAGTGTCCACTAACGATGGTGGACACCATCGCCCTCCATCAAGCGGGAACTGTCGCAGATAATGACGTGTTCAAATAGAGCGGGGTCGCCGAACAATTTAGCGTTAGCTGGCTTTTGGATGGCGGCCCTTTCTCATACGGCTTAAAATCGCTTCGTGACAGCATCCTTAACCCTAGCGTTTTGGTTCTGTCAAACGCGAGTATACCCAAATTTAGTTTCAAATATTTTTACGGGAAAATTTTCCATCATTGCCCTGCATTCGGAACCGACAGTCCCATAAACCTCCAAACGGAAGTCATCAGATAATGGTTGGTGCTTAGCCACATAGTCTTGTACGGGAGGGTTCGAAACGTGCGTGAGGAACGCTTGATCATCCTTGTAAACTTCCGACCAAACAAATTTCAGGGGATCATCGGGATCTTGATCAAAAGTATGGTGAAGCATGCCTGGTTCACTTGCTTTCACTGCTTCATCAGTCGCCTTTGCCAACGCAATATACTCATCCAACTTTCCTGGTTTGACTTGAACTCTTGCAATCAAAAGGAAGGGAGTGTTTTCATCATAGTTCGGCATATTATTTTCTTTCGGCCATTTATTCTAGAATTTTTAGGTGACGCAGCGGATTGCTAATCCGTTTGCCAACTAGGCTTGAGGATTTGCAATCCGCTGCAGAACCACTCTGCCACCTGAACTACGATCTTCAGGTGGCAGTCTTCCAGGGACCAAAATCTTTGGTATCTTGAGAAAATTCATAAGCAACAAATGTGTCATCACCGACTACCCAGCCGTCATGGCCGGGGCCAAAATAATAAGCGTCTCCAGCGGAAGCTGTAACTTCGGTGCCATCATCCTGAACACAGTGAAGGCTACCCTGCACAACAACGCCGACATGACCGGCCTGGCAACTTTCCCCTCCGACAGCCGGTTTTACGCATTCAGACCATTTCCAGCCCGGCTCTAGTTGCACCTTCGTCAGCGCAATATCACCGAGTTTAATTGTAGCCGCATTTGTTTTTGGTGGCGTTTTTGTTTCATCTGGATTGTCAAAAGACTTTACTGCTGCACTTACCATTTGCTCTCTCCTCATCGTTAAGAATTGTCTACATAAACAAATTTCATCACTCAAATTAACTTCCAATGCCTTGCCGGAAAATCAAGCTCTACAATCACGACTACGAAAACGGCAACCGATGCTAACAAGTGTTTCGGGTCACTCCAGTCTATTTTAGGCTCCAGCGTCGTCTAGGTTTAAAAACCCGCGGCACCTTAATCCCACGGGATTATGATTTATCAAGATAACCAGTTACAGAAATACGGATCATTTCTGACTTCGGCCGGAGTAATTAGAATTTCGTACAGGTGCCGTATGAGACCCAATAGCGAAAGGGATTATGATTTTTCATCCCAGAACATTAGAAAAATGCTAGGATGCGGTCTAAGGATTGTTTCCTCTGACAGAACCCGCCTTGCCCATTCCGAGGAAGAAAAGAACCCGACAGACCGTGTGATAAAGACGGCATCGATCATCCTGCATGGACACGCGCGCGGCGGGTGCGTATATGCCTAGTTTCCTGGGGGAGCCTTCCTGGCTGAGATTCCATCGCTACCAAGCGTTGGTAACCCTTAGAACCTGATACGGGTCATGCCGGCGAAGGGAGGGAATATGGCGGGTCGGCAGCTGTTTCTTCTCTCTTGTGCGTCGTGCATTGATTGCAACAGAGCAATGCCAAATGGCGCAACGAAGAGGACCTATTTTCATGATGCTTGACCCCATATCGACAAGCGTTTGGCTGGCATTCTGCGCCGTTGTGCTGGCCGTGCCCGGCCTGATCCACGCCCGGCGTCACCGCGACACACTTGAAGATTACATCACCGCCCGCAACAGTCAGAATACCAGCGCGACCGTCCTGACGCTGGTGGCGACCACGCTGGGGACCTGGATATTGTTCGGCCCGGCCCAGGCCGCGACATGGGGCGGTATCGGAGCGATCCTTGGCTATGCGCTCGGATCGATGGTGCCGCGCCTCGTGATGATCCCGCTGGGTCAGCGCATGCGCGACCTCATCCCCGAAGGCCATGGCCTGACCGAGTTCGTCATTCACCGGTACGGTCGCGTCATGTATGCCTTCACCCTCGTGATCATGCTATTCTACCTGTTCATCCTGCTGGCCGCCGGCCTCACCGCCGTGGCCCGGATGGTGGCCTTGCTCGCGCCGATCCCGCTATGGCTGACGGCCAGCGTGGTGATGGCGGCAACGCTGATATACACTTTCTACGGGGGGCTCCGGGCGTCGATCTACACCGACAAGCTGCAGATGATCGTGATCGCACCGATGCTCGGGTTGTTGCTGGTCTTTGGCTGGCAAGCCGCCGGCGGTGTCGCCCCAACCCTTGCGGGGCTGCAGGAGACCGCGCCGCATCTGCTGCAGATCGGCGACACGGGCGGTCTGCGCGCCGGGTTGACCTTTTTTCTTGCCGTGGCGCTGACGAATTTGTTCTATCAGGGCACGTGGCAGCGGGTCTATGCCGCGCGCGACTCAAAGGTGCTGCGCCGGGGGTTCTGGATCAGCGGCATCTGCAACTTCGTGGTCGTCGGGCTGATGGGAGCGTTCGGTCTGGCCTTTGTCGGGCTGGGCCTCGAGGGCGACGGTTCCGTCGCCCTGTTCAGCGTCCTGCTGGCGGAAGTGCCAGTTTGGTTCGCACTGGCGCTCATTCCGCTGGGTCTTGCCCTCGTCATGAGCAGCGCCGATTCCACCATCAGCGCGACCTCTAGCATCATCGCCGTTGATATGGGGCGACTAATGCCCGGGGCCGGCGACGCCACGCTGATGACACTGGCGCGTTGGCTGATCGTTCTGGCGGCGGTGCCGGTGATATGGGTGGCCGCGCAGGGCTACAGCGTGCTTTACCTGTTCCTGCTGGCAGATCTCTTGTGCTCGGCGGCGGCCTTTCCAGTGTTCTTCGGACTTTTCCATCGCCGCTATACCGGTCTCAATGCTGTGATCAGCACCAGTTGCGGACTCGTGGCGGGGCTGGCGATGTTTCCGGCCCCGGGCGCGGGCTTGGGGACCTTGCTTGAATCGTTCCTGCTCGCGGCACTTGTCCCGGTCGGCGTCTCGCTTGTGCTGTTGCGGCTGCTGCCGGACCGGGAGGCGTATGATTTCAGCCTGCTGCGCGCCAGCGTTCGCCGTTTCCGGGGGTAAACGTCGCGCGGGACCACCGCAAAACCTGCCTGCCCCGGTATCGATCAGGCTGCCGGGCGCGGCAGCCCCAGATGGTCCCGCAAGGTGCGCCCAGCATAGTCGCGGCGAAAAAGCCCACGGGCCCGCAACACCGGCACCACCTGTTCGATAAAATCCTCGATGCCATCGGGCAGCGATGGTGGCATCAGGTTGAAGCCGTCCGCGCCGCGTTCTTCGATCCACCGCTGCATTTCATCCGCGATTAGTTCGGGGGTGCCGACCATGGTGCAGTGACCAC
>CAUZJT010000247.1:0-3570 GCA_963580215.1 Gammaproteobacteria bacterium
AATCACTGTGGGACCGGCGGGTAAGGCAAAGACCCGGCGCTGGAGGAGGGCCTGCAAGTAAGGGGTGGCTTTTTCTTTCAGTTCGATCCCGATCATTAGTCCGACCTGACGCACCTCCCGAACCCGGGCAGGTAACTTGGCCGAAAAACGATCAAAGAAATACTTCCCTTTTTCTCTGGCACTCGCAGCCAAGTCGTGGTCCAGCATGAAGTCGATAGCCGCTAGCGCGGCTGCGCAGGCTAGCGGGTTACCCCCAAACGTAGAACCGTGCACACCGATGCCGGCCTGAACCCGGTCAGTGCACAGCACGGCGCCCATAGGCATTCCGCCGGCAATACCTTTAGCCAGGCACAATATGTCAGGCACAAGGTCGAATCGCTCACAGGCAAAAAGGGTGCCGGTTCGGCAAAACCCAGTTTGAACTTCATCAATGATCAACAGCGCGCCTTGCTCATCGCAAAAACGCCTGGCTGCTGACAGGTAGTCCGCTTGTGCGGGTCGCACGCCACCCTCGCCTTGGACAGCTTCCAGTATTACAGCTGCCGTGTTTTCATTGACTGCTTTCTCAAGCTTATCGATATTATTAAGAGGTACGAAAGCGCAATCTGGCAACAGAGGTTCGAATGCATCTCGGTACTTAAACGTAGCGCTCAATGCGCCGAGGGTTCGACCATGAAAGCCCCGCATTGCCGCAACCAGTCCGCTACGTCCACTCGTTTTGCAGGCAAATTTGATCGCAGCCTCGACGCTTTCAGTGCCTGAATTGCACAGAAACACACGGTTGAGGCCGGGTGGTGAAAGCTCGACCAACTTTTGCATTAGTTGCCCACGTTGATCGTTATAAAGGACGCCAGGACAAGTTATCAGAGTTTCAGCCTGCCGAGCGAGTGCTTTAGCAACAGCTACGTTAGCGTGACCCACATTAGCCACGCCAACGCCGGCGGCGCAGTCCAGATACTCGCCTCCCTTATCATCCCAGAGAATAGCGCCTTGCCCGCGTACAATATTGATCGCACGTCGTGGATAAACCTCTAGCGCATAGTCATCTTCAAGGTGGAGACTCGTCATTGGATGATCGTCCCTTTACCTGCAAGCGCGTCGCGGACCGGGTGCTCAGTACGTCCATCAGCAATAATGACTTCTTTTGCACCGCCATCAAAAAGCCGGCGCAGGGCTAGCATTTTGCGTTTCATGCGGCCCTTGACCTGTTCCTCCCGGTCTTTAAGCTCGTTCGCGCTGATGAGGTTGACCACGCTGCCCGGATCATCCGGATCATCGAGAAATCCAGGGGCTTCGATCAGTTGCACGATTCGATCCGCTTGCAGCGTCTCTTGAAGGATGCTCACAATATCGTCGTTTTCAGAGTTGATCGCATAGCCTTGTTCGTCAATGATTGGGATGCTGAGCACCGGCCGGTACCCTTGTGTTATCAACATTTCAAGTAACGCGCCGTTTGCCGATCGTGGTTTACCCGATAGATCGCGTTTTATCAGAGTTTTTCCACCTTCTCGCACGCGAATTCCGCGATTGCGCTCACCTTGAATGAGCCGCCCGTCAAGGCCGCTCAGGCCAACTGCATTAATATTATGACGTTGGCACAACTCCACAAAGCGTCGGTTGCGCAAGCCCGCATAGGCCATCATGATCAGATCAATGGCATCGTCATCAGAGTAGACGCTGATGTAGCCAGAAACCGAGGTTAGCTCCGTTTTTTCTATGCCCAATTTGACACCAAGGGCATCGCGAGCAGCGTTGGCGCCGAGGACCACCAGGTAGGGCTCTTCCAACTGGGCGAGATCTGCAACCACGCCTGCCAGGTTAATTTGAGATCCGCCTCCCACTTTGATGATGTACATAGGTAGTGCCTGTGAATCAGAGTGACTGAATGGTTCGGTTACTGATCGTTTGCCAGCCGCTTTCACCCGGGTAGGGGGCAGAGCAAACGATCGACTCACTGGCCTGTTGGCAACAATGCATCTGAAAGTACGCTGGGTTTTCGTTGTAAATAGTTGCAAGTTCCGAAGAATCGGGGCTGGCGATGATCAGGTTCATGGCTCGCAAGTAGCGCGTACGTTTCTCGATGACATCGACACCTTTTTGAACTGATGGCAGCCGACCATAATGATCAAATCGTTTGATAAAATTGAAAATTTTTTCCGCACCTATCCGGCCTGTCTCGCGAATCCGCACACCGCGCAGTTCGCCGTTGAAAATAAACGCACGTTGGCCGTCAACAAACGGCATGTTGTTTTCAACCCGGATACCCTCGTCACGAAAAGCGCTTCGGGCATGGGCCAACAGCAACGTTGTGCCTCGGAATTGTGTAAAGTTATCCTCCCAGATCGGGCGTATATCGCGATGAACCTTCCAGCCGTTAGTGTCTAGCCAAGCACAACCCCAGCCGTGCCCTTGATACTCGGTGCTTTCGCGTGCAAGGGCAGCGAACCGTTCAAGGTGTGAGCTGATCTGAAAGGGGCGCTCGGAACGCACCCATAGCAGTCGACACATCGGTTGGTCTAAACCGGGTGAAGGCCCGGAAACTCCAGCCCTAATGTTTCGTTAAGGCCGTGCATAATATTAAAACACTGCACGGCTTGGCCGGCCGACCCTTTCATCAGGTTATCAATCGCGCTGATAACAACGAGCCGGTCGGCGGCAGTGTCGCGCTCGAAGCCAATATCGCAATAGTTGGTTCCCGCGAGCAGTTTGGGCTCTGGATAGCGATGGATGCCGCTGCGCTCTTTAACAATCCGGACAAACGGCTCGTTGCCGTAATCTTCACGGTAGATCTTCCAAACGGCTTTCTCGTCAAGCGATTCAGATGTAAAAACATGACAGGTGGCAAGAATACCCCGCACCATTTCGATGGAAGTCGCGGAGAAGTGGATCGGGATATCTCCGAGCGATTGCTCAATCTCGCCGACGTGTCGATGTCCCGTTGGCCTATACGATCGGACAGCGCCGCTACGTTCCGGATGGTGACTGGCATCGCTCGAAACATTGCCGCCCTCACTCGAGCCGGCTTTGACATCAATGACGATGGAGTCTACTAATCCACGGCGAGCCAGCGGTCGCACGGCCAGGATGCTTGCAGTCGCGTTGCAGCCCGCGCAGGCGACATGCGCGGCCGAACGTAGGGCGTCGCGGTGCAGCTCGGGTACACCATAAACGAAAGTACCCAGCAGGTCGGGGCGAGAGTGCTCACCCGCATACCAGTGCTGGTAGCGCTCGGCGCTGTGGAGCCTGAAATCTGCGCTGAGATCGACAAGACGTGGCGCGAGCGACTGGAAGTCGCTGATACTTTCCATAGCCCGTCCGTGCGGCAGGCACAAAAACAGGACATCACAGGGGGTCAACTGGGAAAGCGGACAAAATTTGAGTCTGCTAGTTCCGCGCAAATTTGGATGAGCTTTGGAGACGGACTTCCCCGCAAAACGTTCGGATGTGACTTGGACGATCTCGCAGTCCGGATGAAACAATAGCAATCGAAGCAGTTCACCGCCCGTGTATCCCGAGCCGCCGACGATTCCGACCCGAATCATCAGGCTTTCTCCAGAACATAGTCGACTA
>CAUZJT010000248.1:0-3568 GCA_963580215.1 Gammaproteobacteria bacterium
ACATCATACGCGCTGCAGGCGCCACGCCCGCTGCGGTGATTATCGCTTTGGATCGAGAAGAGGCCGTCACTCAAGATGGCCGTTGTGCTATCGATTTCGTCACTGATGAGTTTGGTTTGCGAGTGCATGCGCTGGCGCGATTTTCGAGCCTGATGGATTTTCTCGCGGGTAAACCAGAGCTGGCTTCTGAGTTTCAATCTCTACAGGATTACCGGGCCCACTACGGCAGCATAAAAACCGTTCGCTAACCGTTTACGATCTTATTTCGCAAATAAACCGTATCCCCGACTATCTTAGATACATTGTTCCGCGCACCCTACCTGATGCGTTGCAAGATCACTCCCGCGACAGTTATTTTCGGACTCGAACCGGATCTGTAGCGCTTAGTGCATCTTGAGGGGGTATACGAGTTACTCCGTCGCCGGGGTGAATTCAAAAGTCTGGCCGCCAACGGATGCTTCGTACATCAGACCCCCAACAGTCAGAGTGAAAACCGCAACGCCGTTTGAATAATCGGCGTCAGTCGATGCGCCAGCAGTAGCTGCAACTGCTGAGATCTGAGCGCTGAATTCAGCTTTTTCTTGGATAAAGCGATTCAAGGCATCCTCATCTCCAAAAAATATCAGCTCTGAGTAGGCCTGCGCACCAAGCTGGAGCCCGTAGGTCAATTGGTAAAGTTTTGATACACCGATGTACTCTCCTTTCTTATAAACCCGCCCTGAACCATAAGCCGCGCCCACGCCGATGGCCCCTTTGTAGATCTTGGGGAACACGGCATACCCATAAGCCTGATCAAAAAACTCCTGGAGTCCTTTATCAGATTGCAGAAACTGCGCAATGGTTTCCTCGACCTCCTGTTCGGAGGTTGGCTGATCCTTTTTGTTGGGTAACCAGCCCGCGTACGCTGGCATGAGGAGCACGCTTGAAATCACTAATGTCGCTATGGTGTAAAAAAATAATCGTGTCATTGTTATTGATCCTCTCATCTCATCGCTGTTTTCTTGTCCAACACTTATCCATCCTGGGAATTTATCGGTAATGACCTTTCTCAATCCTCACGGGGTGAGTCCTCTAATTCCTCAACCAAACGGTAAAAAACCTCAAAATTACGGTTGGCGCGTTCAAACAACTGCTCAAAAAACTCAACCCGGTCATGATATGCACCGATTGACGCCAATTTGGCGTTGTTGAGATTACTGTCAAACCAGTTTCGCCAGTCATTAGCATCGCCGGCACGCCGCATCTCGCTGTAATCGGCCTGCAACTGATCGAACACAGCGACCTTGCGCCAGCGCATTTCCTCAACCGGGAGGCCCTCCATATATAACACTTGCAGTTCACTACGCGCACTTCGAATCAGATCGATCACTGTGTCGCGCTGCGCCTGGAGCTTTTCAAGACGCGGAATATCGGCCTTCTGGCCGCTACTCGCCAGCCAACGTCGCGTACCTTCGCGCTCAACAAAGGTGGCAAACGATTCGTTGAATGTCGTGTCATCCTTGATATAGACCCGTTCATGCGCCAGTTCATGGAATACCAACCCAGCCAAATCCGGTTCAGAGTAATTCAGCACTGAACTGACTACCGGGTCTGCAAACCAACCCAGAGTCGAATAGGCTGCAACCGGGCCGATTGATATATCAAACCCTTGCGCGGCCAGGCTATCGGCAAAAGCTACGGCATCAGCTTTATTGAAATATCCCTGGTAGCCGACGCAGCCCGCAATCGGGTAACAGAAAAGCTCAGGTTCCACAGAGAATTCTGCCGCGGCAAATACATTCCACATGACAAAGTCACGCTCGATATCAACATAGCGCTGGTAACTGCGATTTGCCGGGAGCGACAGAACCTCACCCGCGAACTGGCGAACGCTTTCAACCAACGTCAGGCGTTGGCGAATACCCTCCGGTGTTTGCGGGTCAACCAGTACCTCGCCGATCGGTCGGCTATGCCAGAGCAACTCTGATTGCCCAACAGTCGCTTGAGTGTAAAAAGCGGCACTTTGGCACCCACTCAGAAGGAGAAATGAAACCAGTCCTGGCAACAACCCATATCGATAATTCGGTCTCGAGATAACCAGACCCCATAGCAACAACCAAAATCTGGGTATCGAAACAGTTTTTCTCATCAGAGCGAGGAATAATGGCTATCGTGGCGGCAATGAAGCATTGTCTTCGGCCACAGTGTACCTTCCAATGGGCTGATCACCGCCGCTCAACACCCGCCTGCCACAAACCAAATGCTCCACCGCACTTGGTAGCCTGGCTGAGCAGGAATAGAATCACATTTCCATAACTACGCTGCTTCACCTAATCGATTTAGCCCTAATGTCAGACCCCTGCGAACATCTTCAGTGCTACCTTGTCGGCGGTGCTGTACGCGATACCCTGCTGGGACTTTTAGAATCGGACCGTGACTGGGTAGTCATCGGCTCCAGTGCGAACGAGATGCGCCAACGCGGGTTTCGTGCCGTGGGCAAAGATTTCCCGGTGTTCTTGCATCCGCGTACTGGTGAGGAGTACGCCCTTGCCCGACGTGAGCGCAAGACCGGGCCCGGTTATACCGGATTCACCACAGATAGCCGCCCTGATGTCACTCTGGAAGAAGACCTTTTCCGGCGCGATCTGACCATTAATGCGATAGCGCAGGATGCTGATGGGACGCTGATTGATCCCTATGGCGGAGCCGCAGACCTTGCAGAAGGTGTGCTGCGCCACGTCTCCATTGCCTTTGTTGAAGACCCACTGCGAGTGCTGCGTGTCGCTCGCTTTGCAGCGAGATACCAGAATCGAGGTTTCACCGTCGCCCCGCAAACTCTGAATTTAATGAAAGACATCTGCCACTCGGGCGAGATAGATTCGCTGGTGGCCGAACGCGTCTGGCAGGAAACCTGCCGGGCGTTGGCAGAACCGGCGCCGGCTGAATTCATCCAGGTATTACGTGCCTGTGGTGCCCTGGCACGGGTGTTCCCCGAAATCAACGCCCTTGAAGGTGTGACTCAAAGAGCCGACCATCATCCCGAAGGCGATGCTCTCATCCATACACTTATGGTTTTAACCGCAGCGGCCGCTATTTCCGACAATACCCGTGTCAGGTTCGCTGCACTGGTACACGACCTGGGCAAAGGTGCCACACCAAAGGACCAGTGGCCGCGTCACATCAAGCATGAACACCGCGGCGTTCACCTAGTCAAAGCGTTGTGCCAGCGACTTGGGGTACCCAATGATTATCGTGATCTTGCGATTCTCGTAACTGGGCAACACCTGCTAATGCACCGGCTGGACGAATTGCGTCCTGAGACTGTGCTCAAACTTTTGAATCGGCTTGACGCTTTTCGGCGTCCCGAGCGAATCGAATCTTTCGTGTTGGCCTGCGAGGCAGATTCCCGGGGCCGGGGCAATGCTCCTAAGGGGCCTTATGTCCCAGCGCAACTGCTCAACGACTATTTCAACGCATCTTACAACATTGATCTTTCCGACCTTGCCGATTCAAACCTTGATGGCACCGCAAGACGCAATGAAGTCGAGCGACGCCGTACTGAGGCAATCAGTGCCGTGCGTGCGAACCG
>CAUZJT010000249.1:0-3504 GCA_963580215.1 Gammaproteobacteria bacterium
CTGATCTGGACGTCCCGCGCTACCAGGTCAGTATTACCTGGCTCTACCGAGAGCGCAAAGCGCGCGTTTGCCTGGGTGTACTCGTGCGCGCAGTAGATCAGGGTCTGGTCCGGCCAGGATAAGATTTTCTGCAGCGAGTCCCACATCTGTGCGGGTGTGCCTTCAAAGAGTCGCCCGCAGCCCAATGCAAACAGGGTGTCACCAACAAAGGCAACCCCTGCCTGTTGGCAGTGATACACAATATGGCCTCTGGTATGTCCAGGCGTATCGTGTACAGTGAACTGCCATTCCCCCAGCGTCACCGAATCGCCTTCGCCCACCTGGCGATCAATCCCCGGGATGCGCCCGGCATCGGCACGTGGCCCAATAATCTCGCAGCCGGTTTTTTCCTTTAGTGCGAGGTTACCCCCGGCATGGTCATCATGGTGGTGGGTGTTAAAGATAAAATCCAGTCGCCAGCCTTTTTTTTCCAGCGCCTGCAGGATCGGCCCGGTGTCGGGGGTGTCGATAGTTGCGGTCAGCCCGCTGACTGTGTCATGAACCAGATAGCCGTAGTTATCCGAAAGGCAGGGAATCTGCTGTACCTCAAGAGTGGTTGTCATGGGTCAGGCCTTGTGGTGGCCGCTGATCGAGGCGTGTAGCGGTTTGGTTTTTTCGAAATCTGTTTTTTGCTGTTCAGTTGCCTTGCCCTGATAGTCACGCTTCCATTCATCGTAGGCCATGCCATAGACGAGTTCCCGTGCGGCGTCGTAATCCACAGGCACTCCTTGGTCCTGGGCGGCTGCCATGTACCACTTGGACAGGCAGTTTCGACAAAAGCCTGCGAGATTCATCAGGTCAATGTTTTGCACATCGGTGCGTTGCTGTAGGTGCGCTACCAGCCCCCTAAAGGCAGCGGCTTCAAGCTGGGTGCGTGAATCTTCGTCCATATTTGTCTCCTTAAGCTGTGATGGCCAACAGGCGCCGAGGCACTGTTGCGCAATGGTAAAGCTTCGTGGCTTGCCTGTTGCAGGATCGGTCCACCGGGGGGGGATAATAGCAGTCCAAAAAAGGCGCGTGGAAACCTAAGATTGTTAGGACGGCTAGGGGTGGTGGCATTTGCCGTCAGGTCCGATACTCGATCACGCTTACACCAGATGAGTTTGGCTACTGCAGTCACGGCGCGAATTGCAGAAAGACCACTGGTCGATCGCCCGTTGCCGGCAGTGCCAGCGCTGGGACTGAGGTGCAATACTCTGTCGATCGCAGGTCGCCGACAAAGAAAGGATCGGCAGTGGCTCCAGATTGCTTGCCTGGCCCCAGTGATAACGTGGCGCAGATCAGCGAGACCCAAGACCGGCCCACTGCCCAGCAGTTGTCGGGGCCGCTCAATCACAGTCTGCTCGTGGTTTCGCCTCGTGTACCGCGTGTAGTCGTCGATTTTTCTCTAGGGCGGTATGGCTGGGGCAGTTGCCTGATGCGTTATGATCGCACGCCATGCGCTTGTTTTTGTCATCGATCAGAGGCGTTTCATCTTCTTGGCAGGTATGTCGAGTCGGCGCCATCGCATCTTTATGCATGGGCTTATTAGTGGGTTGCGCAAGCTCATCGAGTAGCGGTATTGAACTTTCGGTTTCGCGAGGTGATGCCACTGGCAGTTATGCTGGTACCTATATCGGCACCCTTTCTTTGACCTCTACGGCCGATGTAGTGGCGATTGGTTCGGCAACAGATCAGCGTATCGAACCGATCTCGGCTGAAGTGACTGCTGACGGACTGGTATTTGTCGAAGTGCGTGGCGTACGGATTTTTGGTGTGGTCGACAATGCTGGCAACTGGGGCCTGCAGGCATCGATTAACGATCTGCGTTCTCTGATCAGTGATACCAACATCAATCGGCTGCACGATGCCGGTTGCCCGCTTGGGGCTAAGGCGGCGCGCATACAGGGAGTGATCAGCCCACCCAATCTCAGTGCTGATGCCAACGGGCAGCTAACGTGCAAGCGCGCTGAAGTCACCGTCGCCACCCTGGTCACCGCCGGCACTCTGACCGCATCCTCGCAATAAACATATGGAGAGTTTGTTTGTCGGTTGCGGATATGTCGGCCGACAGGTTGCGCACTGCGAACGTGACGACGGCGGCTCGGTAGGTGCGGTAGTACGCACCTCGGCCAGTGCGGCGGTACTGGGTGCTGAAGGCATTGCAGCGGTCAGTGCAGACCTTGATACGGAAATAACGTTTTCGGTTCCGGTGACTGACAGGATGCTGTACTGGTTTGCACCGCCCCCGCCTGATGGCAGCCAGGATCTGCGCCTGCGAAATCTGACGCAATGTCTTTTGGCAGATGGCCAGGCGCCGTCGCGGGTAGTATTGATCAGTACCACCGGTGTATATGGTGATTGCCAAGGGGCATGGGTAACTGAGGAGCAACCGCTGGCGCCGCGAACGGATCGTGCGCGGCGACGTGTGGATGCCGAGATCGTCATGCGCGATTGGTGTGATGTCCTGGGGATAGCGCTGGTGGTGCTTCGGGTACCGGGCATTTACGGTCCGGGTAAATTGCCGCTGAAGCGGTTACGGGCCAGGCAGCCAGTGCTCGCACCGGCGCTTTGCCCCTGGAGCAACCGGGTACACGTCGAAGATCTGGTCCGCGCCTGTCTTGCGGCAGCGCGGATCGGTGAACCACGTCCGGTCTACAACATTGGTGACGGACATCCCTCTACCATGACTGACTTTTTCTTTCGGGTTGCCGATGCAGTGGGCCTTCCCCGCCCGCCAGTGATCGATGCCGAGACGGCGCGCTCGCAGTTAAGCCCCGAGATGCGCTCCTACCTGGCTGAGTCCAAGCGCATAGATAACACCCTGATGCGCGAACACCTGGGAGCCGTGATCCGTTACCCGGGGCTCGCCACAGGCCTGGCGCAAATCGTACCCGAGTGAGCCAGTACTGGTTGTGCCAGAAAAGTCGGAACAGTTGTCACTACTGTCATGGCGCAAATGAAGTGCCCAGCCAAAGAGTATCCGCGGGTCACTGGGGCCTGTTGCCAGGTTCCAGCAAGGGGTCCATCAGTCGGCGCCACCATGGGGGAATCAGCGCCGGCCAGAACAGGGCGTAGTAGCCCGCAGGGAGTGTGGGTGCATCGGGGCAAGGTTGCAGCGCCCAGAAACGTCGCCCTGGGTGCAGGTGGTGTGCGGGATGGCGAGTTAATTCCAGCAGTGTCCAGCGTGACCAGCGCGCCTCTGTCTGCCAGGAATGCTGTGCCGTCACCGGAGCACCTCGCTCGCGGCGCAACCCGTAATGTTGGATGTAGTTGACGTATTCCAGCATGAAGATGCCGATCAGCGCCTGGCCGACAAAAGCTAAAGCGACGCTACCCGACAGTCCCTGCCATATGCCGATGACCAGGATACTCTGGAGCAGTAAACCGCGCAGTACCGGGTTGAAGCGTTGGTGTGGCCCACTACGCCCGGCGAGTAACCAGGCGCTCTTAAACTGGGCAGGGAGGGTGTACGCCAGTTGTTGC
>CAUZJT010000250.1:0-3500 GCA_963580215.1 Gammaproteobacteria bacterium
AGGCAACTTGCCGGAGCCTATGCCATGTTCGCCGGTTGAGGTTCCGCCCATTTCGATGGCCCGCTTGACCAGTCTGTCATTGATGCCTTTGGCCGTGGCCATCTCATCCGGGTTATCGGTATCAACCAAAAGCAGCAGATGGAAGTTGCCGTCCCCCACATGCCCAACAATAGGCGCAATGACGCCGGTCTCCTCAACATCGATCCTGGTGAGTTGTATACATTCGGTCAGCCTGGTAATGGGTACACAGACATCAGTCGGCCACCCACTACAACCAGGGCGGAGCGCCATCCCCGCATAATAAGCATCGTGTCTGGCTTGCCACAACTGGTTCTGTTCTTCCTGTTTGGTTGACCAGAGAAACTCACCGCCGCCGTACTCAGCGGTTATTTCTGCGACGCTCTCGCTTTGCTCAATAACCGAGGCTTCAGTACCGTGAAATTCAAAGAACAGGGTGGGCAGTTCTGCGTAGGATAATTTTGAATAAGCGTTCACAGCTCTTACCTGCACCTCATCAAGAAACTCAACCCGCGCAACCGGAATACCCATCTGAATAATGCGAATGACTGAATCCACCGCGCCTTCCAGCGTTTTAAAAGCGCAAACACCCGCTGAGTGCGCTTCAGGTAGCCCATAGACTTTGAGTTGGACCTCTGTAATCACCCCCAGGGTGCCTTCAGAACCACAAAACAGACGCGTCAGATCGTAGCCCGAGGCTGATTTTCGCGCCCGACCACCTGTCTGGACTATCTCACCGTTCGGCATAACGACAGTCAGACCAAGAATATTTTCCCGCATGGTGCCGTATCTGACCGCATTTGTACCCGATGCACCGGTCGCCACCATTCCCCCTAGCGTTGCATCGGCTCCGGGATCAACCGGGAAGAACAAACCATACCGGGTTAGCTCTGCATTAAGTTGTTTTCGTGTCACGCCGGCCTGAACCCTGACATCAAGATCACCCGGATTAATTTCAAGAACCTCATTCATCATTGAAAGATCAACGCATACCCCGCCATGAAGCGCCGCAACGTGTCCCTCAAGGGAGGTGCCAACACCAAATGGAATGACCGGGGTATTTGAATCCGCGCATTGTTTTACGATACTCGCGACTTCGTCATTAGTACCTGGAAAGACGACAAGGTCAGGCGGCGCCGATGCATGAAATGATTCATCGCGCCCATGACGGTCCAGAATATCTATGTTCCGGGTCGCCCTCTCGCCGAATTGTTCGTGCAATGTCTGGATCGAGTCAGTCACTGTCATTGACCTTCAGCGCCGGTAGCGAAAGTCGTCGATGGCATGCCCATGGACCCGCTCGATAATATCCACACAATTTCCGTGACCTTCATATTTACCTCCTATAGGTCTAATAACCATGACCCATTATGCCCTTGCTATTTCCGTGCTGTCTCAAATTTTATTGCCAGGTCCAGAATGTTACGAAGCTGATTATCCCGCGGGACACGTGCATGCCTGCCTATTAGTTGGCAGTCCATCCCAACTCTCCTGGCACCTTTGTAATCACGCTCGTAACTATCACCAATATAAATCGCCTGCTCGGCGGTCAACCCCAGTTCCTGTAGCGTAAGTTCGAATATCAAGGGGTGAGGTTTTGCCCAGCCCACCTCGACAGACAGAGTGACCACTTCAAACAGTCCGGTTAACGCCATAGCATCCAATAGTGCGTGGACCATTGGTGGATAATGGGTGTTTGAAATCAGCGCCAGGCGATAATGCTTCGAAAGACGTTTCAGCAAACCTGACGCACCCGGGACAGGCGAAACCAGGGCTGACCAGTCTTCCATGTATTGTCTGGCCAACTGTCCTTTCTCTGTCCGGGACGTATCGAGCCTTAACTCGCCAACGACAAGATCACAGACTTCACTCAAGTGAAACTCGCTGTTATCTGGCGCGGTTGCCTGTTCCATTTTCAGGAAAGCGCTATCCCATACTTGAATATAGTCTACATAACCGATGGCGCAGCCAAGTTCTGTCGCCCTTTTATAGCTACGGGAAAAGTCCTGCGAGGTACGCCCGGCCTCATACTCGACCAGTGTTCCAAACAGGTCGAATATCAGGCATTCAGGCATTTTCTGGCTAACTAGATTCCGGGAACCGGAAATTTTTTGCAAAAGGTTTCGACGGCACCCTGGATTTCACCGATGACGGCTTCGTCTTCAGGAGATCGCAGGCAACGATCAATCCACTCACCTAGCTGCTTCATGTCCGCCTCGCCCATACCTCGAGCGGTCGCGGCCGGGGTACCGATCCTGATCCCGCTGGGTCGCAGGGGCGGCAGCGGGTCATCGGGAATGATCTGTTTATTGGTTGTGATATTCACCTTATCGAGCGTTTCTTCAGCAACCCGGCCATCAAGACCGTAACTCTCCATCGTATTAATGACCATCATATGATTGTCTGTGCCGCCAGTAACCAGGCTTGCCTGCCGTTGCATCAGTTCATTGGCGAGGGTTTTGCTGTTAACAAGCACCTGCTCCGCGTAATCCTTGAACTCCTGCGTCTGGGCACGCTTCAGGGTCACGGCAATGCCAGCAACGGCATTCATATGGGGCCCACCCTGTAGCCCCGGGAAGACTGACTTGTCGATTTTGCTCGCAAATTCTTTCTTACAAAGCACCATCCCACCTCGTGGACCTCGCAGAGACTTATGCGTCGTCGTGGTCACTACGTCAAACCCGAAATCGAAGGGGTTACGCATCGCCTCACCCGCAACCAACCCGCCAAAGTGAGAGGCATCAGTCATTGTGATCGCGCCAACTTCATCGGCGATTGCCTTGAATTTCTCGTAGTCGATATCGCGGGGATAAGAGGTATAACCGCAAAGCACCATCTTGGGTTTGTGCTCTAGCGCGTCTTTTCGAACCTGGTCGTAGTCAATCGAACCATCAACCGGGTTGGTGACATAACGAACAAAATTGAAGAGCTTACCCATGTGCGAAACCGGCGCACCATGTGTCAAGTGCCCACCGTGGGATAAATCCATCGCCAGGATCGTATCTCCCGGTTCAAGCAGCCCAAGATAAACCGCCTGGTTCATTGCAGAACCTGACAATGGCTGCACATTGGCGTGCTCACATTTAAAAACTGCCTTTGCCCGGTCCCTGGCCAGCGTTTCAATCTGGTCTGTATATTCCTGGCCGCCGTAATAACGGCGCCCGGGATAACCTTCTGAATATTTGTTGGTGAACACACTGCCAAGCGCGGACAACACCTCAGGGAAGGTATAGTTCTCTGAGGGGATGAGTTCGATACCAGACTTCTGTCGCTGTTCTTCGCCTATAAGGGCCGCGTATACGTCCGGGTCTTGTTGTTGCAGGATCTCTAAATTACTGGTCAATGGGCTGACTCCCGTATTTGGTGGTGGGCGCCCAGGCGAACGGCTTCAATCTTGAATCACACTTCCCGGTGGTTAGACCCACCTTGATTATCGCCAGTCATGTGAAGCCCGAAATTCTAACCGCTACCTCCCTTTATTG
>CAUZJT010000251.1:0-3498 GCA_963580215.1 Gammaproteobacteria bacterium
AAGAACCTCAAAGCCCTATATATTAGGGCTTTTTTGTGTATACTAACTCCATAGACCTCCACCACACTCCGACTACATCCAAGAAATTTGATGGTATCTTTGATGGTATCGAGTGGCAACCTAAAAGCGATACCATCAATTCGAAGGCACTTAGTATGCAAAAGCTAACAGCCACAGCAGTCAAACAAGCCAAGCCTAGAACCAAAGCCTATAGCCTAAGCGACGGAGGCTGGTTGTATCTCTTTGTGAAACCTAATGGAACTAAAGCTTGGCGGTTTAACTACCGCATCAATGGTAAACAGAAAACACTAGCCATCGGTATCTATCCGGATATAAGCCTTAAGGCAGCGCGCGACAAACATAAAGAAGCAAGAGAGAACCTAGCAAACGGTATTGACCCAAACGCAGCCAAGCAAGCTCAAAAAGCGGCAGACCAAGGCGCTTTCGCGAATAGCTTTGAGATTGTCGCGCTCGAGTGGTTGCAAAAACGGGGGGCAAAGTCGGAAGGTGGCGACAAAAGATTAAATAGGTTGCTCCAAAAAGATTTGTTCCCTTATATCGGTAAGCGCCCTATTTCGAAAATAACATCACCAGATTTGCTTAAGGCCTTGCGTCGAATTGAAAGTCGAGGTGCGGTGAACACAGCGCATAGAGCCAAGCAAGCTGCCGGGTTTGCGACACCAGCGGTATACAGTGTGGATGGACAGCAGTTTGTGGTGATCGCCGCCGGTGGCGGGCGCATGGGCCCACCTTCGAGTTCGGAATATTTGGCTTATCGGCTACCGCAGTAACTATACCTTAACGACTGTATTTTTTACCGACTCCAGCTCGGTAGCCAGGTATCGTCTTCAATTCCCTGCGCTTCCTGCTTGCGTGCGCCGCTTAGCATCAGCGGCATGGCGTAGTTAGCTTCGTGGCAGGCGTATTCAAACAGATCAGCATCGGTTGCCGTCAGCTCCACTACTGAGGTGAATTTGTCGTCGAACATCTCGGTGTCTTCCACTGTCCACTGGTATTCCAGACTGTCTTCGTTAACGCGAGTGAAACGCTCGGTAAGAACCATGTTTTCACCGGTGCCGCTGAAGCGTGACAGGTGAGTGAAGTTAGTGGTGGTGACAACGAAAGTATCGCCCTCCCATTCGCCCCAGGAATCACCCTTCCATAAACGCATGGAGTTCGGCAATGCCGGGCCGCCATCGGTTGGAATGACACGGTGATCATTCACCATCTCGGTTTGAATAACGATGTAGTCTTCGGTTTGCACCAACTTCATCATGTTGTTATACGCACCGGAGCGCATGGGTGGGCCGGCGTTAAATCCCAGAATGCACCGGTCGTAGAGGTTACGATCTTCCGGCCCCTGTGGTGAACGACTCTGCAGTGCACGGAAGTAACCTGATGTTTCTCGTCCGCGATTTGTCATATCTGGCATGCGCCCATTCTCAGGGTAGATAAGTTGGGAGGTACGCATCGTAGTGGACATAGAGGTGCCCTGATCAAGATAGAAGGTGTTGTACCCAACATCCAGATCTGACTGATCATGCTCGCCATCAAACTCTACCGTAGCACGAGCGGCCCGTCCGGCTTGAACTGCGGCCTCGTATTCCTCCACCTCATCGGGCGACAGAAATTCCTGCTCAGAGAAGGCGGCGGGACGTTGAAACGGCGTAATCGTTGCGAAATCCCAATTGCCCTGCAGGCTGGGTTTGCCCCAGGGTTTCATTGGCACCTGGGCGACGGCATTGTGTGCCGCAGCGACTAGCAACAAACTGGTGAGGAAGCGGATTGGCTTGTGCATTGTTTTATCCTCTTTGTGCTTTGTTTTCGTTCTGTTCGTGTATCGGCTTATTGTTCAACACAACTTATTCTCAGGCGTTATCGTCGGGCTCGCTGCCATCCAACGCCTTGGAGCCGTCATAGCCCTGACGCAGGTGGTCGTAAAGTAAGTCTTCGGCATACTCGATGCATTTGTATTCCAGCAATCGCGCATCCTCTTCAATGCGGCGATACAGAGGCATGCGAATGGTCCAGGGTTCGGTAAACACTTCCGGATCTGTTATCAAAGCTTGGTATTCGATGTGATTCTCATCAATCATGCGATAACGTTCTTCTACATGGAGACTGCCTGAATGGTAGTTCCCTGCCGCGTCAAACCAGGTGTCGGTCATTTGTGAAGTAACATCCACAATCAGCGTACCCCCTTCCCAACGGCCTAATGAATAACCCATCCAGGAAGGCAATGGCGCAGAGGTGCCAGGTCTATCCATAAAGATACTACGGCTGTTGCTACCCCATTCGTAGGCGATGAAAATTTCCGAATCGGTTTGTAGAATTTGAAACGGCGCCGGCATATAAGTCTGGCGCGGAATGCCGGGCACATAGCATTTGGCCGCCGGGTCGAGATTAGCCCAGTCCGCTTGATTAACTTCTCTTGCTGCTAGGGCATCCGCTCGGTACGGTATCTCGCCACCCACTACGACACTGGTGCCTGCTAGCATGCCGCCATAGGCACCGATCACACCTGTGACTGGCATTTTCTTCGCGGTATGCCCTTCCACATTCCAATGGGCAGTGTTTACTGCTTGCCAAATGCCGCTAAGGTCCGGTTGGCTAGCGGCAGCGCTCGTTGCACTTTCTGTAATAACTACTGGCTCGGCCACTGGGGTTGATTGCGGCGCAGGTGAGCAAGATAAAAGGAATAAACTTCCCAAAAAGAGTAGCAACAAGGGCTTGGCCAGTGTGATTTTTTTCATGGCCTATTAATTTCCACGACCTGGCGCGCCAACGCCAGAGGAGCCCATTAAAATATTGCGACCGTCAGCGAAGGTTATATCACGGCCACTGCCTCGGCACTTGGGGAGACAGTCCGGGTCTTTGCTCTGATAGCCGCGCACTCGAATCTCGGTGCCCGGCTGCAAGATGGTCAGGGTAAGACCTGCCCTAAGTAGAGTATTGGGCGTGCCACCTTCGAGCATCCAGTCTTCGGATGAGCCATTTTCCAAAGTGGCTGTCATGTGCAGCCAGGTATGGGGATTCACCCATTCCATGCGGGTGATCACACCCTGCAGTTCGATAGGTCTGTTGATATCAAATTCCGAGGAGAAGGCATGGTGCGCCGTGATTTGCCCGACTATCGACATGAGTACAACAAACAGCGGCAGCACTAGCAGCGCTGGTTTTCCGGGTTTCCCTAGTTTCATGCTGGCATCCTCCCTTCGACTTTGTTGTACTGCGTAAACTGGGAATTGCCCAAAGTTTGCCTGAGCAAGTGGAATTTTTCCAGTGATGGCCACTTTAAAGTGCAAAATATATCAGCCTTGGAGCTTACAGTTAAGGTGGATTTTTGATAAAACCTTGGAAGCGGAACATCAACCTAAATCAATAACTAAGAGAGAAGATGCTATGCCCACTCCCCCGTCTCTGAAAACCTACTGTTTGTGCCTAATAGTCGGCTCTCCTCTAGGAGCGCTGGCCCAAGAGATTATCGATACCGAAACC
>CAUZJT010000252.1:0-3440 GCA_963580215.1 Gammaproteobacteria bacterium
AGCCAATCCAGTTCGTTATCACGGGTCTGGATAAGCACCCAGCGGAATAACGGCTCGTGTTCGAGGTCGAAGGGTCGCCAGAGAGCCCCGTCAATTATCCTTTGGCGTTCTTCTGCGATATCTGCCCGGCCGCGAAGATCGACGTATGGAACTTCAGTGTGTTTACGATCTACGAAGATCTGGCAGGGGACGTCATCAACCGTCCGGATCGACATGTTGAGAGCCGCATTGGCTGCAATGGTCTGTTCTGCTGCTGCCTGAAAGCGCTGGAGGTCTACCTGGCCATCAATAGTAGTGATCTGGCCAATATTAAAGTGGGAGCTTGTGTCTTGCTGTAATTGATCAAAATACACCCCGAGTTGAGCAGCACTTAGAGGGATAACTGCAGTGTCAGTGGCCGTTCTAATCGATGATGGACTGTTCAATTAAGAATTCTTACACAAATTAAGTCAGAGGCATTACGGAGATAAAAAAGCCCTCTGTCCTTTAGGCAGCAACAATCTCCCACAAATGGACAATTCTTAAAAATCATCGACACATCACTCGGATGGGGAAATTAAGGCGCAGTTGTTAGTTCAAGAGTGTTCGGATTGATTTCGGAGCAATATCCGTCCAATTGGTCTTTATCCAGTCGAGACAGACCTCTTTTGAGCCAACGGGGCCCAATTCTCTCCAGCCAGCGGGGACAGGTTGCGCAGAAGGCCATATCGAGTGCTGATCTTCGTCATTAACCAGAACTTTGAAGTCATCACCGTCCAAACTCCAGTTTGAACTCAGTGTTTCTGACATGCCCGTAACCGCCCGTTGTTTGGTCGTTAGTTCTTGCTCCAGCGGTTTGAAAATGTCCAGCCTTTAAGCCCAGCGCCATTTGCGGTCATAACCTAGGGAAGGAGGCTGGTGGTTGTATATTCAACCGTTCGTCCGAGATCATCCACCTGATGGTGATGCTTTGCATCTGATGTCCCGTAATCTTGCCCCCAAAGTTCGATCGGCCTGAGGTCTATTCTAGACGTGCTTTGAAATTGTATGGTCTTCAACAAATCCTGCCCCCGATTTGAACCTACAACTCGATCGGCACCGTCAGTGATTCTCGTGGTTTGCGAGCCCTCGCAACCCAGATCGTATTCTATCCCGCAGCTTGGAGTTCGGCAGCCAGAATCGCCTCATTCTCGAGCAGGCCAATAGGCGTCCAATTTTGCGACCGTACATAGTCTGGGCGTGCGTTTTCAACGTTGCCTGGTCGGTTAGCACAGAGGTTGTAGCAGAGATAAATCTGCCATCGATCCCGCGCCGAAAGGTTGTGCCCTGAGGCATGTAGGGTGTTGCAGTCGAAAATAGCGGCGGTCCCGGCCTTGCCGGTGATCGCCACTGGATCGGGAGCCTCCACCATCCGCGCTTTTACCTGGGCCGCTGGGGTGGCCCAGAATTTGTAGGCGGTGGATTCGTCGTAATACGGGGCGAAGCGGCCATCGGTGTGACTTCCGGGCAGCATGTACAAACAGCCTCCGACCTCGGTCGCCTCGTCTAGCATCACCATCATCGTGGCCATGTTTGGCTCGGCGATCCCATCGAGATGCCAGGAGCCGAAATCCTGGTGCCAATGCCAAACTGTTCCCTCGATTGACGGCTTCATATTGACTTTGCAGTGATGCATGTAGAGCAGCGTATCGCCGAGCACCTGTTGGGCGATGCCGAGCGAGCGCAGGTTGCGGGACAACGCCCGATAGGCAGATGAATAGGTCGGGCCACCGGGCTCATGCATGCCGAACATGGTCTTGGCTTTTCCGTCTTCACCCTCGCGAAAAATGCCGTCCGCTTCGATATGGCGCAATCGCTCGGTTTCAGAGCGGAGGATTTGAACTTCTGCCGGGCTGAAGAGCTCCGGTAAGATAAGAAAGCCATCGTTTTTGTACGCGTCTATCTGCTCTTGGCTGAGAATCATCCGGCTCTCCGTGGCGCGATCGAAGTCGTTGACGTTTCAAATATCCGAAATAGTACCGTCTGGCGTTCTGAGGACCTAATCCGTATATTGATTGATTAATTGGCCAATATTAATTCCGACGCTCCGATATTAAGACGGGATTAACTAGGTACACTGTAGCGCTATCTGCTGTGTGCGCTGTGAATAGATGGAAGGCTATTGCCGTTTGGGTTGGCCAAACTGACCAGGGGGAACACTCTAAACTATTGGAGGCCTAAGCTCTTAGCACTCCGGCGGTGTGTTTCTCCACTTGCGCAACAATCTTCTTTGAGACCGCTTCCAGGTCCTCGTCGGTCAACGTTGCATCGGTCGGTTGGAGGGTTACGGCGATTGCCAACGACTTCTTGCCTTCGGGCATGCCCTTACCTGCATATTCATCAAATAATCGCGCATCGCTCACCAGTTTACGATCAGCGCCCCGCACGGCCCGAATCAGCTTCTCCGCTGGCATGTCCATATCAACCAGAAAGGCGAAATCCCGGTTGACCGGTTGGAAAGGCGAGAGCTTGAGCAAGGGCCGAGCCGGCCCCTTTGAACGAGGCTCCGGAACCTTGGCCAGAAACACTTCGAAGGCGGTGGCTGGGCCGCGCACATCCATCTCACGCAAGACCTTGGGATGTAACTCGCCGAAATGCGCGAAGGCATTAGTTCCTAGACGCAGCGTTCCGGATCTCCCTGGGTGATACCAGGAGGGCGCATTGGCCGTGACCTGCATGTTGGTGACAGGCGCGCCCAAAGCCTCGAGCAGGGCGACAGCATCCGCCTTGGCGTCGAAAGCATCGACTGCGCGCGCTGCCTTGGTCCAATCGCGCGGAGCGGTCTGGCCCGTGCGAATGCCGGTCGCAACGGTCTGTTGGCCCTCGGGCGTGGCATCGGCGTATTGCGGTCCGACCTCGAACAGCGCCAGATCTGCAATGCCCATATTCGCATTGCGCCCCGCCGCGGCCAGCAGGGTCGGCAGGATCGACGGCCGCATCATGTCCAGATCAGCGCTGATCGGATTGACCAAACGCAACGTGTCGCCGCCGCCGCCAAATAGCACCGCTTGCTTGGCTGACACGAAAGAGAAGGTCACGGCTTCGGTCATGTCGCGTGCAGCCAGCACGCGCTTGGCCATCCGCTCGCGCGTCTGGCCCGGGGTCAGGGCGGGCACCGGCACCACATGGTCGTTGGTCATCGAGATGTTAGGGATATGATCGAAGCCCCAGATTCGGATAATTTCCTCGACCAGATCTGCCTCGCCGATCACATCGGCCCGCCAGGGAGGAACCGCGCAAACGATGGCCTCGCCGGACCCAGTAACCTCGAAACCAAGGGCTTGGAGAATGCGAATGGTATCAGTTTCGGGCACTGCAACACCTGTCAGGCCCATGATCCGGCTGTGGCGTAGGGTATAGTTCCGCTGCCAGTTCATCTCGTCGCCATGCACCACCAGCTCGCTCGCTTGGCCGCCGCAGAT
>CAUZJT010000253.1:0-3434 GCA_963580215.1 Gammaproteobacteria bacterium
AAGGCACTGGAGTATTACGAGGCCATCATGAACACGGGCGTGCCACTCAAGGTGCCGAGCCAGCGCCAATAAAGCAAGACGCCTTATCTGGCCCGAGTTTAGGATGCTGATACGAAACAGCACGACGTGAGCCAGAACAACGACTGAAAAAACCTGGCTCTTGCAGCCAGGTTTTTTTCCACCTGACTCCGCTGAGCAGGCACTGTTGAACGCCGTTTGCTTTTCTAAGATGCGCTTTAGTGCTTGGGCCAAAACACCTCAGACTCGTTACCCTTGGAGCCCTTCCCATACATAGGCCCGTCCGCATAACGCAACTGAAGGAGTAACACTATGAGTTTGACCCGACGTGAGTTTATGCGTTTGCTTGGGGCAGCCAGCGCTGCTGGTATGGCTGTCAATGGCCGTAGCGCTTCTGCCGAGGCAGTAGACTATGATGTGCCTACTTTTGGCAATCTGTCCTTACTGCATTTTACCGACTGTCATGCACAGTTGATGCCCGTGCATTTTCGTGAACCCAATTTCAATATTGGTATCGGTAAAGCTTTTGGCCAACCGCCGCACGTGGTGGGCGAGCGCTTTTTAGAGTATTTTTCTATCCCGGCGGGATCGGCCAATGCGTATGCCTTCACCTGTCTGGATTTTGAGGCCGCTGCCCACAAGTATGGCAAGGTGGGCGGGTTCGCCCATCTGGCGACGCTGGTCAAACGGTTACGCGCGTCACGGCCAAACAGCCTACTACTCGATGGCGGTGATACCTGGCAAGGATCTGCGACTTCGCTGTGGACCAAGGGCCAGGATATGGTTGATGCCTGCAAGTTGCTGGGCGTTGACATCATGACTGGACACTGGGAGTTCACCTACGGCATGGACCGGGTTCGCGAGATTATTGAGCACGAACTGCCCCCGATCGAGTTTCTGGCACAGAATATTATGCTGACCGAGGACGCGTCCTTTGACGGTAAGCCGGCCTTTGACGAGGATTCCGGGCGGGTGTTCAAGCCCTACAGCATGCGTGAGATGAACGGCATCCCGGTCGCTATTATCGGCCAAGCCTTTCCTTACACCACGATCGCCAACCCGCGCTACATGATGGAGGATTGGAGCTTTGGCATTCGCGATGAACAGTGCCAGGCGATGGTCGACGAGGTCAGAGCCAAAGGGGCGCAAGTGGTTGTGGTGCTTTCGCATAACGGCATGGATGTGGATCTGAAAATGGCGACCCGGGTGACCGGGATCGATGTCATTCTTGGTGGCCACACTCATGACGGAATACCTAAGCCCAGTGTGATCAGCAATGCGGGTGGCCAGACCCTGGTTGTTAATTCAGGTTCGAATACCAAGTTTCTTTCGGTGATGGATCTTGATGTACGCGATGGGCGAGTGGCGGATTACCGCTTTCGGTTGTTGCCGATATTTGCCAACCTGTTGCCAGCGGATCCCGAGATGGCGATGTTTATCGAAGGCGCACGCGAGCCATTTAAACAGCAGTTGGATACCGTGTTGGCCACAACCGAAACCACACTGTACCGACGCGGTAGTTTTATTGGCACCTTCGATCAGGTTATTGTTGATGCGTTGATCGAGGTGCGTGGTGCTGATATTGCCTTTTCCCCGGGCTTTCGCTGGGGAACCAGCGTACTGCCGGGTGACCCAATCACGGTCGAGCGGTTGATGGATCAGACGGGAATCACCTACGCCAAATCTACCCTTGTTGAGATGAGCGGCGAGACCATTAAACTGGTGCTCGAGGATATCGCTGACAATCTCTTTAATGTCGATCCTTACTACCAGATGGGTGGCGATATGGTGCGGGTTGGTGGGTTACGCTATGCCATCAACCCGACGGCGCCGATCGGCGAGCGCTTGTCCGCACTGGAACTGAACGGCAAACCGCTGGATCCATCACATATATATAAGGTGGCGGGCTGGGCGAGCGTGAATCCCCAGCCTGATGAACTGCCAGATATCTGGGATGTGGTGGGCGAGTACCTGCGTGACCGCAAAGTGATTCGCGATGTGGTTGCGAATGTGCCTCGTGTCAAAGGTATCTCCAATAATCCCGGATATCTTGCGCTGTAAAGATTCCTTAGCAGCGCAAGACTGCCAAGGGTTGGTTGGCAACAGGCAGTTGCCGTTTGTGAAGCCAGCACATCATGGGCCAGACCGAAACACCAAGTGGTAATCCTGCCTGATTGTGTGGCTGCAGCTAAGCGGCCGCATCCTGTCAGGGAGCAACCTCAGATAGGGTCGCGAGTGTATTGATTACCGGTGCTCAGCAGTGCAGCTCAGACCTTGTAGACACATCGCCGCCGGCAGAGGGCGGCACCCATCAGGACATTCAGTCGAAGGCTGTCTTCGTGGGTTAGATTCTAGGATGAGCGGGGTAGTGGCTCAGATAGGGAAACCTGATGCCTGTATAGAAAACCCCACGGGCGGCGGTATGCCGGTTGAGCGTTCGAGGATGTAATAATCCGATTTTGGTTTCCAGTTCTTTTTAAGGCCTGCCATATGAACAGCACCTACTACGAGACCGTTAATCAACTTGAGAACATGGGCGTAGACCCGGATTATCTACAGGGTTGGGTTGGAGGATACCTGGGCAACCCCCAACGTGAGGAGCAGCGCGTCAGCAAAGCCTACTCAGCGGGTTTTGAAGACGGCCAGAATCAGACCACGGATCACGCTGCGGATTGGGCAAAAGACTGAAGGACGCCGACAGCTTAGCGCTGGTTACTGTTAGCCTTTGGGCGCGGGCTTTTGGGTAGCGCAGAGTTTTTGTAGTGATCGCCCGAGTTGCGCTACTGCTTCGGGCCCGTCGATGTCCATCACTTGATCAATCACCCAGCGATTGGTCTGATCGCGCCCCATAATAGTCTGGATGCTCTCGCCAAACGCTCTTAGGAGGCTGTAACCCGGGGCGCCGTTGGTAAAAGCGCACTGACCATACTCGCTATTGCGTCGATTTAGGGTGTCGATAAACTGGCCGGCGTAATCTCCAGCGCCCAGGATTTCCTCCGTATTTCGCTGAAGATGTCTGGCGCAGCCGGCTGCCAACGAAGATATAAATGGTGCGCGCTGCGTTTCGTCAAGTAACTCGAAGGCCAGTCGATCAGCCGTGTGCGCTAAGAACACCAGATACTCACGTATGACGCCTACGCGCTGGATATCGTTCTGGTATACAAAATCTTCAGCATGCAGATTGCGTGCCGATGTAAGCGCCAATTGCCAGCAGACATAGGCCAGCGCCAGGGCATTGTCCTCAGTGGAAGCCTGGCTTGTGGGATCTTGCCACTGGTCACGAATCCGGGTTTTCATAGTCATTGCCCTGGATAGGGATTCTATCTTAAGGTGCTGTTTCTGCCGGCCCTGCCACAGTCATTATTGCGCGCCGTACAGCACAACTGCGATGTTTCTGATGCGCAGCATGCGGGCAG
>CAUZJT010000254.1:0-3425 GCA_963580215.1 Gammaproteobacteria bacterium
GCAGAAGTCATCACTTCGTAGGCTAGCTCAACACCGGCCTTCACCATGGCAACCATCAGAATACCGTGATCGAAATACTCCTGTTCTGAAATATCATCTGCTGTTGCATCAGTAGTTTCGAACGAGGTCTTACTAGTGTCTCCTCTCCAGCCCAGTAGCTTGTCATCATCATTAGCCCAGTCTTCCATCATTCCAGATGAAAAAGTGCCCGTCATGATGTCATCCATGTGCTTTTCGTATAGAGGACGCATCAAAGTTTTCAGTTCTTCTGCCAGTTCATACGCGCGGAGCTTCGCAGGGTTGGACAGCCTGTCCATCATATTAGTGACGCCACCATACTTGAGTGCTTCAGTCACGGTTTCCCAACCGTACTGAACAAGCTTAGAGGCATAGGCTTTGTCCAAGCCCTTCTCAACCATCTTGTCAAAACAAAGCAGCGAACCTGTTTGCAGCATGCCGCAAAGAATCGTTTGCTCACCCATAAGGTCAGACTTCACTTCGGCAACGAATGACGACAACAGGACACCCGCTCGGTGGCCTCCAGTACCTGCGGCATAAGCTTTGGCAATGGCCATGCCTTCGCCGCCTGGGTCGTTATCTTCATGGACTGCAATGAGTGTCGGAACGCCGAAACCACGCTTGTACTCTTCCCGAACTTCAGTTCCCGGACATTTGGGTGCCACCATGACGACCGTGATGTCTTCACGGACCTTCATGCCCTCTTCGACAATGTTAAAACCATGTGAATAGGCAAGACACGAATCTTTTTTCATTAGCGGCATGATCTCTGTCACAACCGCAGTGTGCTGCTTGTCTGGAGTAAGGTTCAAGACAAGATCCGCCGTGGGGATCAGTTCTTCGTAGGTACCTACGGTGAAACCGTTCTCGGTGGCATTCTTCCAAGAGTCTCTTCGCTGATCGATCGCAGATTGCCGAAGTGTGTAGGACACATCCAGGCCGCTGTCTCGGAGGTTTAAACCCTGGTTCAGCCCCTGGGAGCCACAACCGATGACTACTAGCTTCTTTCCTTTTAGGTAATTAGCCTCATCCACAAACTCGGCAGGATCCATGAATTCACACTTACCCAATTGGGCTAGCTGTTGCCTGAGAGAAAGCGTGTTGAAATAGTTTGCCATGATACGGTCCATTCTTGGGATGAAGGTTGACGGGGTTTCAAGGTGCGTACCTTAATTGATATCCGGTTTTTCGTAAAATGAAATAAGCGAGATAAAGTCTTGCGAAATCAGCAACCCGGCCTTCGAGTGGCTAAAACTTTCAGAAAACGGAAAGAGCCCAATTACAGTGCGCTGAGACTTGGTCTGAAGACTATTTCGTGCCAAAGCTCTGGGCAGGCGCTCTTTAGCAAGAATATAGGTAATTCCTAGGGCAGCGTCGGCAACGACCTGTTCTTTCATGAACGAGCAGCTATTCTTGAAGCTATTTCAGGCCAGGAACATATCTTAGCCAACCTGACGGAGATCAAACCCGGCATAGGCGTGCAGACCCGACTTTGCTAGGTTCTGATGGTACAGAATACATTTCTGCGATATCAAAAAATCTGATGCAACATCAAACGCTTTATCTATAAACCTAAAGGCTGTTTTCTTGTTCGCGCCGACGCCAAATGTCATGACACCCAGACGAATACCCGAGACGAAAAAGTCACTTCGGCCCAATCGGTTTCTGCCCACCTTGCTTCCTTAGCTTTAGACAAGTAAGCGCCACTAGTGAATTCACACTAGTGACTAGCTGGTTGTAATGCACAGCCAGCAATGGTGATTCTGTGCATTACCCTGCGTTGTCCAGGGTAATCGTTCTGCGCGAAATGCCAAGTAGCCCGGTTGTCCCAAAACGCGACGGAACCCTTTTCCCATTTAAAGCGCGTTATATTTTCCTCCGCTATCGCGAGCGTATATAGATAGCTCAAAAGTGGCGCAGATTCTTCTGCTGTCCAGCCATCGAAACGCAGCGTAAATGCGGCATTTACATAAAGCGCCTTGCGGCCACTAAGCGGGTGCCTGATGACCACCGGATGTATCGGGTCCTCCAACTCAAGCGCCGCCCCAGCATTTCCGATCCTGTCGATTGCGGAATCTGTAGCCTCGTAACCGCCCTGCGGACCAAAAACGTGCTTAGCTGAATGAATCGCAGACAACCCTTCAAGCGTTTCTTTCAAGCCATCAGACAGGCTTTCATAGGCTTTATACATACTGGTAAACCAAGTATCTCCACCAGACTCCGGCAGCTCCCTTGCCACAAGGATAGAACCTAGCGCGGGCTCATGATCATAGGAATGATCTGTGTGCCACCCGCCGCCAATATTCGTAATCTGGCCTGGCTCCTTGCTCACCATCGCAATTTGAGGGAAATCAGGGAGCGAGGCAAAGAACCGGTTTACGTTAATATCTCCGAACCGACCGGCAAGCTCAATGTGATCCGTCTCAGAGATATCTTGGTCCCTCAAAAAAACTAGACCGTACCGTGAAAACGCGTGTTTGATGATCTCAAGTTCCGCGGAATCTATTCCTTTGGCAATATCCACGCCATGAACTTCAGCCCCTACCCCAGGCAGCGCATTTATTGAAATAGTCATCGTTTTATATTCCTAAATATCCGCTTAATTATGTCACAGACATAACCGAACCTGCATGCCAGACTAACGCGGCAACTTGTAACCTGATACTGGCAGCGACAAGCCCAGCATTATCCCCAGGCCTCGAACCGAAAACGCCACCGCAACGCTCAGCACAAGCGCGAAGTCAGAAACATAAAAGTTCGCAAGCACGTAGCAAATAGAGCCACAAAAAGCCGCCGTCGCGTAGACCTCCTTATGCAAAACGAGTGGTGTTTCATTGGCAATAACATCTCGCAATATGCCTCCTGCAACCGCCGTAATGACTCCCATGACGACACCTATGACCGGGTCACCAGTAACAGCCATTGCCTTAGCAGAACCGATAGCACAAAACACCGACAGCCCTAGTGCATCAAACCAGAGTAGAACATCCGATAACCTGCTCATAAACCGAACCGCAAAAAAGGTAATCAAAGCCGCCAAGAGCGTAATAAAAAGGTAGGTCGTGTCAGATAACCAGAACACCGGTTCGGACAGTATGAGGTCACGCAGCGTTCCACCACCGATGGCTGGCATCAGCGCCAGTACAACAAACCCGAAGACATCCATTTCCTTTCTGGCAGCCAGCATCGCACCGGTGATCGCAAAAACAAACACCCCTAAGTAATCAAAAACCTGCAAGAGTTCCAAATTCGGTTGCCCTTATGTTTCCCAAGATCATCAAAGTCTGCGCGAAATTAAGAAAGTAATCCACAAGATCTAGCATAATAGGAATTAATGAAGTTTTTTTAACAAAAAACCCGTTTTTTTATTATATAGCCCCACTTTAGGTTAAAAATAGAAATAAATA
>CAUZJT010000255.1:0-3401 GCA_963580215.1 Gammaproteobacteria bacterium
ATTCTGGCCACTGGATTCCTTTAGCGATTCGAGGACTCGATCGCCAAGACGGGCATTTTCTTTCGAATCAAAGTTTTTCTGTGGTGGAATTCTGACAAGAATATCGCGGTCTGAGCCGAAATACTGAACCACATGCCCCGTGTATCCGCCTTCGGTTAAGTGGCGGCGAATCGCTTCAGGATCCACGGGGTTTTCATACGCCACCTCCACCAGCGAACCTCCGGTAAAGTCGAGGCCCCACTCAACCTCGTTAACGGCAAGTGATACGATCGACAACAACACCAACACAATGGAGATACCTGCCGCAATCTTACGGTAACCCATGAAATCAAACTTAGTATCCATTAAATTGCCAACCTCTCTACCTTACGACCGCCATACATCAGGTTAACGATTGCCCGCGTACCCACGATAGCTGTAAACATTGACGTCAAAATACCGATGGACAGAGTGACGGCGAAACCTTTCACCGGCCCCGTGCCAATACTGTACAAGATCACCGCGACAATGAGCGTAGTCAAATTGGCATCAAGAATTGTTACAAAAGCCCGCTCGAAGCCAGCATTTATTGCCTGTTGCGGGGGCATACCTTTCTTAAGCTCTTCCTTGATTCTGGAAAAGATCAATACGTTCGCATCGACCGCCATCCCTACGGTCAGAACAATGCCGGCAATACCCGGCAGCGTTAGTGTCGCCGACAAACTGGACATCACTGCTACCAGTAATACCAGATTGGCAGTCAGCGCAAGATTCGCCGCCAACCCAAAAACCTTGTAGTAAACCAACATGAAAAGCACCACTAGGCCAAGGCCCACCGAGACTGAAAAAGCTCCAAGCTTAATATTCTCTGCGCCCAAACTTGCGCCCACGGTGCGCTCTTCTGCAATAAACATGTCAGCTGCCAGCGCCCCAGCGCGTAACAGAAGCGACAGCTCCCGGGCTTCACCTGCTTGCAGGCCCGTTATCCTAAAGCTAACACCCAGTGCGGACTGGACCGTTGCCAGACTTACGACCCTCCTTACGACATACGGCTCCGGTTTTAATACTTCAACGCCATCTTCGATGACTTTTCGGTCTCGGGTCTTGGTTTCAATAAAAATCACGGCCATGCGGCGGCCAACGTTGTGGCGCGTAGACCTGTGCATCAGCTCTCCGCCATCCCCGTCAAGCCGAATATTGACCTGAGGCAAGCCAGAATCCGGGTCGAACCCAACGTTTGCGTCAAGCACTCTGTCGCCCCGCAGGATGATATCCTTCTCAATATCGGCCGAATAGCCTTCGTAATCAAACTTCTGAGTGGAAGAGCGAGCGGCGTCCGGCAGGGCTTCCATCCTGAATTCCAGCGTGGCAACTTTACCCAATATATTCTTAGCTCGAGCTGTGTCCTGCACACCGGGCAGATCCACCACGATCCGGTCACGACCCAATCGCTGAACAAGCGGCTCTGAAACACCCAGTTCATTTACCCTGTTACGTATCGCTTGCAGATTCTGTTGAACGGCAAAATCTTCCATTTCGCGGATAGAGGCATCGTCAACAGTCAATGTCAGTTCTGGCGATGCCTGACTTGCCACTATTAAGTACTGCGGATATCTATCTTTAAGTTTACTTTCGCCGCGATCACGGGTTTCTTCATCAGAGAAAACGATTCGCAATGCGCCAGTTACCGGCGATGTAAAACCGGTGTACCGAATACGGTCATCTTTTTCACGAAATGTCCGTTTGATGTCCTGCTCAAGTCCTTCTATGCGCTCACCAATCGCTGATTCCGTATCCACCTCCATCAGGAAGTGAACGCCGCCTCGCAGATCCAGCCCGTACTTCATAGGCTCACCACCAATATCGACAAGCCACTGGGGTGTTGTAGCCGCAGAGTTTAGCGCCACCACATATTCGTCGGGCAAGTCATGTAACGCTAACTGAATAAGATCGCGAGCCCGGAGCTGAGCCTCATCGTTACGGAACCGGATTAGCCCACCGTTTTCCTGCATCTCGGCGCCAAAATACTCAACAGACTCTTCCTTAAGTCGTGCCGCCGCAGTATTAAGCGCGTGCTCCGTGAAAGTACCGTCTGCGCTTTCCGTTGAAATTTGAACAGCAAAATCGGGTGGGTAGATGTTCGGCAGGGCATAAACCACACCCAGACTGAAAACAACAAGCACAAGAAGGTTTTTCCAAACGGGGTATCGATTAATCAAAATGCTGCGCCATTAGTAAAGTATTAGTGGATGCCGTTAGATATTCTTGATCGTGCCCTTTGGCAAGGCTTGCGTAACAGCACTTTTCTGAAGCCGCAATTCAACGTTATCCGCCGCTTCAAAAATGATGAACTGTTCTTCGACCTTAGTAATCCGACCGACAAGGCCGCCATTCGTAATAATTTCATCCCCTTTTGCCAGGTCAGAAACGAGTTCTCGGTGTTCTTTGGCTCGTTTACTCTGCGGACGCCAGACGATGAGGTAAAACACCAACGCAAAAGCAACGATAATAAAAATGTCCAAGCCTGGAATCGGGCCAGAGGCCGCGCCATCCGCAGCCATCGCGTTCGGAATTAGAAAATCAATCATATAAAGAGCCCCCCCTAACGGGGTCAGATTTGAGTGGCAATGTTAAAGCGCGCTATTGTCGCTGATTAACTACCCAATCAGCAAATATTAGTCACGAGATCTATCGTCAGTTCACGCTCGTGGCAGCTCCCATTCATCATAGATTTTAACTATGTGGTCATCGAGGGAGCCGTTTTCAATCGCTGACTGCAGTCCGTTCATCACATGAAGGTAGTAATGAACGTTATGAATGGAATTCAACTCGGCGCCAAGGATCTCACCACACTTGTCCAGGTGATGAAGGTAGGCCCGGGAGAAGTTTCGACAAGTGTAACAATCGCAGTTTGGGTCAACCGGGCTGTTATCAGCCTTGTGGGGAGAGTTTCTTATTCGCACTACCCCTTGCGAGGTGAAAAGGTGCCCGTTCCTGGCATTTCGGGTTGGCATCACGCAGTCCATCATATCCACCCCCCTATACACGCTTTCCACAAGATCCTGAGGCGTGCCTACTCCCATGAGGTAACGCGGTTTATCTGCCGGCATTCTGGGCGCTATGTGTTTGATGACCCTCATCATGTCTTCTTTGGGCTCACCCACCGATAAACCGCCGATGGCATAGCCATCAAACCCAATATCACTGAGTTTACCTAAAGACTCATCCCTGAGGTCTTCATAAACCCCTCCCTGAATAATTCCAAAAAGGCTGTTGGGGTTATCACTAAACCCCTCTTTGCTTCTGGCAGCCCACCGCATCGATAGGCTCATGGACTCAGCAACTTCATCTTTAGTCGCGGGAAAAGGCGTACACTCATCGAAACACATCACCACGTCCGAATTGAGCGAGCGCTGTATTTC
>CAUZJT010000256.1:0-3399 GCA_963580215.1 Gammaproteobacteria bacterium
TGCGCGCGTGTAGTTGAGTGGAACTAGAATGCGGGCTAGGTCCTGGCGCACGGCGTTGGCGGTCGCGGCAGGTACAGTCCCTGCCACAATACCGGTGTCGAGCCGTTCCAGAGCTGCATCGAGCATCTCCACGCTTTGCACAGCGGCGGTCAGGTCAAAATCTTCGCCACACTCCGCCTGGTAGTCAGAAAGGGTCGCGGTAAATTCGGCCGTCAGCATACGCCAATCCACAGGCAGGATCTCGGATTGTGCCAGCCGTAGCACAGACAAAAGATAGATCCGGATATCACGCAGCAAGATTTCTTTGTCGGCGATCTCGAGCGTGTCGTTTTCTGTGTGCCATGCGATGTTCCCACCACAGCCAGACACCGCGTAGTATCCCTTTTCTGCGCGCGACTCGTCCGGCATCGTTGAAGACAACATGTAGAAACTCGAAAGCCCGATATTGTTGAACGAATAGTCGCCCGCCTGATTGGGTCGCTTGAAGATTGGGGTCTGGCCAGCAACCTGCTCAATGACCGACTGTACAAGGGGCTGCATTTCGGCCATGCAAGTGGTCTGATGATAGCTTGTGGCCCAACGACACCCTGGCGAATCACAATTTACTTGCGCCACGCAATGTTCATCCAACTCCTGAGCGAAGTTATCCGCGAACCAGGTGGAGCCCGCGTAACGCCCTGTGGAATGGCCGGGCCACCAGGCGATTCGCACGGAGCGGCGAAGATCGCCCCGATTGGCCCAGAGAACCCGAGCAATTTCGAGCATTGTGGCATCGCCCGTGGCATTATCACCCACGCCCACGTCCCACGAATCATAGTGTCCGTGGAGCAAGACGAAACTGTCCGTATCCGTGCTGCCTGGGATTTCGGCCACAGGTACGGCCTGTTCGAACCAGCCCTCTTCCATCACGGTACGGATCGTCGCCGTACCGCCTTGGCCTGCCTCTGATATCAATGCCGTTCCGCTATCCTTGTTGACCGAGACCACTGGTATCTTTGGTTTGCGCGGCAGGTCGTCCAGGTCGGGCGTACCCCAGATGGTGGTGCAGGTACCCCAGTGGATATCGACGCCGGGGTTGATCGCGATGAGTCCGATGGCACCCCATTCTTCTGCAAGCGCAGTCAGCGCCGGATTACCAAAGCCTTCGGTCAGCAAAATCCGACCCTTGAGGCGGCCCCCAAGATTGGCTCCCTCATCGCCAAAAAACGCGATAGCGTCCTTGGTATACGAGCGCAAGCTCGCCTTTTGCGAAGGGACATAGACCAGCTCGCCAGTCACTCCATCAGGACAATGTGCAGCTGACGAAGGCGGTTTCGCCCGGTGGGTCACATCGCCTGCCGTAACCGAGGCGTCCTGAGGCACACTGAGATAGACGCGTGGCCGATGTACCGTGACCGGCACCCCAAGCGTGCGCAGTCGGTCAGCTATCAGATCACCAGCCATATTGACGTCGTCGGGCCGCCACCTGGGCATACCCGAAAAGGTCTCTACCAATTCCCAGGCTGTCTCCAGACCTGCCTGCTTAATAATCTCACTTTCTGTATTGCGTCCCAAAACCAGTTCTCCTTTTTGCTTAGAAAGTTATTTAACTTTTTAATTTAAATAATATATATTAAAGTTTTTATAACTAAATAATATATGTTATAGTTTTTATTTATATATAATATAGAATATAGCTTCAATTTTACTTGCTTTTTAGTAGCATGTAAATTAAATTAAAACAACGTTTCAGCTAGTGAAAAAAAGGTGTGACGATGGAGTATCAAATTCTGGTGCATACCTACCAAATGCTAGTGAAAACATATCAAGCAAGATTGGGCCCGTCATGAGGCGGATCCAAAGATAAAACGTCGAAACGAGGAGGTAACAATGTTAACTAATCCAAAAACGCTGCTACGTGCAGCTTTCGCCGCGGCCACGACCGCAGTGCTTATGGCGGGCAGCCTGCCCGCCGTAGCAGAGAGTGGTGATGAGGTCCGCAAGCTGACTTTGATCAGCCGGGCCCAGGCCGCCAACCCCCAACAGTTCCAAGCCGCCGAACTCATCGCGCAGGCTTGGCGCAAGCTTGGCTTGGATGTCGAGGTGAAGGGCATGCCCCGCCCACAGCAATCCGACGCCGTTTGGTACAACCGCGATACGTGGGACCTGACTATGTGGCAAATGGTCGGACGACCCGAGCGGTCAGATCCTGACGAGCTGATCTACAACCTTTTCCACTCTTCCACTGCAGAAAAGGGCTACAACTTCGTTGGTTACGTGAATCCGGAATACGACACGCTCGTGGAAAAACAGCGCGTGACCGCCAACCGTGACGATCGCAAGGTGATGATTGATCGCCTGCAGGACATCATCAACGAGGATCAGGTCTATGCCTTCCTTGTGCATCCGGTTCAGACCTTTGCCTTTGACAAGACGGTGTGGAACGCATCAAGCACGGTAGTGCAGCCAGGTCTTGGCATCAAAAACTTCTGGACGTACACTAACATTGAGCCGTTGGGCGACCAGAAAGACATGATCCTCAACTCTTCAGACGAGCTGAACGCGATCAACCCGTTCTATATCTCGGGCGCCACCGATAGCTGGATTACCGAGCTGATCTGGGATCGTATGATGCGGATAGGACCTACCGGTCTTGCCGAGCCTTGGGCAGCCAAGTCCGTAGAGTGGGCAAGTGATTCAATGAGCGTCACGGTAACTTTGCGTGACGGGATGATGTGGCATGACGGCACCCCGGTGACCGCTGAGGACGTGGTGTTTTCGTTCACCGCTCCGGTCAAATACGCCCCGATGTACAAACCTTTTGTAAACGGCATCGCCAATATCGAAGTGTTGGATGCGAGTACGGTCCGGTTCGACCTGACTAAGCCGAACGCTGCCTTTGAAACCTCAACGCTGGCCAAACTAAACCTCGCACCCAAGCATGTGTGGGAGCCTCTTCTCGCTGCTTTGGGAGAAGGTGAAAGCGCCGAATCAATCCGCGAGGAATCCCGCATCGGCTCTGGCCCGTTCAAGTTCAACCGTTGGGCCAACCAGCAAGAGGTCGTTCTGGACGCCAATACAGATCATTGGTCCGCGCCCAAAATGGAACGTTGGATTTTACGGATCGTGCTGAATGTTGAAGCAACATTAGGCATGTTGCGGTCTGGCGAACTTAATTTTCTGTCGGACTACACCGGCGACCCAGTGCTCTTGATAGAGGCGTCTGACGCCGACGGGGACCTCAACGTGGTTGAATCGGTCGATATCGGGTTTCAATACGTGGCATTTAACCTTCGCCGTCCGCCCTTTGACGACACGGCCTTCCGCCGGTCACTCTCTACTGCAATCAACAGGGAACTGATCCGTAAGGCCGCCTATAATGGCTTCGGAGTGACTGCGAATTCGGTTGTCTCACCAGCG
>CAUZJT010000257.1:0-3394 GCA_963580215.1 Gammaproteobacteria bacterium
AGCGATCGACTCGGCGGGGCCGAGGTACTGTGGTTGCCAGCGGGCCAGCCGCCGCACCGGCCAGTGCCTGCGGCGAGCGCAGAACAACGCCTGGCGATGCTGAAGATAGCGATCGCCCCAGAACCTCGTTTTGTTATCGATACGCGAGAACTGCGCCGCCCGGGGCCGTCCTATACGGTCCTCAGCCTGGCAGAGCTCAAAACACAGCACCCGGACCGATGCCTGTGTCTGGCATTAGGGCTGGACGCGGCTTTGGCATTGCCCGATTGGCACCGGTGGGAAGAGGTTCTGCAACTGGTAAGCATCCTGGTGATGTTCCGCCCTGGCTGGTCGTTACCGAATCCGTTGCCGCCGTGGTGGGTTGCAGGGGATCTTGCCAGTGCTGACGATATGACACTGCACGAAGCCGGATGGATGACAACGATTGAAGTGCCGGCGGTGGATATATCAGCCGCCATGATCCGGGTTGCCCTTGCCAGTGGCAAGACCATCGACCGGCAAGTGCCGGTTGCCATCGCTCAATACATAGAGGAACATGAACTTTATGAGTAAAACACCGGAACTGCCCTTGGCAGATATACGCCAATGGATTACCCAGGAACTAGATGACGCCAAGGCCGAGAGCATTCAGGAACTGGATATCCGTGGCCTGACTGACATCGCTGATTGGATGATTGTGGCCAGTGGTACCTCGAGCCGGCACGTGCTGGCCTTGGCGTCGCGATTGCGTACCGCGGCGGCGAAGCAAGGTTTCAAGCCGATCGGTGTCGAAGGCGAGAACAATGGTGAGTGGGTCTTGCTGGACTTCGATGACCTGATAGTGCACCTGATGCTGCCCGCGACACGGAGTTTTTACGATATCGAAGGTTTATGGAATGACCGTCTGGGATCACGGCTGAAAAGCGCAAGAGAAAGCCAGGCAGACGGTTGAAACTGTGCAACTGAAACTGATTGCGATCGGTCGGCGTATGCCGACCTGGGTCAGTCAGGGGTTTGTTGATTACGCCGGTCGCCTGCGTTCTGGTTTTAGCCTGGAGTTGGTCGAGATCGACGCGCCCCGACGCACGCGCAATGCAGATATTATTCGACTGGTGCGTGAGGAGGGTGAACGCCTGTTGCGGGCGGTACCGTCCGGTTGGCGTTGCATCGCACTCGATCCGGCGGGGCGCACCTACGATTCTGAATCGCTGGCCAAGCATCTTGGGCAGTGGCTGAGTGATGGTCGCGATGCGGCCCTGTTGGTGGGAGGCGCCGAGGGATTGTCCGCCGAGGTGCTCAATGCGGCTGATGAATGTTGGTCGCTGTCAGCGCTGACTTTGGGCCATCCGCTGGTGCGGGTCGTCATCGCCGAACAACTCTACCGAGCCCATGCGATTCTTGCCGGATTGCCGTATCACCGATCGGGGCGGGTATCGTGAGCACGCGCTTGTGTCTGGCCTCGCAGTCGCCTCGCCGGGGGGAATTGTTGCGCCAGGCCGGATTTGATTTTTTAGTGTTTGCACCCGAGGTCGATGAGTCGATGCAGCCTGGAGAATCACCCCAGGCACTGGTCGAGCGACTCAGCATCAGTAAGGCGCAGACCGCAACCACGGCTATGGCAGATGCGCCCAGCCGGCCTCTGGCCTGTCTTGGTGCCGATACGATTGTCGTGGTCGATGCCCAGGTGCTGGGCAAGCCGAGCAATGCCGCCCATGCAAAGGAGATGCTGTCAGGCCTTTCCGGGCGCTCCCACGAAGTGCTGACCGCGATCACGGTGGCGGTGGGCCTAGAACTGCATTCGCGGGTTGTGACGAGTACGGTCACATTTCGTCAGTTTTCTGATCAGGATATACAAGCCTACTGCGCGACCGGCGAACCCTTGGACAAAGCAGGGGGATATGCGATTCAGGGCTTTGCCGGGGTGTTTGTGCAGTCTTTATCGGGCAGTTATTCAGCGGTGATGGGCTTACCGCTTTGCGAAACCACTGGCCTGTTAGCTGCTGTGGGCATCTGGCCGCGCTGGCGGCAGAATGGGAATATGCAATGAGTGAAGAGTTGCTGGTCAATGTGACGCCCCAGGAAATCCGGGTAGCGGTGATCGAGAACGGTGGCCTACAAGAAGTGCATATAGAGCGCAGCCGCCGCCGCGGTATTGTCGGCAATATCTACAAGGGAAAGGTCGTGCGAGTATTGCCCGGTATGCAGGCTGCTTTCATTGATGCCAGTCTCGAGCGCACCGCCTTTTTGCACGCGGCAGATATGGTATCGCACCGCGGTAACGGGCCTGCCAATGGCGACGACAAAGAGCCCCACGCTGGGGCGCAGCACCTGGCTGGGCCCCAGCCGGACATCAGCGAGTTGGTTCACGAAGGGCAGGAGATTGTGGTTCAGGTTGTGAAAGATCCGATCGGCAGTAAGGGAGCACGGTTGACCACGCAACTGTCGATTCCATCGCGTCATCTGGTCCTTTTGCCCGATTCGTCGCACCGGGGGATTTCCCAGCGTATCCAGGATGCCCACGAACGAGACCGTTTAGCCCAGACCCTAGATGCCGCCTTGGAAAAATCGCCAATGAGCGGGGGCTTCATCGTGCGTACTGCAGCCGAATCGCAGCAGGGTATTGATTTTTTGGCAGACGTAGAATTTCTGCGTCGCAGCCGCGAACAGATCGAGAACAAAATAGCGACTGCCCGCGTTGGCGATCTGATCCATGCTGATTTGCCGTTGTCATTACGGGTTGTCCGGGATCTTGCGCGAGACGATGTAGAAAAGGTTCGGGTCGATTCACGGGAGACCTTTGCGATGGTGCGCCAGTTCGCCATTGATCTGATGCCCGAGATGGTTGATCGAATCGAGTATTACCCCGGTGAGCGGCCGATCTTTGATCTTTACTCGGTAGAAGACGAAATCCAGCGCTCGCTGGAGCGCAGGGTGTTACTGAAATCGGGAGGCTCACTGGTCTTTGACCAGACTGAGGCGATGACCACAGTAGATGTCAACACGGGGGGCTTTGTTGGCAAGCGTAATCTGGAAGAGACACTGTTCAAGACCAATATGGAGGCAACCCAGGCGATCGCCCGGCAACTGCGTTTGCGCAATATTGGTGGGATCATCATCATCGATTTTATCGACATGGTCGATGAGGAACACCGTTGCCAGGTCATGAGCGCCCTAGAGCGTGCCCTCGCGCGCGACCGGACGCGTTGTCATATTGCGGATATGTCGGCGCTGGGGTTGGTTGAGGTCACCCGCAAGCGGACCCGCGAAAGTCTCGAACGCATGATGACCGAGGCTTGTCCAACCTGTCAGGGCCGCGGCACGCAGAAAACAGCGCAGACCCTGTGTTACGAGATCTTTCGAGAGATTCTGCGTGAAGCGCGCGCATTTGAGGCCAAAGGTTACCGGGTTATGGCGT
>CAUZJT010000258.1:0-3385 GCA_963580215.1 Gammaproteobacteria bacterium
ACCTGAAGCGATTATCATTGCCACTGGTTCTGAGGTGACATTGGCGATGGACGCGGCAGTAGTGTTGCGCGAGAAGGGCCGCCGCATTCGGGTGGTATCCATGCCTTGCGCCGATGTGTTTGACGCCCAGGATGCCGCTTACCGAGAGGCGGTGTTGCCTGCAGCCATCAGTGCCCGTGTGGCGGTTGAGGCAGGGGTTACCAGTGGTTGGCTTAAATACGTAGGTCTTCAGGGTAGCGTGGTCGGTATCGATTCTTTCGGTGAATCAGCACCTGCTGAGGCGGCCTTTGAATACTTGGGCTTTACGGTCGATAACGTAGTCTCCCACATCGAGCCTTTGCTCTAAAGCGTGAGTCACTCGATTAAAGCCGTCTGCCAACATGCTGTGGGCCCAACGTAATTTTTCATTCTTAAACTGTAAGGAGATCAGCCCATGGCGATCAAAGTAGCAATCAATGGTTTCGGCCGGATTGGCCGCAATGTATTCCGTGCGATGTTCGAGTCGGGCCAGCAGGGTCGCTTCGAGGTCGTTGCCGTCAATGATCTGGGTGACGCAGCAACGAATGCGCATCTATTGCAGTATGACACCGCCCATGGCCGTTTCGGTGAAGACGTCAGTGTCGATGATGATTGTTTCGTGGTCGGCGGTAAGCGAGTCAAGGTTTTGGCCGAGCGCGATCCTGCCAAACTTCCCTGGGGAGACCTTGGTGTCGACGTGGTTATGGAATGCACCGGTTTTTTTACCAGCAAAGAAAAGGCCAGCGCGCACCTGGCAGGCGGTGCCAAGAAAGTGATCATCTCAGCGCCGGGCGGAAAAGACGTGGACGCAACGATTGTCTATGGTGTCAACCATGATGTACTTAAGGCCAGCGACACGGTGATCTCGAATGCTTCGTGCACCACCAATTGCCTGGCACCGCTGGTCAAGCCGCTGCACGATGCCATTGGTCTAGTGGGTGGGTTGATGACAACGATCCACGCTTACACTAACGATCAGGTGCTGAGTGACGTTTACCATTCTGATCTGCGCCGGGCACGCTCGGCTACGCAATCGATGATCATGACCAAGACGGGTGCAGCCGCTGCGGTTGGCCTGGTTTTACCGGAGTTGAATGGCAAACTGGACGGCTTTGCCATCCGCGTCCCCACTATTAATGTGTCCATGGTGGATCTGACCTTTGAGGCGGCGCGGGAGACTTCTGTCGATGAGATTCATCAGATCATGCGTGACGCTTCCAATGGCACCCTGAAGGGCATCTTGGATTACAACGATAAACCGTTGGTATCGGTGGACTTTAACCACTGCCCGGCTTCGTCTACCTACGATGAGTCTATGACTCGAGTGGTCAACGGTAAGACGGTGAAGGTCTGCTCCTGGTATGACAACGAGTGGGGATTCTCCAACCGCATGCTGGATACCTGTGTGGCCCTGATGAATGTTGCTTGATCTTCTCTAAGATCAGGCGGTCGGCCAATGCAGCAGGGTAGGATCGACAAAGGCGGTTCTGTTGCCGTCCCAACTAAGTTCGCTGATCGTAAGTCAGTAGCATGGATATATTAAAGATGACAGATCAGGATCTCGCTGGACAGCGTATCCTGATCCGCGAAGATTTGAATGTTCCGGTTACCGATGGCGTGGTGACAAGTGATGCCCGCATTCGGGCATCACTGCCCACGATCCAGGCAGGACTTGCAGCGGGCGGTCGCGTTATGTTGATGTCACACCTTGGTCGACCGATCGAAGGCAAGGTTGATCCAGCTTATTCCCTAGCGCCGATCGCGCAGCATCTGGGTACGTTGCTGGATCAGCCAGTACGCCTGGTTTGCGATTGGCTCGACGGGGTCGATGTAGGCGAGGGCGAGGTTGTACTCTGCGAGAACGTGCGGTTCAACGCCGGTGAGAAGGCTAATGATGAGTCGTTGTCACGAAAAATGGCGGCACTGTGCGATATCTTTGTCATGGATGCTTTCGGTACAGCGCACCGAGCCCAGGCCTCTACCCATGGCGTCGCCCGTTTTGCGCCGATTGCTTGTGCTGGACCGCTATTGGCGACTGAACTTGATGCTTTGGGCAAGGCCTTGAATAACCCAGCTCGGCCCATGGTGGCGATTGTGGGTGGCGCCAAAGTATCGACCAAACTCACGGTACTCGAATCGTTAGCGACAGTCGTTGATCAGCTGATTCCAGGTGGGGGTATCGCCAATACCTTTATTGCGGCAGCTGGATTCCCCATTGGCAAGTCCCTGGTTGAGGTCGACCTCATAGATCAGGCGAAAAAACTCATGGACGATGCCTTGGCGCGCGGCGGTGAGATTCCTGTACCGACCGATGTGGTGGTGGGCAAAGCCTTTTCCGCTGATGCACCAGCGATGATAAAACCGGTGGCTGAGGTCTCTGAAGACGACATAATTTTTGATATCGGGCCGCAGACCGCCGAGCGTTTCGCGCAGATGATGCAAGATGCCGGAACTGTGGTCTGGAACGGCCCGGTCGGAGTGTTTGAGTTCGATCAGTTTGGTGAGGGCACCCGAGTGTTGGGAGAGGCCATCGCAAAGTCTGGCGCTTTTTCCATAGCGGGTGGTGGAGATACGCTGGCCGCGGTAGACAAGTACAATATCGCTGATCGAATCTCCTATATTTCGACCGGTGGTGGCGCGTTTCTTGAATTTCTGGAAGGTAAAACCTTGCCGGCCGTCGATTTGCTAGAGCAACGTGCGGCCGGACAATAAACCCCAAAATGGAATTACATCCTGCATACGAGACAAATGACATGGTGAGCCCCAAGCGCCGCACCAAGATCGTCATCTCTCTGGGTCCTTCCACGGACCGGGCTAAAATGATGTCCGCCCTGATCGATCAGGGTATTGATGTGGCACGTCTCAACATGTCGCACGGCACCCGTGATGATCACCGCCGCCGGGCTGAATTGGTGCGTACCTGCGCAGCCGAAAAGGGTCGGGCAGTGGGTCTGCTGGTTGATCTGCAGGGGCCAAAAATCCGCATCGGAGGATTTGCCAAAGGTCCGGTGCAGTTGCGCAACGGCAAGCGCTTTGTGATCGACTCTGCTCTGGGTGGGCACGACGGGACTGAAGAAGGTGTTGGCACCAGTTATGCTGCGTTGGTTGACGATGTCGAAAACGGCGATCGGCTCCTGCTGGATGATGGCAACATCGTACTGCGAGTCGAGAAGATTGAGGGCAGTGCAATCGTCACACGCGTTATTGTTGGCGGTGAGCTTTCTGACTCCAAGGGTATCAATAAGCAGGGCGGGGGTCTGTCAGCCGAGGCACTGACAGAAAAAGACCACGAGGATATCCGTTTTGCGGCTGAGATCCAGGCAGATTACGTGGGTGTGTCATTTGTGCGTCACGGCGCCGATGTGGA
>CAUZJT010000259.1:0-3348 GCA_963580215.1 Gammaproteobacteria bacterium
GGCGGGGTTGGCGTTTTTTGAAACTAAGATTCGACCGGTGTTGGTGGAGCGGTGTTATAAATGTCACTCGGCCAAAAGCGAGAAGCTCAAGGGCGGGCTGCTTCTGGACACGCGCGCGGGGATTCGTAAGGGCGGCGATTCGGGCCATGCTGTGGTGTCGGGGGATGTGCGCGGGAGTTTGCTGATTGAGGCGATTCGTTATGGTGACGAGGACCTCGCGATGCCGCCGAAGGAGAAGCTATCGGCGGCGGTGATTGCGAATTTTGAAAAGTGGATTGCCATGGGCGCGCCGGATCCACGCGAGGGTGTTGCGTTGGAAAATCCCGGTTGGGAGAAATCCAAAAATCATTGGGCGTTCAAGGTGCCAACCCAGCCGACCGTGCCGGAATTGAAGGACGTGGATTGGCCGCGGTCGGACATCGACCGGTTTGTGCTGGCAAAGCTGGAATCAAAATCGCTAAAGCCCTCCGGCGAAGCGGACCGGCGCACGCTTATTCGGCGGTTGTTTTTTGACCTCAATGGCGTACCGCCGCAACCTAAGGAAGTGGAAGCCTTTGTGGCGGACAAAGACCCGAAGGCATTTGAAAAACTGGTGGACCGGTTGCTCGCTTCCGAAAGTTTTGGTGAACGCTGGGGACGCCATTGGCTGGATGTCGCGCGTTATGCAGAGTCCAGCGGTAAGGAGGCGAACCTTACCTACCCGCATGCGTGGCGGTATCGTGATTACGTGATTGATTCTTTTAATGCCGACAAGCCCTATAATCAGTTCATTCGCGAACAAATTGCCGGTGACCTAATGCCTGCGCGCGACAATGAACACCGCGCCGAGTTAATGACGGCGACTGGATTTCTGGCCATAGGCCCCAAGTCGCACAATGAAAATAATCGTCTTCAGTTTGCCGTGGACTTGGCCGATGAACAGATTGAAACCACATCGCGCGCGATACTGGGGCTCACCATTGCCTGTGCCCGATGCCACGACCATAAGTTTGATCCCATTCCGCAGCGCGAGTACTACGCACTAGCTGGCATCTTCTTTAATACGGAAACCCAGTTTGGAACCGTCCAAGGACCGGGAAATCGCCGCAGCACTCCTCTGGTAAATCTACCGGCGGAGGCCGCCGAGAATCCAGGTGAGACTTTGACGGTCAGTACCCGTGCGCGTCTGGAAAAAATGTTGGTTGATAGCAAGAAAGAGCTTGAAGAATTGACCGCTCAGGCACGCAAAGAACGTGCGTCCGGTTCCGGGGATGTACAGCGAACATTCCTTCGGGCTCGTGCAGCCAGCGGTCGGGTGAATTCAATCACCGAGAAACTCAGTGGCTATACTGCGGCTGGTAAATCAATTCCGCGCGCAATGGGTGTGAGTGACCGAGGTTTTGTACGCGAAACTCGCTTGCTGGAACGCGGGGAGATCCAGCAACCCGGTGAAAAAGTCCCACGCGGTTTTGTCTCCATTGTAAACCCGGATTTCCGTGCAAGCTTTCACCGACGTGGCAGTGGTCGCCGGCAAATGGCCGAGTGGTTGGTGAGCCCCGGCAACCCACTTACTTCGCGCGTGATCGTTAATCGAATCTGGCATCATCTCTTCGGTCAGGGGTTGGTGCGCAGTATGGATAACTTTGGCTCCACTGGTCAGGCCCCGAGCCACCCGGAGCTTTTAGATCATTTGGCTCTCCAATTTGTAGATCAGAATTGGTCTGTAAAAGGTATGGTCCGCCAGATTGTCTTGAGCAGCACCTATCGGATGGCTTCAGATTATGATTCAGCTAATTACAATGCAGATCCGGAAAACCATTATCTCTGGCGCGTAAGTAAGAGGCGCCTGGATGCTGAATCGATTCGTGACTCCATACTCTCAGTCAGTGGCCTGCTTAAATGGGATCGCCCCCGCAGTTCGGCCGTAGCTAAAGCCGGTAACGGACAAGTAGGTCGTAGTCGCAACATTCAGATCCGCACCCTGATGGCACCTACAGATTACCGGTCAGTGTTTCTGCCCATCGTTCGCGATCTAGTGCCCGCTTCCCTTGATCTCTTTGACTATGCTGAACCTTCTCTAGTCACCGGCAAACGGGATGTGACCACCGTCCCCTCTCAAGCACTTTACCTGATGAACGATGCCTTTGTGATCCGGGCAGCGGATAGCATGGCCCGGCGCCTGTTCGATGAAGCTCCGTCCGGAGAGGAGCGGGTGGATTTCGCTTTCAAACTCGCCTACGGTCGCACTCCGACAACCAACGAAAAGGAAAAGGCGCGCCAGTTTTTCAATAGTTACCAGTCCATCTCGGATACTAATAATCCCGAGGGAAAATATAACCGAGGAAGCGCTTGGAGCAGCTTCTGCCAAGCCCTCCTTTGCAGCGCAGAATTCCGTTATCTTGACTAATCATGAATCCTAATTCCCAAGCTTTAGCCAATCTGTCCCGCCGTGAAATGCTCAAAGGCGTTTCCTCAGGCTTTGGGTATCTTGCCCTGGCTGGTCTTTGTGCTGAGGCTGCAGAGCAAAGCCCCTTGGCCCCCAAAACACCACATTTCGCACCGCGCGCTAAACGTGTTATTTTTCTTTGTATGCGAGGTGGCCCTTCGCACGTGGATACTTTTGATTACAAACCCCAGCTCCAGATCGATGAAGGCAAGCCGGGTATCGGTCGCCGTGGCTCCCGCAGCCGGGCCAAGCTTCTGGGTTCACCGTGGGAATTCGCCCGGCATGGCCAGAATGGGCTAAACATTTCCGAGCTGTTTCCGAATGTCGCCAAACACGCGGACAAACTCTGCCTCTTAAACGGCATGCATACGGATCTGCCCAATCATCCCCAGGCGTTTGTGAAGATGCACACCGGCAATTCACAATTCGTACGACCTTCACTTGGGGCCTGGACGCTGTATGGTTTGGGTACCGAAAACAAAAATCTACCGGGCTTCATTGTGCTTAGCCCTCAAACTGGTTTGGGGGGTGCACAGAATTATGGTAGTTCATTCCTTCCTGCCATCTATCAGGCTACTCCCATCCGCGGCAGTTCCCGTGGCGGCAGCGGCCAAATCAATAATATTACCAACCCCAGAGTCTCGAAAGAGGCACAACGAATACAACTGGATCTGGTGCAGAGCCTGAACCAGGAACAGCTCAAAAAGGATGTGGTAAACCCGGCTGTGGAGGGTGTGATAGAGTCTTTTGAACTCGCCTTCCGTATGCAGAGCGAGGTGCCGCAGCTGATGGATATCAATAAGGAACCGGCAGCTATACGCCAAGCCTACGGTATTGGTAACCGCGCGACGGAGAGTTTTGGTCGCCAATGCCTCTTAGCCCGCCGAATGGCTGAAGCCGGTGTGCGTTTTATAGAGTTAAAC
>CAUZJT010000260.1:0-3345 GCA_963580215.1 Gammaproteobacteria bacterium
TGCCCCGACAACAGTTCACGCAACAATTAGCTCAAGCCGTAAATGCCCATATAAGTGCTGAAGCTTGGCAGTTAGAAAAACAGGGGACACAACTGGCATGACCCGCCAACAATCAGCGCCAGACCTATATCAATCCACGCCACACACATGCCCTTATCTGCAAGGTGAGACTGCGGCAAACCTGCTGATCGATCCCCAGTTCAAGGTAACACCGGCGATGTACGACAAACTGATACGCAATGGCTTCCGGCGTAATGGCGCCATGTATTATCGCCCGAACTGCCCGACCTGTCGCCAGTGCCAGTCGGTGCGTATTCAAATCAATAAATTTGTTCCCGGAAAATCTTTCCGCCGTATCCAGACACGTAACAGTGACGTCGCGATGGAACTGTGCGCTCTGGGCTTCCGTGAAGAGCACTTTGCCCTGTACCAAGCCTACCAGTCCCAAAGACATCACGGCGACAGCATGGACGACCCCGACCCAGAGAAATATCAGCAGTTCCTGGCCCGCTCGCAGGTCGAAACGTTCATGATCGAGCTACGTATTGGCCGTCGTCTACTGGCAGTTTCTGTACTGGATCATGTCGCAGACGGTCTCTCGGCAGTCTATACCTTCTTTGATCCCGCCCAGGCTCGGCGTAGCCCAGGGACCCTGGCGATCCTGCGTCAGATTGAATTGGCCCGCTCGGTCGAATACAACTGGCTGTACTTGGGCTACTGGATCCCCGACTGCGCGAAAATGACCTACAAGACCCGGTTCAAGCCGCTGGAAGCTTTTGACTCAACCGCTATAACGTGGGCTCATGTCTGCTGAACACTCAGTCGTGCCAAAGATTCCTTTTATCCAAGATCACCAGTTTCGCTATGGCGAGATTGAGACAGTTGCACCCGGCATTCGCAGGTTAACTGCAAGAAATGCGGGGGCATTCACCTATCACGGCACTGGAACCTATATCGTCGGCCAAGGCGAAGTGGCGGTTATTGATCCAGGTCCAGACGATCCAGATCATATCGACACCCTTGTCAGCAGTCTCTCTTCAGAGACTATCAGTCATATCCTGGTGACACATTGCCACCGGGATCACTCCCCAGGAGCCAGACTGCTGCAAGCCGCCTGCGATGCACCTACCTACGCCTTTGGCCCGCACGCTGGCGGCATTGAGCATGATGATAGCGCTATCGAAGAAGGGGTCGATACCCTGTTTACGCCTGATAACCGTTTAAAGCATGGGGACTATCTGACCGTGGGTGACTGTGAGATCGAGTGTATCCATACCCCTGGCCATACCAGCAACCACATGTGTTTTTCTATTCCCAAGCAGGATTCGCTGTTCAGCGGGGATCACGTTATGGCATGGTCGACCAGCGTAGTTATCCCACCGGATGGCAACATGGCCGACTACCTGGCCAGTTTGGCCCTGCTTTGCAAGCGAACCGAATCACGTTATTGGCCCACCCACGGACCACCGCTGGACTCCCCGCACGATTACGTGCAAGCGTTGATTGCGCACCGCCTTCAGCGCATGCAGGACATCATTCAGTTGCTGAAGGTGAGTCCCTGGAGAATTGCCGATATGGTCGAGCAACTTTATCCGAAGCTCGATATCCGTCTGCACGGCGCTGCCAGCCGGTCAATATTCGCCGCGATACTCTATCTGCAAGATTGCGGTGAAATCGAAGCTCTGGAGTCAACTACGCTTGATGGGCTGTACCAGCGATCAAGTTGAGTAAAACAAAACTGTCGCGCGCCTTTACCCCTTATGGGTAAGCCCTTGTTACAGACTGACGTTTAACACAGGTGACCGTATACACGGCAAATACCCTCTGGGATCTCAGAGTGCGCAATATAGTTGCTCTTGATCTCGCGATCGACCCTGATCTTTTCATACCTTGCTGATGGGATTTATTTTGATAATAATCGACATATGAGTATATCCACCGCAGTCAGTCGGCTCTCAGCTCTCGCCCAGGACAGCCGCCTACAGATATTCCGCCTTCTGATAGAGCAAGGCCGCGATGGAGTGGCCACCGGGAAGATCGCCAAACAACTTCATGCCTTTTATAACACGTTATCGACTGACCTGGCCGTACTCACCCGAGCGAGCCTACTAGACTCGACCCGGCGAGGTCGATCAATTATCTATTCCATCGACCCCAAGGGAATCCAGGCTCTGTTCGACTACCTGGTACAGGACTGCTGCGGTGGGCGACTGGAGTTGCGTACACCGCTAACCGCTACAATTCTTAAAACTTTGCCCCAGCAATAAACCGGCGAAGGTGACGGGCAGAGTATGAGAAAGCTTTATGACGATCCGCTGGCTCTGTCAGCCAGGATCTCAGTTTGCAGTCTCCTGGCCGAGGCGGTAGTAAATCGGGACGGTATAGGCCAGCCCGGAACTTGCGTCAGCCTGATGTGAGCGTCTCTCGATCATCTTGCGCTGAGCGTTCAGTTGAGCGAGAGGAACAGCACAGCCCCGACGGGCTAAACCATTGATGGAACAGTTCTCTTTGCCACGCAAACTGGCTGCCGAGTTTCTCGGCACCGCGTTTCTGTTAGCAACAGTGGTGGGGTCAGGAATCATGGCAGAGCGCCTCGCGGGAGGCAATGCTGCGATCGCGCTGCTGGGCAATGCCATACCCACTGGGGCAATCCTATTTGTTCTTATTACTATGCTGGGGCCGATTTCCGGTGCCCATTTCAATCCAGCCGTAACCCTAGCTTTTGTTCTGCGGCGTGAGGTCACCAGTCTGGTTGCCCTAGCCTATGTCGTGGTCCAAATCGTGGGGGGGGTCACAGGCACGTTGACTGCGCATGCCATGTTTGAAGAGACCCTGATCCAGCTTTCCACACAGCTACGCGATGGCCCAGCGCAGTGGTTTTCAGAAAGTGTCGCTACTTTCGGCCTGGTTGCGACGATCCTGGCGACTCGGCGCTGGCGGCCCGAAGCTGTACCGAGCGCCGTTGGGCTATTTATCATGGCCGCGTACTGGTTTACCGCCTCCACTTCCTTTGCCAACCCGGCAGTGACCATCGCCAGAAGCCTGACCGATACTTTTAGTGGAATCTTACCGGCGAACATGCCAACCTTTATTGCGGCCCAGTTGGCCGGAGCGGTGATCGCAACTGTAGTGATCGGTTGGCTGCTGCGCTCTAATTTATCGAGTACAGGTTCGGATGAGGGCTAAACCCGTCAGTTGGCCATTAACAGGCGCAGTCGATTACCCACTCGCTCGGAAAGGTCTGCAAGAGTTGCGATCTGACGAATGACCTGGTGCCAAAAGATTGTGGCAACACCAAGTTCTCCCTCTATTGAAAACAGTTTACGCGCGGCTTTATCCAATAGA
>CAUZJT010000261.1:0-3333 GCA_963580215.1 Gammaproteobacteria bacterium
AGGAAAAACCCGTGGTCACGGCAGGCTGCATCCAAAGGCTTGAGGGCGGTGACATCTTTTTCGGCTGCTTTAAGGTCAATCGTTGGAACCAACATAGAAACTGTTTCGTGACAAAAAGTTGTAACATCATCCTTTAACTACCCCAATGGGGCAAATCAGGAGTTTCACTTGGAATATTTCGTCAACATGCCAGGTAGCCGTTTCAACGAACCTGGTGCCTGGGCAAGAGAGATGGAAGATGCAGGCTGGCAGGGCGTCTGCGCATCTGACCACTTTTGGGTAACGGATCATCCTTATCCCCACGTGTTCGTCGCGGCAACACAGATGGCCTGCAGTACGAGCAAGATAAAAATCACCAGTTCATTTTGTAACAATCTGTTCAGATCGCCGGTTGAGTTCGCCCAGGGTGCGTTGTCTGTGCAACAGGCAGCCCAGGGGAGATTTGAAGCCGGGCTCGGCGCCGGATGGGCAGAAGCAGAAATGAAGGCCATTGGTATACCCTACCCCGAGCCGGCAGAACGCATTGGTATGTATATAGAAGCAATGAACATCGCGGGCCAGATTATCAAGACCAACCAATGTCAGTTTTCCGGTGATTACTACCAGATAGAGATTTCAGGAGACAACTTTGTGGGTCCCAGACTAGAGAACCCACCAGCGCTGATCGGTTCTGCAGGTGGCCCAAGGGGCATTCGGGAAATAACGCCACTGGTTGATCGAATCGAAGTCAAGGCTAGCGCTCGCTCTACCAGGGGAGGTGCTATTGACCTTGGGATCATGGCAACCGTCACGGAAGACGAGGTGAAGCGAAACATCGAGCGTGTACGAAAAATCAATAACGATATCCCTATCGGCATTTTCATCCTGACAGCAGCCGGCGACAACAAAGCCGTTAACGGCATGAAGGCTATGATGGGTAACGGTTTCCTGGGAAACTTTATGGGTCACCCCGCCGATGTGGCTTTCGCCCTGGAATCACTAAACGACCTTGGGATCAGTCGAGTCCAGCTAACGGAGTTTGCGGCGGGATCACATGATGCGCTGGCGCCAGCTCTCCTGGCTTAGGCTATTGTCTTAGGGCATTGTCTCAGGCGATGCTCCTGGGACAAGGCCCCGGGGATATGATCAGGATAGCCTGACTAACTGGGTGCCGAAATTTTTGCCCGATAACACCCTCATAAGCCCCGCTGGCAACTGTTCAACGCCCTCGAGAACATCCTCATTGTATACAAGGTTACCGTTGGCGATCAGCTCACCCAGTCGTCGATGGGCTTCCTTGAATCGATGCGCATAGCTGAAGATATAAAACCCCTGCATGGTTGCTTCCTTGTACACCAGGTTGAAATAATTACTCGGCCCATACCAGTTCGCGTCACCTTCATATTGGGATGTAGCACCACACAGCACTATCCTTGCCCCATGGGCGATCTGCCCCAGCGCCGTATCCAGGATTTCACCACCGACATTGTCAAAATAGATATCGACGCCGTTGGGGCAAACCTCCCGTAGGCGTTCTGCCACATTCTCGGTTTTGTAGTTGATCACTTCGTTCAGGCCAAGGTCATCTTTCAGCCAACGACATTTTTTTTCGTTTCCGGCAATTCCTATTACACGACAACCCGAAAACTTGCCCAGTTGGCACACCAGTGCGCCAACGCTACCTGCGGCCGCGGACACCAATATGACATCACCCACTTTAGGTTTTGCAATGTCGTAAAGGCCAACATAAGCGGTCGCACCACTAGCACCCATGACATGCAGGTTGGCGGTAATCGGTTGCCCGGCCCTGGGGGAGATTTTTTCCAGCGGGAAGGGTCGCTCACCATCAGTCACGGCATATTCCTGCCAACCCATGGCGCCGGAGACCAGATCACCTTCTGTAAAATCGGGATGTCGGGATTTCACCACAACACCCTGTCCCGACCCCCTCATCATGGCCCCAATCTTCACACGATTTCCCGTGATCCCTCCGGTTCCAATCGCCATCCGAAGTGGCGGAGACATGACCAGATAAGTCGTCTGGATAAGAACCTCACCCTCACCTGGCTCAGGGACCTCCGCATAGACAAGCTCGAAATTATCAACACTAACCTCATCTTCCGGGTAGGACTTAACCAACCATCGTCCATTTTTCATATTTGACATTTAACGCTCTTTTTTATGTTCCGGGCCAATGGCCTCGAATATCCAGGCGCCAGCAGTCCGCCGGTTTAGTGCTCCACTTTGCTGTCGCTGCGACCGGGTTTCATTCATCCTGGCGATAGCAGATTTCCCCTCAACAGATTCCGCCTCATAAACAGCCAGGTAAGGGAGTGGACACTCCTGGCCTGCCTGCTCGACCAATTGGTAGCGCTGCGCCGTCTTCCATCCGGTTGTTTGCAGGACCTCATCAAGATGCAGGTTTTCATAGTATCGGTTAAATTCGTCCGCCTCTCCCTCAGTCGGTTCGGTCAACACAAGAACCAGCTGCTTCTTGGCCATCTTTTTCTCCAGCTTCAACGTATGACCAATACCATATCAGGAAAGTGCTACCCGACTGGACCCCTAAACTGGCCTTTCTCCGAAACCATTCTGTCCCGAAAAAACTTGCGTTAGATGTTAGCAGTGTATACATTGCTTGATTCAAACGATCGTTTGTTTTATATGATGACAGACAATACCGCGGACACAGCGCCAACCGACACCCAGGTAAAAATTTTGGATGCGGCCGAATGCTTGTTTGTGGAGCATGGCTATGCAGCTACCTCGCTACGAGCAATCGCCTCTGCGGCCGGGGTTAATCTTGCGGCCACTAACTATCATTTTGGGTCCAAAAAGGGGCTATTCGCCTCGGTTTGCCATCGTTGTGTTCAACCGATCAACAAGGAAAGGCTCTTTCTACTACGGCAGCTAACAGAGAGTGAGCGCCCACTAACTGCCAGATCGGTGCTGGAATCTTTTTTCAGTCCGTTGGTAAAAGCAGTATACAAAAGCCATCGGGTACCTGCCCTGATCGGACGAATTTATGCCGAACCAGAATCGTTGACAAAACCGATCCTGGAACAGGAATTTGGCGAAATTGCTACGCGCTACCAGCTGGCGATCGCAGCGGTATTTCCTGATGTACCCGCCGAGGAACTGAGCTGGAGGTTCCATTTCATGGTCGGATCCATGCTCCACTTACTTCAGTTCAATGCGCCACTTGGAACTGAATCTAGCCGTTCTACCTTCATTTCCGGCATCGACCGGATGATCGATTACGCTGAAGCTGGATTAGCACAACCGAATGAAAGGCAAAGACATGATTAAGCGTATTCTATTCCCCATCGCTATCGTTGTTGCGGGTTTCATCAC
>CAUZJT010000262.1:0-3331 GCA_963580215.1 Gammaproteobacteria bacterium
TTACTTTACGCCTACGCCGAATGCACCGTGCCTAAGGTTACCGTGATTACGCGTAAGGCCTACGGTGGTGCATACGACGTCATGGCATCGAAACACCTGCGTGGGGATGTCAACCTGGCCTGGCCGAGTGCCGAAATCGCGGTAATGGGACCCAAGGGGGCTGTTGAGATCATCTTCCGTGAGGATATCGGAGACGAGGAAAAGATTGCTCAGCGCACCGAAGAATACCGACAGAAATTCGCCAATCCCTTCGTCGCAGGGCATCGGGGATTTATTGACGACGTGATTTTACCCCGTGATACCCGCCGGCGCCTGTGCCGCTCGTTGTCCATGTTGCGAAACAAGCAGCTGGATAACCCCTGGCGAAAACACGGCAATATTCCGCTGTAAGCCGGGCGTACTATATGCATAGCACAGGACGAATTATTGCCGTTTGTATTTCGCCCACTGAAGGGGGTCCGAACAAAGCGGTACCCGAGGCTGTCGCAATAGCCGGCGAAGGTTTAAGGGGGGATCGCTACTGTGCAACTGGTGCGTCATCAAATACGCAACTAACCTTGATCGAGAGCGAGGTTATCAGCGCTCTGAACGGCAAGCTTTCGAAGCCACTACCCATGACTGCATTTCGCCGTAACCTTGTGACCGAAGGTGTCTTTCTGAATTCTTTGGTCGGCCTGACATTCGCTGTAGGTGAAGTGCGGGTGCAAGGTATTGAGTTGTGTGAGCCGTGCGCTTATTTGCAGGACCTGCTGGGCGTGCCCAATCTGGTCAAGCACCTGACTCATAAGGGCGGGCTTCGCTGTGAAATTTTAGAAGGCGGCCCGATCGTGTGCGATAGCCTCGTTCGATACCAATTGTAGCGCCGGTCACTTGACAGTCTGCCTGATCCCACGCCAAGTTCTTAGCCGCTAAGATTCTTAGCCATCTCCCGCAAGACAAATTTCTGAATTTTCCCCGTCGAGGTTTTCGGTAGGTCGCAAAATACGATTGTGCGCGGCGCCTTGTAATGGGCAAGGTTGTTTCGACAGAACTCGATAATCTCGCGATCTTTAACTTGCACTCCTTCGCGTAGCGTCACAAAAGCACAGGGACTTTCACCCCAGGCTTCGTCAGGCCGCGCGACTACGGCGGCTTCCAGGACTTTGGGGTGTCGGTAGAGCGCCTCTTCAACTTCTAGGCTGGAAATATTTTCCCCACCTGAGATGATGATGTCCTTGGAGCGGTCTTTCACTTCAATGTAGCCATCAGGGTGCCGAACGGCTATATCGCCGGTATGAAACCAGCCGCCAGCGAACGCATCGGCGGTAGCTTTCGGATTTTTTAAGTAGCCCTTCATTACCGTGTTTCCACGGACCATCACTTCACCGAAAGTTTCGCCGTCCCAGGACACATCCTCCATCGTCTTGGAGTCCTTGACACTCGCGTTTTCCAAAGTGCCGTAATGGACTCCCTGGCGCGCCATACGACTCGATCGTTGTTTCAGTTCGAGTGCGGGCCAGTCTTCCTGGGGGATGCACACCGTTGCCGGGCCGTAGGTCTCGGTCAGGCCGTACAGGTGAGTGACACGAAAGCCGTCAGTTTCCATGGCCTCAATCACTGCGGAGGGTGGAGCAGCGCCTCCGGTGGCAATCTCGACAGACTTTGAAAGTGGCATTTTGCTTTCAGCGGGTGCATTGGCCAACATATTGAGTACGATCGGGGCACCGCACATATGAGTCACCCCGTGATCAGAAATCGAACGAAATACCAGGCTTGGTTCGACAGCTCGCAGACAAACATGGGTTGCGAGTGCTGCCGTGACCGCCCATGTGAAAGTCCAGCCATCGCAGTGAAACATTGGCAGGGTCCACAGGTAGACAGACTTTCGATCAAGGCTCACAGTGAACATGTTGCCCAGTGCATTAAGATACGCACCACGATGATGGTAAACGCAACCTTTGGGATTGCCGGTCGTTCCAGATGTATAGAGTAGCGACAGAGACTGCCACTCGTCTTGCGGCTGGTTGCAGGAAAATTCAGGACTCGCGCTGCCGATAAACGTCTCGTAGTCTGTTTCGCCGATAAGTTCGCCACCGTCGTTTTCACTATCATCGATATCGATCACCAGCAATGGTCGGGACATCAACGATAGGGCCTCCTTAACAGTGTCGGAAAAAGCCCGATCAGTCAGTATTGCCCGAGCCTCTCCATGGTCGAGAATAAAAGCGATCGTTTTTGCATCCAGCCGAATGTTGAGCGAGTTGAGAACCGCTCCAAGCATTGGCACTCCGTTATGCGCCTCGAGCATTTCGGGCGTGTTAGCGCCCATGATGGCAACACAGTCACCTCGCCCAATACCTCTGGCAGCAAGTGCGGATGCCAAACGGCATGAGCGCTCCCAGAACTGGGCATAAGTGTAGCGGCGTTTTCCATGAATAATACCGGTGCGATTTGGTGCAATCTGCGCTGCTCGGCGCAGAAAGCTGACCGGCGACAAGGGCTCGAAATTCGCTCGATCTTTTTCAAGTGATTTTTCAAAAGTAGACAATCGTTCGCTCCTCAATGTGACAACTGGTCTTAGTCCAACGTCAGGAAGTGTATGTCGTCAAACCAAATTGGACAGATGTTCTCCTGATTTAAGAGACGGTTCAGCTCATCAGACTTAAGTTATTGCGCTTATCGTAATGCATCTTTGGGCGCAAGGCCAAGGTGTGCAATTTAATAGTGAGTCTCTGGTCCAGTAGTTCCTGCCCTCCATAAAACACATCACTGGGTGCCAGGTTATTCAGTGATTCATGATAGCGCTCACGGTTTCAGTAACTTATAAATCGCTGAAGATGTTTATGTAGTGCGCTGGGCAGATAGTAATTGTTGAGCAGAATCTGTTTTTTTATCGAATGATGTCAGCGTTCGATCTTACTCTAGGTCCGTGGTTGGTAGGCCCTGCCCCAGGCATCGACCATACCGTTTGCCTGTAAATAATCCGCCTATTCACCGACGAGATAACCGGGGCTGTTGTTGCTGGACAATCTTGGTTTATGCCTGACCTTAGCCCGGCCTAGTCCGGTAAAGCACAATGCATTATCGAGGGTGTCAGCCACATCGTTAGATCTCATAGAAGTACATAGGCACCAGTCCATGATGAACTGTGAGTAATGCTTTAGTACTGCGGGCAGGCAATACCAGCCCCAGATAATGATCTTGCAATACGTAAAGTCGATTTGCCACAGTTCAGCACTGCTTCTTCACCTCGAACACCCCCAGAAAAATACGAATTTATCTTTTGCAGAATAATGACGCTAGGTGGCCTTACGGATGTCTCGAACAGCCTTCCCGGCGCGTCGTTTGTCTG
>CAUZJT010000263.1:0-3319 GCA_963580215.1 Gammaproteobacteria bacterium
TATCGCACCCGGTCTTTATGAGCGCGAGAAACGCCTCACGGTGCCTTTACTGGTATCCAGCAGCTTGTTGTTCTACCTGGGAATTCTTTTTGCCTATTTTGCTGTCTTTCCCCTTATCTTTGCGTTTTTTACCAGCACCGCGCCCGAGGGTGTCTTGGTGATGACTGATATCAGCGCTTACCTCAGTTTTGTACTGAAGCTCTTTTTTGCTTTTGGCCTTGCTTTCGAGGTGCCGGTGGTAACAGTGCTGATGGTGCGTATGGGTATGACTACGCCCGAGAATCTTGCGACCAAACGACCCTACATTATCGTTGGCGCCTTCGTCGTCGGTATGCTGATGACACCCCCGGATATCCTCTCCCAGACCATGTTGGCCATTCCGGTATGGATTCTTTTTGAAGCCGGCCTTTATCTCTCTCGCTCGATCAAGCCGCGTTCCCACGATGATGAAAATGATGAGATGGACGACGCCGAACTGGACGAGGGTATTGCCCAGTTTGATGAGTTGAGCGACGACGAGGAACCACCGCGCAGTTAACTTTTCCAGGCGCTTTGGCTGGTCGACTTTCGGTTTTCACTCCAGGTCGCAAAGCGGGGGTCGCTCGGTCTAGTTAACTGAGTCAAATATCTTTTACTCGATCGCTTTGACTACGTGTTCCAGTGAAGGCATCCGGTTAAGTGATTGGCTACTTGCAGTCGCTAACAATCAGCCGAGCACTGTTAGAGTACATATGATCTAGGGCGATTTGAATGCTCTTGGCATCGTTTTTGGACCCAGCATAAAAGGACCTCCCGTTTATGGTTTACCAGGCAAAGATTGTGGATTGGCATGAATACGCTGAGCCCCTTTCAACTCTTCGTCACCAGGTGTTTGTCATAGAGCAGGGCGTACCGGTGGAGTTGGAGATTGATGGAGAGGACGATGCCGCCTGCCACGTGGCCGCGCTGATCGATAACAGCCAAGTGATCGGTACCGGACGAATGCTCGCGTCTGGCAAGATCGGACGCATGGCGGTGCGCTCGGATATGCGTTGCCAGGGGGTGGGTCGGGCGGTGCTGGACGCGCTGATCAATGAAGCCCGGACTCACGGCTTAGCCGGTGTGAGCCTGGGCGCACAGTTATCGGCGGTGGCGTTTTATCAGCGAGCCGGTTTTTCCTGTCAGGGTGATGTGTTTATCGATGCGGGGATAGATCATCGCCAGATGGTTCTGGGCTTTTAGGAATGAATCGATCTAATACCTGCCCGTGAAAGCCAAAGCACCGCGCATCAGCAGCTTTAAATTATCTGCCGGGACGTTGCTTGCCGGTAAGTACGAGGTTGTGTCACGACTGGGGTCCGGTTGGGAGGGTGAGGTATACCTGGTTCGCGAGTGCGGCACACGTATCGAGTGTACGGTGAAGATATTTTTTCCAAGACGCAATCTGGGTAACCGAGCATTGCGTTTCTATGCGCGTAAATTGCACAAGTTACGTCACTGTCCGATCGTGATTCAATACCATACCCGGGATACTTTTGTCTTTAACGGTTTGCCGGTGTCTTTTCTGGTATCGGAATTCGTCGAAGGTGAGTTGTTATCCGATTTTCTCAAGCGCCAGTCGGGACGTCGCCTTAACCCTTTTCAGGCGGTGCACTTGCTGCATGCGTTGGCAGTGGGGATAGAGCTTATCCACAACGTGGGCGAATATCATGGCGACTTACATACCGATAACGTAATTGTGTTACGCCACGGACTGGGCTTTGATTTGAAATTATTGGATATGTTCAGTTGGGGTTCACCTAACGCGGAAAACATACAGCATGACGTATTTGACCTGATTCGCATCTTTTACGATGCTCTGGGCGGTCAGCACTGGTACCGGCGTCAGCCACAAGAAGTCAAAGATATCTGCAAGGGGCTTAAGCGCTCACTTATTGCCCGAGAGTTTCGAAGTGCAGGCCAGCTTTGCCAGTATCTAGAAATGATGGAGTGGCAGTAGTTTGCCGGCCAGTACGTGAATTCTTCTCCCTCCGAGCGCTCACCTGTAGTGTTGGCCGACGCCAACCTAGAATCCCCACAGCCTGTCACATTGTCATGTGGCCAAGCCGTAGTCTTTACTCGGCCCCACGCACGCCGCACGCATGGCAACGAGGACGCTCTTGGCATTTTTCAGCCTGAGCCTGATCGAGTGTGGCTGGCTGTTGCCGACGGGGTGGGAGGTTTGCCACGGGGACGTGAGGCGGCGACCCGGGTCATCGAGATGCTGGGTGAACCTCGATCACAAGACAACGATGTGGTGATCGAAGCGCGTATCCAAAGGGCCAACCAGGCATTACTCGAGAAACTGCCTGGCAGCGCAACAACGATTTCTATTGTCGAGATTTCTCAAGATTCATTGACCAGTTACCACGCCGGCGATTCAGCAGCACTGGTGGTGGGTCAGCGTACCCGAATCAAGCTCAAGACCCAATGTCACTCGCCCGTGGGCATCGCTGAGGCCAATGGCTTGCTGGATGAGAAGCAGGCGTTGTTTCATCCGCGTCGGCATCTACTCAACAATATGGTGGGAGATCCTGTGCTATGGCTGGAGAAGACAGGACCATTGGAATTGGCACCACGTGATACCGTGCTGGTGGCCAGCGATGGGCTTTGGGACAACGTTTTTGTCTCGGAGGTCATCGAGATAATCCGGGCAGGCGCAATGCTACAGGCAGCGCAGGTGCTTGCTGATACCGTGATAACTCGTATGAGCACACCCGCTGCTGGCGTACCGTCGAAACCCGATGATGTCAGTTTTATCCTATATCGCCCGCATCAACTCGATCTGTCGGATTGAGTGAAGTGATTCATGAATGTATCGGAGCCTAGCCGCAGGAGTCCTCGAGAGACTTCTCCTTTGAAGAGTTACTTATTAAAGGGATTCTGTGGGGCCACTGAAACCGCAGTGGCGACTTGTTTGGTGATCCATAGCCGGATAAGGTTTAGTGGGTGATCAGCAGTCGATTATTTTTTAATCACCGTCCAGTTCCTTAAGTATCTTTTGTGTTTTAGCTACCTGTTCAGTGGCGAATTCATAGTACTGCGCATGGCTGGCACTGCGAAAGACTTGCGCGACCGCCTCGAACCCAGTCAATGCCACGCGAGCGAGGTCCACATCGTTTAGCCGTTGGGCGAGAGTTTTTTGCGCAACCGCAAGGTTGGCCATCGTCATGGCCCAGGCCATTGGCATCTGCTCATGAGTCCACTCTTTGAGCGCGTTCTCATAGGCAGCGATAGCGTGCTCCAGTATCTGTGTATTCTCCTCTCGCTCTCCGAGCTTTTGCAGTGCAGCACCAAGATT
>CAUZJT010000264.1:0-3289 GCA_963580215.1 Gammaproteobacteria bacterium
TAAGGCGCCTCATAAGGAAGGCACTAGACTTACCTACCTTTTAAATCTTGTCCCTGTAATGCATGATGTAGACGCCCGGTGCGTCTTCGTTTAGCTTATCTAGGTTCTGAATTTGCAGACCTTTCTTGGGAAGCCACTCTGTAAAGCCCAAATCTAAGAATCCACTTTTTACAGCTTTCTCTAAGAGCGTGTGCATTATTACTAAACTCCTCTCAACTCACCCAAGTGCCTCGCCAATCTCTCCCATAGCTCTCGCTTCTCAGACTTGATGGACTTTGCCATCTCTGTCACTGCGGGGCAACAGGTATAACCTGTTCGTGTTCAATCTCATCCATAGCCTCCCAGCCTTTCGGATGAAGAATGTTCCCCATACGCATCCACCAATTTCCAAGCAACTCCTTCTTATCCTTTGAGTAGTCCTTGAGGATATAGCGCTTCTGCACGTTACCAAAAGCATGGTTGGCTACCCGCTCGGTGGTATAGATATCCCCAAGATCAGCCATCGCTGCCAAAGCAGTTCTTCTAAGGTCATGCCCTGTAAGCCCTTTTATACCTGCAGCGGCTGTTGAGTTTGTGAACCATTGTTGGGCTTGATTTAATGACACCCGGACTCCTCTAGCCGAGTTAAACACCCATCAGAGCCTTCAACCCGTTCAGGCAGGCGCTTTACCAACCCCTGCGTGACTATCAAGCTGTGAACCTTTCCAGTTTTCGTGGTTGGGTTGAGCCACTCCCGGCTGATAGGATCGAGGTCACCCCAATTCATACGCTGGGCATCCTCGAGTCTTTGTCCAGTAGCCAGTAGAAGCTTATGGAGCGGACTCAAGTGCAACCACAGCTTCCTAATTTCTTCGTCACTGGCTGTTCGTTGGCGAGGCTTCTCTGGTCTAGGCTTTGGTAATTGTTCTACGCAATTACGACTTTGGATAAAGCTGCCGTCGTAGGCCCAGTTGATAATAGTCCTCAACGCCCCTCGAGCCCTATTACTGGTCGTATCCTGTGGTATAGCCAAGAGCGCTAATGAAACCTCAGATCGCTGAATGTCCTCAACACCTCTCATCAGTAGGTTGCTAAAGTGAATCTCGATTAACCTTTTGGTTTTGCTACCGTTACGGGTATGGGTCCCGTGCCCCTTCATGTAGAGGTCTAAAATATCCTGGAAGGTGACTAACTTAATTCGCTCCCATTGTTCTCTAGCTTCCTTGTTGGCGGCTTCTTGGATATCCTGGGGTCTATGTCCTATCTCGTAATGAATGTTCGACCAATACTTACGGTAATCCCTGTTTAGAATCTGGAGCTGCCTGTCGTCAATCTTGTTATCAGGTAGCGACATCAGCCGCTTGTATTGGCGCTTGCCCCCCTCGTGCTGTAGACATAAAATGTCAATCTTCCAGATGGGAGAATAACAACGGATAGGTTCTCATCGTATATTTGCCTCCTCTTACTAGCATCTACATCAGCGGCTGAAGGCCTAAGATTTGCTACAAAAGACTTTGTGATCATTTTCATATTGCGTACTATATTGCGTACTATATTGCGTACTTTAATACGCCTATCGTAGCAAAAATGAAATTACTCATACACCTAAGTAATTGTTTCTGTTACTTTGTGAAATATCCTCTAGTGTTTATCTGACATCATGGGTCCATCGGTAGACGCCGTCTCCTGCAGCGAAAGCGTACCTGACTCTACCGAGGTATTAATTATCGGTGGCGGCATTATCGGGGTCAGTGCTGCTTTAACCCTGGCGGAACGAGGCATTCCAGTGGTCCTTTGTGAAAAAGGAGAGATCGGCGCCGAGCAATCCTCCCGCAATTGGGGTTGGTGTCGCCAACAAGGTCGAGACCCACGGGAATTACCTCTGGTGATCGCCTCTCTTGCCCGGTGGTCCAGGTTGGATCATCGCACCGGTGAGGCAACCGGTTTCACCCGCTGTGGCACTTTGTATCTTGCTGAAAACGAACAGGCGTTGGAGGAACAGCGGGCCTGGTTGGTGCATGCCCGAACATTTGACATTAATGCCCAGTTAATTGGAGCCAAAGACACCACTTCCCTGCTACCCGGTACCAACCGGGCGTGGACTGGCGCATTGCATTGCGCATCTGATGGCCGGGCGGAGCCTGCCATGGCCGCGCCGGCAATCGCTCGCGCTGCGCAACGCGCCGGGGCTTCCATTCTGACGAACACTGCGGTGCGCGGACTGGAATCGGTCGGGGGTGATTCTCAGTTGGTCGTGACCGAACGCGGTGCAATCCGTGCTCAGTCTGTGGTGATAGCGGGAGGGGCCTGGTCGCGATTGTTCTGTCGCAATCTGGGTATTATCCTTCCACAACTCAAGGTACGGTCCTCCGTATGCAGAACAGCGCCACATAATAACGGTCCAGACTGCTGCGCTAGCGGTCCAGATTTCTCGTTGCGAAGACGCCTCGATGGGGGGTATACCGTCGCTTCCGGCAGTCGCAGTCGGATTGATCTGGAAATGGTCCCTGATGCGGTTCGGTTTTTACCGGCATACACCAGGCTTGCATGGATGGCACGATCTCATTTGCGAATTCGATGGTCATCACGATTTGCGACCGAGTGGCACGAACCAACGAAATGGGCACTTGATGTACCCTCGCCTTTTGAGTCCCAGCGTATTTTGGATCCGACCCCTTCAGCAAGCGCTATTGATCGCGCTCATGATGGCCTAGTGCGGGATTTCCCATCGTTTCAAGGCGTCCCGATTGCGCAGCGTTGGGCTGGCATGATCGATGTGACTCCAGACGCGGTCCCAGTCATCTCCGCGGTGGATAGCCATCCAGGACTCTATATAGCAACTGGATTTTCAGGGCACGGTTTTGGCATTGGGCCAGCGGCAGGAGAACTCGCGGCAGACCTTGTGACTGGTGGACCCCCACTGGTCGACCCGACGCCCTTTCGATTCTCTCGTTTTAGCGACGGATCACCCATTCAACCGATCGTGGGTATTTGAGCGATCAATCTCCGGAAGGGGCTAAGTGGCATGGCCAAAACTCGACGCCGATCGTTTGCGGAGACTTAATACAATATCGCAAAGTTTAACTTTTTCAGCGCATCAAAGTGCTCTTTGTCCAGAGAAAATAATCATTCTCAGCGAAAACCCTTAAAGGGAAATATTGTAGAAGGTATGATGGACACAACCGCCTATCTAGTCGATGGGAGTCATTACTAGGTCCATATTGATGGGATCAAAAAATCTATGGCGATTTCTGTGCAGAACCTGGAGCAAGGTCAATATTCACATGAGAACCAACAAAGCCAAGTATGG
>CAUZJT010000265.1:0-3274 GCA_963580215.1 Gammaproteobacteria bacterium
GCGGTCATGTTGTTCGCAGTAGTGATTTTCTGCAGCCTGCCAGTATTTTACCAACTGGCCCAGAAAGAGCTGGCACCCGACGAAGATAGCGGCAGTATATTTGCGATTGCCACTCCTCCGGACTACAGCAGCCTTGAATACACGACTTATTTTCTGGACCAGATGGTTGATGCCTGGAGAACAGTGCCCGAGGTGAGCCATTCCTGGCAGGTTAATGCGCCCACCAGCGTATTCGGGGGCCTTGAGTTGGTGCCATGGTCGGAGCGGGAACGCTCGCTGGAAGAAATTCGCCAGGAAATCCAGGCTAAGTACGACAAAATCAGTGGCTTAGAGATTTTTACCTTTGCGGCAGGGGGGCTGCCTGGTGCGGACTCAGGCCTGCCATTGCAGTTTGTGATTTCGTCCAATGCCGACTACAAGGAGCTTGACCGGGTTTCAGAAGAAGTTTTACAGAAAGCGAGGCAATCAGGCATATTCGCTTTCGTTACCAAGGATTTGCGCTACTCAAGGCCTGAAATTACGGTTCGCATTGATCGTGAACTAGCGGCCCGGTTGGGTATCTCCATGGCAGATATTGGGCAGACGTTGCAGATCATGCTCGGTGAAGCGGAAACGAACCGGTTCACTATGGAAGGGCGCAGCTACAAGGTTATTCCCCAGGCGGATCGAGGGTTTCGCCTCACCAAAGAATGGTTAGAGCGATACTACGTTCGTACGACTGAGAGGGCCCTGGTGCCGCTGAGTACCGTCGTGACCCTTGGGCAGAAGGTGGAGCCGAATGCGCTCAAACAGTTTCAACAGCTAAATAGTGCGACGATCCAGGGATTTGTGCTGCCGCCGAATACGTTGGGAGACAGCTTGGAGTTTTTGGAGAAGGCGCTATATGAAGTGGCGCCTACGGGATTTCGTGTCGGTTATCAGGGTGCGTCTAGGCGATTCATACAGGAATCCCAGGGATTTCTGCTGCTATTTGCGACATCTTTGGTGTTTATCTACCTGGTTCTTGCGGCGCAGTTCAACAGCTTTCGCGATCCGCTTATCGTGTTGATCAGTGTGCCGCTATCAGTATTTGGCGCGATCGTTCCGCTGGCCCTTGGGCTAGCCACTCTTAATATCTATACTCAGGTGGGTTTGCTGACGCTGATTGGCCTGATCAGTAAACATGGGATCCTGATTGTAGACTTTGCCAATCGCCTGGTTTTAGAGGGCTATGACCGAAAAGCGGCGGTACTCAAGGCGGCGGCGCTCAGGTTACGACCTATTTTAATGACGACCGTTGCAACCGTACTTGGCGTTTTGCCGCTGGTTCTGGCATTTGGTGCCGGGGCTAACTCCAGGTTCGCTATCGGGTTGATGATCGCAGCCGGTATGAGTGTAGGTACTTTGTTCACCCTTTTCGTACTACCGACTTTCTATCTGGTACTGGGCAAAGACCCGTTAGCAGTGAGCAGTGAAGACTCGATGGCTGAACAACCGGTGCTAAACTCGTGAAATGGTGAAGGAAACAAAGACGATGGTTACTATTCTTAACGAAAACAATGTGACAGTGCTGCAGGGTGCCGCGGGCTCTGCGCTCTGGGTCAGCCAGGATGAGATGACGACTGCCACCGGATGGGCGCTCAAGACTGAGGGCTTTTGCAAGGATGAAGTCTGTGTGCCTGTTCCGGCGAGTAAGTCAGAAGGGCTCATTGCTGATGGCAGGGTCAATCTGTCTGAAGTTTGGCAATTAATGGGCAAACCAGTGGCAGCCAGTAACGATGGTGATGTCTGGTCACTTGGTGAAGCCGCTAACGATCGAAATGACGCGATGCTAAGTCTGGAAGCGCCAGATTTTTCGTTACCAGACTTTAATGGCAAGTTACATTCGCTGACCGATTTTCGGCGCAAGCGGGTGCTGCTCATTACCTGGGCATCGTGGTGAGGATGTCGTCATGATCTGTCAGGTTGGCAGGAACTGTTTGAAGAAGTGAAAAATGAGAATTTTATAATCATTTCGGTCGCGATGGATGCAGAGCTCGAAGCTGCGCAGCCCTGGGTAGATGAAGCGTCACCGACTTTTGTGACCTTGATTGATAAAAATCACCAACTATCGTCTCTATACAATATGGTTAACGTTCCCCAGGCTGTCTGGATCGACGAGGATGGAAAAATTGTTCGCCCGACAGAGAGCGGCGGATCTATTGATATTCTTCGTGAGTTCGATATGGAAATCATGGGTTTTAAACCTGAGGCGATGGAAAGAGCCGCTGCGGCCAAAGCGACTTACACGGCCGCCATCAAAGACTGGGCAATTAACGGTAAAGAAAGCCCCTATGCTTTCGACCCCGACACGGCTCGAGTTCATGTCGAACCAATGACTAATGACATGGCGATGGCGCATACAAAATTTCAGCTCGGCCAATACTTGTTAAAAAATGAGCGTGGAAATGAAGCCAATGGGCTGTTTGCGGAATGCCGTGACTTACATCCTTACTCCTGGAATATCTTTCGCCAGACGACTGAAAAGACAGATACGGGTATTGCTGCGGGTGAAGATTTTTGGGGCAAGGTCACATCCCTCGGTGACAAAGAGTATTACAAGACAGTCGATATGGCGGGAATGTCGTAGCAACATTCCCGGCGTAGGATCTCCATCTCACTTTTTATTTAAAGATAGTCTGGGTCCCGACCTTCTGGGAAAGGTGCTGACATATTCATAATGGGGCTGTCGCCTGGTTTGAGGTTATCGTGGGCACGCTTCCATGTCGCGAACGACGCGAGAATGTGAACCGGATCTCCGTGTATCTCAGTGAATCCGCCATTTACCTCGCGAGTATCAAAATAGGCTGCGTTGACCTGATCGGCCCATAGTTCACAGGCGTTCACAAAACCCAGATCCAGCATTCTCTGCCGGGCGGCGGCGAAATCGTTAACCATGCATCCAGCATGATGAAATCCTTCTTCACCTTTTTGATACATATCCCTGTAGATTGAGGGTGTTTCATCGTGCTGCGCAATAAACTGAATCTGGTTGTTTCCCAGATATCCGAAGCCGTAAGAAACATCGGCTTCCTGGGGGGTATCACGAAACTGAAACTTGTCTGTCTTGTGATGCGGCACTATGACGAACGGACCTGCACCATAAAGGCGGTTCCATTTGTGGGCAGCTTCTTCGACATCGTTTACAAAATAGGCGTGCTGAAAAATCGGATATAGCATGTGTTTTACCTGTGGCTGAAAACTCGGACCTTGAGTGTTTCAAAAAATGTAGTCGACGTCAAAAATACTTATTTCG
>CAUZJT010000266.1:0-3272 GCA_963580215.1 Gammaproteobacteria bacterium
CGGTGCCCGTCGAGTCGATCGCAGTGGCCGCGGTTTTTTCATAAAGTTGTGCGCCATTATCACGCGCGGCTCGGGCGATTCCCAGAGCGTAGTTGAGGGGGTGTAGATGCCCCGCGCTTCGGTCTAGCAGGCCCCCGAAATAAATTGACGTGTCTATGTGCTCACGCATTCTTGATCGGCTGATCGGGTCACAGTCTAAATAGCCGTATTTTTGCTTAAGGTGATCGCTATAGCGGTGTAGGTGATCGGCGTGGGAGGGTTTGGATGCTGCGCTGATATGCCCCCATTGCAGGTCGCACTGAATATCATATTGTTCCACCAGGTCACAAAGAAATCGTTTTCCGGCTTGGGCAGCACTCCAGAAACGCTTGGCATCGTCGTCACTGACCATGCTTTCGAGTTCGAGCATGTCCTTTCTTTGGCCACTTCCGACTTGTCCTCCGTTGCGCCCCGACGCGCCCCAACCGATACGTCGAGACTCAACCAGTGCAACCCGGTAACCAGCACGGCTAAGTGTCAGTGCGGCAGCGAGACCGGTGAACCCGCCACCCACAACACAGACGTCCGCGTCGATTGATTCCTCAAGGGTTGGGCAGTTCGCAAGAGTGTGCGCAGTCGCGGCGTACCACGACCGAATGTGGCCGGTGTAGGACTTGTTAGGGCGATTCATTGGTTTGTATGCCGGCGCTTGCGTGGCTTTGGCGCAAGCGCCGATAATAACCGCTATGTTTATGTTTAACGAGTAGCCTCAATGAAGGCCTTTCTAGTTAGTGCCAAAGAGTTGCATAGTCGTAATTTGGACAGATCGGTAGAGATTTTTGATTGTCGTTGTGCCTTGAATGATCCAGATGCCGGTCGGGCTTCGTTCGAGGGTCGGCGTATACCTGGAGCGAATTATGTCGACCTCGCGAAAGACCTTTCAGGAACCATTGGTACCGATACCTCCCGTCACCCACTTCCATCGCCTAAGGCCTGGCTCGCAAAGGTGGCTCATCTGGGTTTGAACTCCGACAAGATGGTAGTCGCCTACGACGATGGTCACGGCATGTTTGCCGCACGTCTTTGGTGGATGTTGTCGTGGGCGGGCCTTGAGAACATCGGCCTTCTTGATGGGGGATTTGCCGAATGGTCGCGCCTCGGCCTACCCGTAGAGTCCGGCGATGAGTTCGTTGTTGCCGAGCCCGCAGAATTTGTCGGCCTATTTGATCACAGTCGATATGTGGATGCCGACTATGTCCTTGCCCATCTGGATAGCGAAGAGACCTTGATTGTTGATGCTCGCGAGCCAGAGCGGTATCGGGGCGAGAAAGAGTCGCTGGATAAAAAAGCCGGTTGCATTCCCGGCGCCATTAACCGACATTTCGTGAAAAACCTGTCGGAGGGTCTGTTTAAGTCATCCGATCAACTCGAAACCGAATTCAAACAGCTCTTGGATGTTGTTGAGCCGACCAAGGTTATTCACAGTTGTGGGTCTGGGGTGACCGCCTGCCACAATCTTTTTGCTATGGAATATTGCGGCCTTGAAGGCTCGCGCCTGTATTCGGGATCCTGGAGTGACTGGATACTGGATACCAGCCGGCCGATTCAAACCGTCGCGACCTAGAGCGCGCTGAGTACCTCGCTTATGCTTTGTTTGGCATCGCCAAAGAGCATTCGCGTGTTTTCCCGATAGAACAACGGGTTGTCGACGCCGGCATAGCCTGTGGCCATGCTCCGCTTAAGGACGATCGTGGTGGCGGCCTTCCAAACCTCCAGAACAGGCATCCCGGCGATTGGACTGTCAGGGACTTCCTGGGCAGCAGGGTTCACAATATCGTTGGCACCGATCACCAATACAACGTCTGTGGTCGGAAAATCGCCATTGATTTCATCCATTTCCAGGACGCTGTCATAGGATACTTTGGCCTCCGCGAGGAGGACGTTCATATGGCCGGGCATACGCCCAGCGACCGGATGAATGGCAAAGCGAGCGGCCACCCCACGGGTTTTGAGTGCGTCTACCAGTTCGGATACCAGATGCTGGGCGTGGGCGACGGCCATCCCGTAGCCGGGTACGATTACGACGGTTTTCGCCGAGGTGAGTAATTCAGCCGTTTCACTGGCTGATACCGCTACCGTCTCTCCGTCAGTCTCTATGGTGCCGGCGCCACTGCTTGCTTTGGGCGTTCCAAAACCGCCCAGAATTACTGAAATAAACCGACGGTTCATTGCGCGACACATAATGTAACTTAAGATCGCTCCACTGCTGCCCACCAGGGCGCCGGTGACAATGAGAAGATCATTGGCAAGCATGAACCCGGTCGCGGCTGCAGCCCAGCCGGAATAGCTGTTCAGCATCGAGATAACAACGGGCATATCGGCACCACCAATAGCCAGCACCATGTGGATACCAAAAATCAGCGCCAGAATCGTCATTGCCAGTAGAGGCCAGATTCCACCGTTAATTGAGTCCGCTCCAACGAAACAGTACCCCAGCCAAGCGCAGGCTGTCGCAACCGCCAGGTTCAATATATGTCGCCCGGGAATGAGCACCGGTCGACTGGTTAGGATTCCCTGAAGCTTGCCAAATGCCGCGACCGAACCGGTCAGAGTTATCGCGCCGATCAGAATGCCAATAAAGATCTCCACATCGTGAATGGTCTTTTCGGCCCCAACGAAGTGGCCAGCCGGGTCAAGGTAGGAGGCAAAACCTACCAGTACAGCAGCCAGGCCGACAAAGCTATGCAGCATCGCAACCAACTGAGGCATGGCCGTCATTTCTACCCGCGCCGCAGCAAACCCTCCGGCCGCACCACCAACAGCCATCAACGCTATTATTAGGGCATAACTAACCGGAGTGCTGCCAATTAGCGTCGCGCCGATCGCAAGAGCCATTCCGGCAATTCCGAAAAGATTGCCACGTTGTGCGCTCTCTTGGTTACTAAGACCCCCAAGACTCAGGATAAAGAGGATTGAGGCGGCTATGTAGGCCGCAGAAATTATTCCACTTGACATCACGATTCCCGGCGAAACATCCGCAGCATTCGTTGAGTGACCCAAAAGCCGCCGAAAACATTGACGCTGGCCACCAAAAGCGCGAGCGCGGCCAGGAACATGACGATCCGCGAGTCGGAACCCATCTGCAATAAAGCGCCAATAACAATTATTCCACTGATGGCGTTGGTGACACTCATCAATGGGGTGTGCAGCGCTGGGGTCACGTTCCAGACTACCTGCCAGCCAACAAATATAGCAAGCACAAAGACCGTGAAATGCCCCATGAACGAAGGCGG
>CAUZJT010000267.1:0-3250 GCA_963580215.1 Gammaproteobacteria bacterium
CAGAACGGTTATCCGTGTATTGAACGTAACGGAATGATTTTTGCCTTTATGGGAGGCGGGCAGGCGCCGGCCTTGCCGCAAATTGATTGCTTCGAGGCGCCGAAGGAATACACCTTCGCTTTCAAAGGACACTTGGAGTGTAACTGGCTGCAGGCACTGGAAGTAGGTATTGATCCGGTCCACGCCTCATTTTTGCACCGTTACTCCAAAGCAGGCGATCCCGGCCTCATCTACGGCCAACAGTTCAGGGATACAGCTGGAGAAGATTGCATTTCAATGACAACACTGTTGCGTGAGTTCCCTCGACCCCAGATAGAAGTCGACCAGACCAAATACGGCCTGCGCTTAAGAACCGTGCGTGATCTGGGCGATGATCACAAGCATGTCCGGATAACCAACCAGTTGTTTCCTCAGGCCATCTGTATCCCGATGAGTAATGAGATGACTATTACTCAGTGGCATGTGCCGATCGACGACAAAAACTGTTACTGGTATGCGTTATTTACAAACTTCAAAGCGCCAGTCGATCAGGAAAAGATGCGCAGTCAGCGTCTGGAGCTTTACCAGTTGCCGGATTATCGGGCACGTCGGAATAAGACAAACGATTATGGATATGATCCGCAAGAGCAACGTACACGAACTTATACCGGAATGGGCGACGATATTAATGTCCACGACCAGTGGGCGGTCGAGTCGATGGGCGCCATTCAAGATCGTACTCGGGAGCATCTGGGCAGAACAGATATTGCGATCCGGGAATATCGAAAACTGCTGCTTCAGGCGATCACTGATCAAAAGAAGGGTTGCCCTTTAGATCACGCGATATCGCCAACTGGCAGATTCGGGCCCGAGGCGGTAGATGCGATCTCCAGTGGTTCCGACTGGCAGGATCGCTGGCTCGGCCTTGATCGTGAGCGCCGTGCGGCAAGCCCCTGGAACGCCGCACTACCCGAAGCGACAGACCAAGCAGAGCCTGGAGCAGACAGTTGATGACTGATTCGACCGGCCTACAGGATTTTATTGAACGATTTGACCTATATTCAAAAGAGCAGCAGATCGCTGCCAGGGAAGTTGCTCAGAGATCGGAAAAAAATCTCGACACGCTTCGGCTGTCGTTTGCTGATCAACATGGCGTGCTTCGCGGCAAAAGTTTGGTCGCAGGTGCTACCGGCGCTGTTCTAAGCAACGGCTGCACGATTGCTTCTTCACTACTGATTAAGGACACCTCTCACCGGACTGTTTATCCAGTGTGGTCGAAGGGGGGCGGTCTCGGGCTGGCTGAGATGAGCGGCGCACGGGATATCATTATGGTGCCCGATCCAACTACCTTTAAAGTCTTGCCGTGGCTTGGCCGAACCGGCTGGATGCTGTGCGATCTGTATTTTTCCGATGGCCGAGCGGTGCCATTTTCGACGCGACAGATCTGTAAAGACGTTCTAGGCGGTTTGTCCTCCAGAGGCTACACCTATCGCAGCGGGTTGGAAATCGAATTTCATGTCCTGAAACTGGATGAGGCATCAATGAGTTCAGGAGATGCGACGCAGCCCGCAATGCCCCCAAAGACCTCGCTGCTGGCGACAGGATGCCAGCACCTGACCGAGACCCGCTTGGATGAACTGGAGCCTGTAATTGAGTTGTTGCGTCTGCAGGCGGTCCAGCTTGGATTGCCGTTACGATCTATGGAGTCCGAATTTGGACCCAGTCAAATCGAATTCACTTTTGATCCTCAAGATGGATTGGGAACTGCCGATAGCGCAATGCTATTCCGCAGTATGGCCAAGCAGGTCTGCCATCGTCATGGTTATCACGCCACATTTATGTGCCGACCCGCTTTGCCCAACCTGCTCTCCAGTGGCTGGCATCTGCATCAATCGCTCATTAATAATATTGACGGCAATAATGTCTTTACCCCCGAACAGCCAGGTGGATCATTATCGCCAATAGGCATGCGGTTTCTGGCTGGCATTCTGGCGCATGCTCGAGGGGGTTGCTTGCTGACGACGCCGACGATCAACGGTTACAAGCGTTACCGGCCATTCACACTAGCTCCAGACCGGGTTTGCTGGAGTTGGGGTAATCGTGGTGCCATGCTTCGCGTGATCGGCGGGTATGGTGACCCAGGTACTCGCGTAGAAAACCGTATCGGTGATCCGGCTGCCAATCCTTACCTTTATCTGGCGTCGCAGGTTGTAGCCGGGCTTGATGGTGTTGATCAGGCCATGGATCCTGGGCCAGCGACCCAGACACCTTATGAAAGTGAGGCCGAAGCGTTGCCACGCAGCCTTATGGAGGCTATTACTGCATTTCGTTCGGATGGGCTTTATCGCAAGGTGCTGGGAGAATCCTTTGTCGACTACCTCGTAACGCTTAAAGAGGCGGAGGTCGCCCGCTTCCTCTCTGAAGTCACTGACTGGGAGCAAAAAGAATACTTTTCACTGTTCTGATTCAACCCTCGCACCAGATGAAAGGCCGAACATTCAATAACGGTGAGTTTATCTATCGTTGGACCATATGGATTCAAAAAAGCAGGCAATTATTGCCAACACCCTAATACGATCAGTCTCGTATTACGCATTTACCTTATGAATAGTATAGGTGTGCGAATCCTATTGTCGCGACGCTGCCGCTGGCGTTGCCAGCAAACTATCGAGATCCGTAGTTGGCCCAGGGTGCGGCTCGCTCTTGAAGCCCAACAGGACCTTTTGCGGTCGGGCGGGTGGTTCAGGTGAGCGGGTCAACGCAGTCTCGAACTGTTCAGATCGATGGTGATCTGCTGGAATGCCAGTGGCAGGCGCCTGGCGGGTCTGCGCCAACCTTAGTGTTTTTGCATGAAGGGCTCGGTTGTGTGCGAACGTGGCGTGATTTCCCTTGCCACCTTGCCACACAAACGGGGCTGGGACTGCTCAATTACAGTCGCAGCGGTTATGGCGAATCCAGTGCTGCTGTATTGCCCCGACAGGTTGACTATATGCATCATGAGGCAATGGTGGTATTGCCACAGGTGCTGGAAGCATTTGATATTCGATCGGCAGTTCTGGTGGGACACAGTGACGGTGGTTCGATCGCTATCATTCATGCCGGCAGCGAAAACGCCGACCGGATCAAGGGGTTGATCTTAATGGCGCCACACGTTTTTGTTGAGCCACTCAGTATTGAGAGTATTAGGCAGGCGGCCAAGTTGTATCGCACCACCGATTTGCCAGAAAAACTCTCTCGCTATCACAGCCTTTGTGTTGACAGCACATTTTGG
>CAUZJT010000268.1:0-3249 GCA_963580215.1 Gammaproteobacteria bacterium
TTCCTTAGGTAGGCAACAGTCTGAGCTGCTGCCTCTCGGCCACTTTCAAGCCCCCCATTAACGGTACTGGCCTGTATCGTGTGGGTTGCTTCGCCTGAAAAAAAGAGTTTTTCAGCAAGAGTTCTACCAAGGATTGCGCGAGCTGCAGACCGGCCCGGCCTGACGGTGGAGTATGCGCCATCGAATAACGGGACTTTCCCACAAGCTGTGGCAAAGCCTTTTACGAATCTTTTTTCTATGTCATTGCCCAGCATGCTTTTGAGTCCGTCCAACCCATAGTTAACAACTGTCTCCATAGGCTCTTCCTCCAATGCTTTTGCCTGGCTACCCCCCACATATCCATACGTCAGATTTGAATGGTGGGTGTTGGTGAGATAGCCTACGCCGGTTTCATCGGTCTGTTCCTGATAGACATAAGTATCTGGGCCAAAGCCAAAAATATCTTCACTGAACAACAGTCCAATGTAGTTCATGACCGCCATATCGATATCATCAATCGCCTCTTGTTTTTCAACCGGCAAAGTGGGGGTGAACTTAATGCGTTCAGCCGCGAGCACACCGACCGACACTGTCAATATCGCAGCGCGGGCTATTATTGTCCCGGCTGAGGTTGTTACCTTGATACGGTCACCACTCCAGTCAATATCTAAAGCGGCCACTCGTAGTTTGACGGGTATACCCCTGCCATAGTGGGCTACGACTGAGCCATAGCCCTCGGCGCAGAACCAGCTTGTCGCATCTAGAGTGTTCCACCAGCTTTTGGGCGACCAGTCTTTAGAATCCTGCGCCATGTCCCAGACGCCATACTCTGAGGCAACTGTGTTGCCCCAGGGTCGTTCAAAAAAATCTGCTCCAAGGGCAGTACGGGCATTGTCGTTAGGCCCGTTGGTGTTGCCCAAGGCAGAGCTTCTGATTCTTGCGTTGAACAAAGCGTCGGTTTTGTGAAGATCAATCAGTTCGACTTTGGTAGCTTTGCGGTCGCCTACAAAATACTGCTGCCGGCCATGGTCCCGATAGACGTCAAAGCCATTGCTTTGCGCATGGAAGATCAACGGGTTCGTTGGTGAAGCTCTCATCCAGTGGGCATGGGTATCAAAAGGGATATTGAACAAAGAACGATCCGTATGGACACGACCCCCAATACGGTCATTGGCCTCAATCAGGATGAAACTCACACCTTGTTCTGCTAGTGTTTTCGCCGCTTCCAGACCCGCAATCCCGGCGCCAATGATCACCACATCTGGATTAGTGGGTGTATCACCGATGGCGAGTCGCGGTACCAACGCGGATGTGGCAAGGGCTTTTAGCAGTAGGCGCCGGTCATGTTGTCGTTTGATGCTCATTCAAGGACCTTCGCAAATATTGCCTGATGATGAAAGCGCACGATGTATTGAGTAGAAAATCTGGCCGAAAAATTAATTTGAACTGTTAGGATACCCTGATGTCTTCACTAATAGAAAGCATAGGAGTCTGATAACCTTGCGCGATGCTCGCCATGACCTATTGTTTGAGCCGGTACAGATTGGCCCGGTAACTGCAAAAAACCGCTTCTATCAGGTGCCGCACTGCACCGGTATGGGTTGGCTGCGCCCAAAGATGGCGGCTGCACTTCGAGGAATGAAGGCTGAAGGCGGCTGGGGGGTGGTATGCACCGAATGGTGTTCTATCCATCCGACCTCTGATGACCTGCCTTATCCCAATGCGGCTTTGTGGAATGAGGATCACATCAAGGACCATGCCTTGATGACAGAAGCCGTGCACAGCCATGGCGCACTTGCTGGTGTCGAGCTTTGGTTTGGAGGTGCCAGCTCAGCGAACCACTACACCCGTGAGACTGCGATCGATGTGGCCAGCATCCCTAACCTGGCGGGACACCCTTATCAGCCCCGGGCGATGGACAAATCCGATATCCGTGAATTGCGCCGCTGGCATCGCGAGGCCGCGCTTCGCGCCAAGGAGGCGGACTTTGACATTGTGTATGTTTATGCCACTCATGGCTATCTACTGTCTCATTTTCTATCAGCCCAAACCAACCTTCGCACCGATGAATATGGCGGTTCGATGGAAAATCGCACTCGGCTGCTGCGTGAACTGATCGAAGATACCAAGGATGCGGTAGGGGATCGGTGCGCGGTTGCCGTGCGTTATTCAGTGGGGGGTGATGATGGCGAAGCGCAGTCGCTAACTCAGGAACGCCGGGACCGGCTCGAGATGCTGGCAGAGCTACCGGACCTTTGGGACATCAATATCAATAACTACTATCAGGAAATGGGTGTCTCGCGGTTCATCAAGGAAGGCTCCCTTGAAGAGCATATGTCCTTTGTGAAGTCGGTCACCACTAAGCCCGTTGTCACAGTCGGGCGTTTTACTTCACCTGATACGATGGTCTCGCAGATCAAACGCGGGGTTGTTGATTTCATCGGCGCGGCGCGCCCTTCAATCGCAGATCCATTTTTGCCAAAGAAGATTGAAGAAGGCCGTCCTGAAGATATTCGCGAATGTATCGGCTGCAATATCTGTTACACAGGCGATGGCCTGGGCACTCCGATTCGATGCACCCAGAATCCGACCATGGGTGAGGAGTGGCGACGTGGCTGGCATCCGGAATTGATCGCTAAGAAACGCTCTGATGCGAGTGTACTGGTGGTCGGTGCCGGCCCAGCGGGTCTGGAGGCTGCGCGGGCACTGGGTCAGCGCGGCTATCAGGTGATGCTGGCCGAGGCGACTCGAGAACTAGGGGGCAGGGTGACCCGTGAATCGAGCCTGCCGGGCCTTGGAGAGTGGTGCCGAGTGCGCGACTACCGCTTGGGGCAGATAGAACACATGCCAAACGTAGAAATCTTCCGGGAAAGTGAGCTCAGCGTTGATGAAGTGCTCTCGGTAGGGGCGGATCACGTCGTTATCGCAACCGGCGCTACATGGCGAACTGATGGTTTTGGGCGCTCTCATCCCTATCCTTTTAAAGAATTAGATCCCAGCACGAATATTCTGACACCAGATGATGTTATGGCGGGACGCATGCCCGATGGACCTACCGTTGTATATGACGACGACAGTTTTTATATGGGCGGCGTTATTGCAGAAAAGCTGCGCCGCGCCAATCTACCGGTGGTACTGGTAACCCCTGAGAATACGGTATCCGCCTGGTGTAAATACACATCGGAACAGTATCAGGTGCAAAAAGGCCTATTGGAACTTGGGGTCGAGATTAAAACAGCCCATAACCTGCTTGCCTACGATGGTCGGGAG
>CAUZJT010000269.1:0-3247 GCA_963580215.1 Gammaproteobacteria bacterium
GGACCTTACCGGCGTCTAGCCCAAAAGCTCAAGATTGCCGGCAAAGTCCGCTTTTTAGGCGGGCGCACTGATATCCCGGAACTGCTGGCGGCTGGCGATCTGCTGGTTCATCCCGCTTATATGGAGAACACCGGAACCATTTTGCTCGAGGCCATTGCTTCGGGACTGCCTGTCATCGCCACTGATGTTTGCGGCTACGCCGACCACATCATCAAGGCCAACGCTGGACAGGTCTTGCCAGCGCCTTTTGACCAAGCTCAACTCGACGAGCAACTCACCGCAGCTTTGATTTCGAATCGGAAGACTTCCTGGTCAACTAATGGTATTCGTTATGGTGCAAACCCCGAGCTCTATCACATGCCTGCCAACGCTGTGGATGCAATAGAGGCCCTGGTCAACGATCGACGTGAACTGAATCCAACCGCCGGCGCCTCACTTGAAAATGAGCCAACCGATCCCTGGGTATACCTGCGCCCGGATCTTGCCAAGCTGGGGGACTTCCCCGAGATCATGCAACTTGAGGGGGAGGGTTTTCGCGAAGCACCCGGGCGCAAAACTGTGCGTTTCTCGAGCCACAACCAGCGCTATTTTTTGAAGACCCACACCGGCGTCGGCTGGCAGGAGATCATCAAGAATCTGGTGTATTTTCGGCTTCCGGTCCTGGGCGCGATGAATGAATGGCACGGTGCACACCATCTGCAACGCTTAGGGATTGATACTCTCAGCATCGCTGGTTACGGCAGCGCAAGTGGCAATCCCGCTAAACGCCAATCTTTCATTATTACCGACGAGATCACCCATGCCCAAAGTCTGGAGGAGTTTTGCGGCCCGTGGCAGCAGCACCCCCCCTACCGCGCCGGTGACGTGCGATTCAAGCGCTGGCTGATCCGGCGTCTAGCCGAAACTGCACGACGCCTGCACAAAAGTGGAGCTAATCATCGCGATTTTTACCTGTGCCATTTTCTATTACAGCCCGGTTATGAGAACGGGCAGCTCACCGGCTCGGCAAGCCAGCTTTTCGTCATCGATCTGCACCGGATGCAGTTACGCCGGCAGACGCCCAAACGCTGGAAGATTAAGGATGTTGCTGGCTTGCACTACTCAAGCATGGATCTGGGCCTAACCCAGCGCGACCGACTGCGCTTTATGAAGATTTACACTCAAGCCGATCTGCGCCATACCCTGGCACAAGATGCGCAATTCTGGCGGCGCGTGGACCGCCGAGCCCAGCGTCTCTACCGCGCCGAACACCTGCGCCAACCGATGGCCAACACGCCTGTAGCGCAGTCACTGCGCAGTGCCAGTACCCAGCCATAGGAAGGCAAACGGTCAGTGACGGCCATTCCGGACGCAACCCCAAACAGCGACTACGCCCTGCTGAGTGACCGAGCCCAGACATTGCACGGTAAGGGCCTGCAGGCACATTTTCTATCCCGCTATGACTCGCCCATGTTACGCACCCTGCTGCTCAATCCAGATGCCGCCTTTGCCGAACCAGATGTCGAACTACTCAAAACTGATATTAAAACAACCTTGTGTACGACCTCATTTGACGGCAACCGTTTCGTGATAAAACGCTACAACATCAAAAATACCTGGCACCGGCTACGCCAGGTAGTACGATCACCCCGGGCTGAAAACTGCTGGGTATTTGCCCGACTGTTGTTGGACATTGGCATTATCACAGCGCGCCCGGTGGCTTGGGCCCAAGAGCGCCAAGCGGGCTTTCGCAGAAAATCATGGTTTGTCTGCGAGCACATATCAAACGGGGCCCGGGGCGACACGCTCAATGATCACAGCGACCCGACTCTGATAGAAAGAACGCTTCAGGACGTTACCCGGCTTTTTGTCCTGATGCGCCAGAACCAACTTTCCCACGGTGATATGAAACCACCGAACATCCTGATGACACCAGACCAAACCGTCTTGCTCGATCTCGACGCCATGCGACACCACACCAGCCAGGCTGCATGTGAGCGTGCGCTGACAGCCGATATCGCCCGATGGATGCAGTGGTGGCGTAAAGACCAGCCCGAGAGGGCCATCAGCGTAAGGATGGAAACGCTACTGGCCCAAGCAGGTTTTTCGGTGAACTGAAACGAGGTATCACTGCAGTCGCAGACGCACTGCGAAAAAAGGATGATCGGAAGGCCCAATGGGTGATGACCAGGCTTCGTCTACCGACAGGCCACGGATCAAAATCATGTCCACCCGCATAGGATCAAACCCGGCGTCGGCCAACGCATCCACCGTATCAGGTGGTAGCCAGCGGCGCATCGCCGGATGATCCATAGGGGCATTGAAATCCCCCAGCAAAATGGCTCGTGGATACTGCCCAAACGCACTCATTACCGCTTCGAATGGCGATGCGCCCTCGGCCGGTTTGGATAGGTGCGTATTCAGTATGTGCACAGGGCGACCGGCAAGATCAACCTGGTACACCGTCAGGTTGCGATGCGCTCGTCCGGTCGAGGGGAATAGCGCCAAGCGCTGCCAGCGGCTGACTGGGAACCGGCATAACAACGCATTGCCACGGTGCGGAAAAAAGAACCACTTTCGGCTAGGTGCAAAATGCGCAGCCAATCGTAACCACCGCCCGAGGTGCCAAGCCTGATTGTGGCCACTACCGAGTCGAGGGCCCTCCACTTCCTGGAGCGCCACAATGTCGCAACCGCTGATAATCCTGGCGATGCGACGCAGGTCACGCCTGCCATCGGTGCCGCGCGCCCGATGAATATTGTAGGTTCCGACCGTGAGCGCAGGCCCGTTAAAGGTCTTAGTCCTGTCCGAGGCCGCCAGCACGGTTCCTCTTCGTCCCCTCAGCGACCAGACACGACTGGCCAGAAAAATCACCCCACCAAGGGCAAGCACCGCCAGGCCTGCCCAGATACTTAACACCCTGACTTGCCGTGGAACAGCACGATCTCATTCATCGCTCAGACCGGGTGGGGGATGTTTATACTGTGCTCGCAAGAACGCAAAAGTTAATGTACATGATATTCAAACCATTAGCGCTAGCCCTCAGCATGAAACACGATCATCGCGATACTGAGATAACGGGTCAGCCACCTGATTCTACCGCGCCGGACTCAAGCCTCTAGAGTGAAGTTGCACTATGAAAACTGCTTTTACCAGTGATCGACGCTTTCTGGATCACGACACCGGAGCCGGGCACCCTGAGCGCCCGGCGCGACTGTCGCATACCCTGGCCCATCTTAAGGCCCAGCCCTGGTTCACTCAATTGCAG
>CAUZJT010000270.1:0-3234 GCA_963580215.1 Gammaproteobacteria bacterium
TGGCTCAGGTTTGGCCTTGGTCGACCCGCTGAGTTTCAAACTCAGCGGGTGAGGTGAACTCGATCAGCTCCACGTCATCGGAGCAGGCAAGTTCATCATGGATAATGCCCGCGGGCTGCAGGCAACTGTCACCGGCATGAAAGGTGAACTCGCCCTGCCCCTCGTAGGTAAAGCGGATCCACCCTTTGAGCACATAGATCATTTGGAACTGAAGGTCGTGTGCGTGCGGTCCGGTGTGAGGAAATTCCGACACCGGTTTTTTTACGCGGATGACGTGAGCGTTGTAGCGCCCATCGGTGGCCGCGCTGATACCCAGGTCCCGGTATTCAAAAAATTTTCGTAAGCCCTGAGTCCATTGCGCTTCGGTCGCGCGAGCTGTGCAGAATTTCTGTGGGTTGTGATTCATGAGAGCTCCTTTGGATTGACAACAATATCGCCTGCGCCGCAGCGCCGCCTGGGCGATGACCACTGAAGTAGGACACAGCCGCTTTGGGCCTGCAAGGGCCATCCTGGCGAGTCGCATAGTGGGAAACTGATAACCCATTTTAAAAGCGGGGTAAATGGCTCGACACAATGGATCGGGTGCTTGAAAACCCGGGAAAACGACCTCATCTTAGTTCTATGAAAAACAATCAACCAGTAGCAGATGTGGCCCCAGCGCCGAGTCCCGCCACCATTCAGGCGACCCTTTTGCGTGATGCGGTGATGACCGCTTACTCGATCACAGGCAGCCTATCGGCTGCGACGGTATTGTGTTCCAGCCTGGTCGATGAAGATGTCCCTGAGCAACACCGCGCAGCGGCGGTATTGTCGCGACTGCATCACATCGCAATGAGTCGGCCCAAACACTGAGCGCGCGCTGTCAGCGAATCATTTAGGCCTTCTTTACGGTCCACGTCACCCGGCAGACGTCTGTCCACCTCTTTGGAAAGAACGCAACGGTGTTACCCCGGATTAATGACATTTTCTTTCGGTTGCCCCCAGTGGCCAAGTACCGATAATGCCTGTCCGGGTGGTTGAGCATCACTCCTTAGAAACAGACAACGATGAACCATGAGCACAGCGCGGATTTTTTTGTACTTGCCCACGAGCGCGGCCATGAGGTCGACGCACTGCCGCTGTGGGCGAGCGCCCGACCCGACCTGGTCCAGTTCGACGATGGCCTGCCGTCGGTAGAACGGGTTGACCTGTCCGATCTGCCTGGGGTTTTCCAGTTACACAATGTGTTGTCGCAGGCTGAATGCCGGCAGTTTCGCCTGATCACCGATACCCTGGGTTATCACGCCGATGCGCCGGTATCGTTGCCGCACAGCGTGCGCCACATGGCTAATCTCAACTGGGTAGTTGATGATCAGATTTGTGAGGTGGTGTTTGCGCGCTGTCAGCCACAACTGACAGATCGCATCGGTGATGCGTCCAGTCTGGGTTTGAACGCGCGATTTCGTTTCTATCGTTACCAGGCTGGCGATTACTTCAAGCCGCATACTGACGGATCGTGGCCCGGCAGTCGCGCTGTGGACGGTCGCTTACAGGCCGACGCGTTTGGTGATCGCTGGAGTCAATTGACTTTCCTGCTATTTTTGAGCGATGACTTTGAAGGTGGGCATACACGCTTTTATCCAGACGGGCTCGAAAGTGAGGCGTTTCCTGTGGGCACGCCGCTTAGCAGTGCGTTGTGTTTTCCCCATGATGGGCATCCACAGCAGTGCATACACGCCGGCGAGACGGTGCGGCGCGGCATCAAGTACATCATCCGTACCGAGATACTCTACAGCCGTACCCCGGGTGCTGAAGCGCTGCAGCGCGACTGGATTTACTGAAGCCCTTGGCCGTAGTCGCGCGCAACCTCGGCAACCCGAATCCGGTAATTACGAAACAAGCCCTGATCTTTGGCTTCGCCCTGGGCTGCACTATGTGCCACATGCTGGTGCCAGCGCGATACTGCATCCATGTCCTCCCACGTGGATAAAGAGACGAAGTAGCCGCTCTTGGCAATGCTCTCGAAACGCTCAATACTGATAAAACCTTCAATCGTTTTTACTGCCTCGCTCAGTGCCGTGGCCAGTTCAAAATAACGATCCTGGTAGGCTGGATCTGGCTCAAATTCGAATATGACAATCACCATAGGAGTCGCCTCAGCGCGTGGGTATTGTTTAGGGTGCGTGTGTTATGGTGCCTCCCAGTGTAACGCGGGCAGGGCAGGCGAATGACGCGACGTACGCGAAGTACTAACTTGCTGCGACCGCTGTATCGCCTGGGTTGGCTGGTAATCTGGAGTACCTGGTTAGCCACGCTGGTGTTGCTCGTGCCTACCCTGATGCCTCATGACGACGTCGTTGGCTGGGGATTCGTGACCCTGGCGGCAACGAGTGTCGCCTACCTTTTACATCGCCTGTGGGACTGGTACGTTGTGGGCCGCCCCCTGCCGCGGCGCTGAGTGTGAGTACCGGCACCGATTTGCCTTTGAACCCAGGAGATAGACCGTGAGCCAAGCACCGATATTCCATAACTTCGACAAAGCGCCGACCCATGTGGCGCCGTTCAGCCATGCCGTTGAAGCTGATGGGTGGATACAGTTGACCGGACAGATGCCGACTCACCCCGATGACGACAGTGCGCCTTTACCTGATGGGGTGAAGGCGCAGACACGGCGGGTGATGGACAATCTTGTGATCGTGCTTGAGGGTCTGGGCCTCGATCTTTCCAATGTGCTCTCGTGTCGTGTCTACCTGACGGAGTTTGCACGTGATTACGAGGCAATGAATCAGACTTATCGTTCGTATTTTTCGCAGGACCGACTGCCGGCGCGCACCTGTATTGGGGTAACCGGCCTCGCGCGCTGCGCGCTGGTCGAGATCGATATGGTCGCTCGGCGCCCCTGAATGGGGTCGGTCAGGGGCTTCACTTATATTGATGATCCAACGATGATGGGGAAGATCTTGACGCGCTTTTACGATCAGAGACTCTTGGTGCAAGCGCCGTTTTTGTCTGCGTCGCCATGGTTTCAGTATCGCATAGTGAAACCATGGTGCGACTGACAGTTTTGCGAGTCGATTAAGTATCGAAAGATGCAAGTATGAACGTGATTATTCATCGTTTCGCTTTCATTGCGGCATTGGCACTGCTCCCAGTCCACGGGTTCGGCTTAGCCGATATGCTGTCGACCGATCGGCAACGTACCCTTACCACCGTGGACCTGCTTTGCCAAGGTTTTAACGAGGCGGCTGCTGTTGC
>CAUZJT010000271.1:0-3216 GCA_963580215.1 Gammaproteobacteria bacterium
CTTTCACCGAACAGGTTGACTCTGGCGATACCTCCTTCGTGATAGCACCGAACAAGACATTCACGGGCTACTGTAGGTTCTATGTCAAAAGTGTGTTCCGCGTCTGGTGATAGGGACGTTCGCGCGACGACTTCAGTTCGGCCGTGTTCATCAAGGAGTTCGATGGCGACTTCAGGGACCTGGTTACCGGTAAACCATTTTGTACTTATACTTATTCGTGACACCGCTGCACTACTATTTAGTCCGATATGTATCCAGTGATAGGCGTCATCGTTGAAGCTGAATTCGTTATTGTCACTTAGGCTAGTAGCCTTGTGCCTGGAGGTCTCGAATCCCCAGTATTTGGCCCCCATATGGGTGAAGTTTCCGGTACATTCTTCCGGTTCATCGGGTCTTACGACCTCATGGGGATTAGTGAACGAAGAGTCACTGTACGAGATTAAAAAAGCTTCTAGAAAGCTCATGGGTGCGTGCTGCTCATTATTATTTTTATTCTATCTTTACCGGTTAGTCTGACTTCGTCGCAGTTTTGATCGTCGGAGATTCGGTCGACCACGAGGAAGTCGGAAACACCTCCCAACGCCAGGCTGTAGTGATGCCAGGTTCCCTTATGATAGTTCACCCCCTGGTCTGACTGCGCAACAAAAGCAACGACGGCGAATGGGTCCAGTTCACCCGGAGGTGCAACCACGACAAGATAAGGAGAATTGCCCAGTGGATAAAATGCCTGGCTACTCAATGGGTGACGTTCCATGAGCTCCAGTATCATGGGCTGTGGTATTGGACGCGATCTGAAGATATTGAGGCCCGGTTTTCCGCCCTCGGCAGACAAATCCAGTTCGGCCAGGTTATGGTAGCGTGTGGTATTTCCCTCGTTTATGGATCTTGTCTGTGAATTGCCTGCTTCGATGACATCACCGAATGGCTTGAAGTCAGCAGAGGTTAAAGGGATTGGCGTTATGGATTGTGGCACGTAATTCTCACTGTAATGTCTCTACGGCTACATAATACTGCACATGTTTTCGGGAGAATACACGGCGTTGCCAATAATCGGAAAGTGAGGGTCAGTTAGAAGCCTAGAGGCCTTTATCTAAAAAGTAAATAACGGCGTTTTATTTCTCGGGCCAACGGCAGGTATCTGCTGGCAGAGCGCCTCGTAACAGAGAAAGTCAAACAACAACCGCCGTTAGGCTATTTTGTACAATGCTCTCCGTGACCAATCTCTTTTGCCCTCGTGCTAGGATCAGAGATCTGAATGGGCTGAATGCTATCGCTATTATTGCATAGAGAGATGGCGTCTTAGCCGTTGTTAGCCTTAGTGTAGTAATTAAGAGATACGCACTCTAAATAATGTGTAAACCTTTTTACCGCAACAGTCCTGCGGGGCAGCAAAAATTTTGCTGCCGTTAAAACAGATTAAGGACAAGCGATAAATGAGTCATCCTGAGTTACCGTACTCCCTTATGTCCGAGTTGGATAAGGTCCAAGAAAACGAGCTTCCTCCCGTTCACCTTTGGCATCCCGACGCCGAAAGAGACCTAGACATAGTTATTTCTAGTAATGGCGTGTGGAATTATCTTGGTTCACCCATCAAGCGACCGCGATTGGTTCGTTTGTTTGCTTCTGTACTGCGACGTGATGGTGATGATTATTACTTGGTAACGCCTATCGAAAAATGCCGCATCACAGTAGATGACGTTCCTTTCCAGGTAGTCTTGATGGATGTGGTAGGCGAGGGCTTAGCTACTTGCCTGAGGGTGACAACAGATATGGGACAAGTAATCCCTGTTGATGATGAACATCCGCTCAGGATCATCCAGGATGGAGAAGAGTGGATCCCCTACGTTGTTGTTCGCGCTGGTATGGAGGGTAGGCTCAACAGGAATGTCTACTACCAGTTGGCCGATCTGATGATCCCTGGCAAACATCCAACATTGGGTGGCGAGTGGCTGGGTGTGTGGAGTTATGAAAGTTTCTTTCCGATGCTTCCGGCCTGACGTATGTTGCTCATCAAGTCGCCCCGCAAGAAAGACCTACAGAAAATCATCAGAGCACTTTTGGCGGACGAAATCTCGCGAGAAGAGGTCCTGAGCTGGCAAAGAGGTGTTGTGTCTTCCTATGGATGGAAAATTCCAATCGGTAAATTACAGGGATACTGGTATCTCTACTCTCTCATGTACATCGAGGCGCCATTCCCCGGAGGGTATTTCCTGCGGAAAAGAGACTTAGAGGAATATCTGCGTGACCTTGAAGTTGAACCCGGTGATGAGCTTCAGCCCGGGTTAGGCCATTTACGCTCCCATCAGATCAATCTCGATGAACTCCGATGGCCGATCGCGATGATTACAGACCAACATGATGTGATGGCCAGTTTGCCAGGCGTGCGGGGCGCGTTTGAGAAACGAATGGATATGGTAGAACACTGTCACCTGAGGTTTGAAGAAGTGAATTACCTGCTCGTCAAACAGTTCGACGAGCAGGCAGTAGAGGTACTGTTACTGGGTGGCAATCGGGACAAACCGAGGGCAGAGCAGTTACTTAGCCTGTTAGGCGTTACTGATTACATGTTGCCATAGTTAGGTCCACCGTTACCTTCCGGTACTACCCAGTTGATGTTCTGTGCAGGATCTTTGATGTCGCAGGTCTTACAGTGGATACAGTTCTGAGCATTGATCTGGAACCGCTTCGATCCGTCTGCTTCCTCCATCACTTCATAGACACCGGCAGGACAATAGCGCTGCGCAGGTTCGTCATACAAGGGCAGGTTGGTGTTAATTGGAATATCAGGATCCGTCAATTGTAAGTGACACGGCTGGTCTTCTTCATGATTGGTCGCGGTCAGGAACACGGATGATAATTTGTCGAAAGACAAGACCCCGTCAGGTTTCGGATAATTGGGTTTTCTGGAATTGGAGGCCAGTTTCAATCGAGCGTGATCAGGGGTTGGGTCCTTGAGCGTGAAAGGCAGCCTTCCACGGAAGATATACTGATCTACCCATGCGGCTGCGGCCCCCATGAATAACCCTAGCCTGTGCTGCAAAGGCATTACATTTCTAGCGGTATAAAGCTCTTCATACAACCAGGAATTCGCATAGGCCGTTACGTAACCATCCAGTTCTTCACGGCCGGTTGAGCCGTCTTTTACTGAGGCATATACGGCCTCGGCAGCCAACATGCCTGATTTCATGGCAGTGTGTGAACCCTTCTGTTTCAGGT
>CAUZJT010000272.1:0-3188 GCA_963580215.1 Gammaproteobacteria bacterium
AGAATCTGATTGGCATCATCAGCATATTGTTCGAAAGTGTATTGAGTTTCCGGGTCTTCCGTTTCTGAACTTAGCCCCATTCCTCGAACATCAAAGCGGATGAAACGGAATTTGTCGATGAGTTGCTCCACGGCAAAGTCCCACATGCGTAGAGTACAGCCTGCACCATGCCAGAGTAGAACATTGGGCCCATGGGCAGGTCCATCGACTTCGACGTTCAGGGTTGCGCCATCGACTTCTACTTTTATGCGGAATTTTTTTGGTTGAGAGACAGTTGCAAAACAATAACAGACTGAACTCGAGAAATTCAACTATCGCTTATACGTCAGTTTTAGTGACTAGTTTGATCCTCTGACGTTAGCAGCCGTCCGATCTGTATCGAGACTCCACATGCTGGCTGAGCATCCCTGCTAAAACTTCTATTCTCGGATAAGCACAGGGCAGAAAATATTACCCACGCGCAACGTGCTCATGGGTTCTTGCATTTTTTCCGCCACGGTATTGGGTGACCCGGCGAAGCCAGGGCATCAGGTTAAACCAGGTAAATTTCACGCTCCAATCCCAAAGTCGTGTAACAACTCAAATAGTAGCGTTTTTTGCGTCGTTTCTGCGGTAGCCTTACCCGAGGGGGATTATCCAATGAAGCAGACAAGCTTCTGGCGTTACCGCAAGCACAAAGAACTCGACTTCTTCCCGCAAGGAAAGCTGCGTTGGTGGCTATTGGGTTTGATCGTGTTGGGTTGGGCGGTTGAACAATACGAGGCGCTCAAAAACGGTCCCGTGCTGGTCTATATTCTAGAGGACTTCGACAAAACGCTAGTGGAGTGGGGTTACGTTGCTGCCTTTGCCGGTCTTGTGTACAGCATGGGCGCCATGCTCTTAAGCCGAGCCACGGACCGCTTCGGCCGTCGGCCGCTGATGATATGGCCCGTTTTCGCTTATGCTACGATTTCAGTCGTTGGCGCGGTTACGCCAAATTTCTGGACTTTAGCGTTTCTTGTCGCAGCCGGTAGTTTTCTGATGGCGGGTATGAACCCGGCAGTACATGCAGCATCTCGCGATCTAACGCCGCAAATGGGGCGCGCCATGGTCTACTCCTGGGTGTCACTTGCCTTCACTATAGGCGCATTAATGTCGACCATGGTGGCGGCGCAGACCCTGCCAATCTGGCCCGGTTGGCGTTCACAATATTGGATTGCCGCTGGCTTAGGCACATTCACAGCACTCGTAATTTTCATTTTCTATCGGGATTTGAGTAGCCGTGTGCGTGGCGAGGTTCAACAAACCCCAGAGCAAACCGCAAAATTGTCGCCGACTGCAGCGGCCGAGTCGACAGAGGTGATAGATGCGTACGACGACGGAAGACTGGTGTATCGAAGCCCAAGGCTCTGGCTATTGTCTTTGATCATTGTATTTTGGTCGCTAACTTACGTCACCGTATCGGCTTACGTGCCTACCTTTCTTACCCAGCATTATCATCTTGAGCCCGCCCGGGCGGCATCGGTCACATCCTACTTCTGGATAGTGTTTACCTTTAGCGTGTTCATTTCGGGTTGGCTATCTGATCGGCTGCGCGTGCGCAAAACGGTGATCGCTTTCGGCGGTTTAACTACGGGTGGTTGTTTCATCATCGGCGCCAACTTGCCTGTGGATACCCCCGAAACCACTCTCATGATCATGTGGTCGGCGACCGGGTTTTTTGCTGGTTTCATCTATCCTGCATGGTGCGCCATGTATTCAGAAACCGCAGAGGCGATTAGTCCCCACGGTGTGGGCCGCGCATTTGGTATAACCGCCACGCTTTCCCCCTTGGCAGGGTTGTTTTTGAACCTTGGCTTACCCCAGGTAGTAGACATATGGGGCTGGTCGACCTGGATGGTGATCGCTGGCGTATGTTGCTTCTGCGTGACGGCTCTGGTCGGAGTAGGCCGAGGACCATGGCTGCCTGATATAGCGGGGTCAAAATAGTGGGGTCGGAGGAGGGGACCGGGGAAAAGTGCCGGAGTAAGGCCTGAACAAGCATTTGTCATTCAGCCCGGCCACCCGCTATTCCCTCAATCTGCTGTCTGAATTTTTTAGTACCCGGTATCAGCCCCTTATTCGCGCGGTCTAAATATCGCAGGCAAGTCTGCATTATTAACCTTTGCAATACCCTACGCAGACGTCGACCTCGAAGGGTTATATCTCGGCGAACAGGTCTCAGGAAGAAGGCCGGGATTTGGTGATCCGAGGATTCGTCTGTCGGTTAATTTCTATGGTGCACCCGCAACTACACGTAAGGAATATGCGGCCTATCAACAAAAAACTATTGTCGGAGGCAGCATTAGTGTTGGCATGCCCTTTGGTCGATACGTTGAAGACAAGGTGCTTAATGTCGGGTCAAATCGGTGGAATGTGGTTGGTCAGCTCGGTGTTTCGAGACAGATTAATCGCTGGATTATTGAGTCTGCCATTGGTGTTACCTGGAATTCGCACAACGATGAGTTACTAGAAACCCGTAAGCTTGAGCAGGATCCTATCGGGCTATTTCGTGCAACATTGATCTACAACTTTTCCCCTGGTCTTTGGGTCGGCGCGGGGGTTATTTATGCCGACGGCGGGGATACGACGCTCGATGGGGTCAAACGAGATGATCGGCAAAAGAACTGGCGGGCGGGAGTGGCTGTATCGATTGCTCTTGCGCCTGGGCGCACAGTTAGCCTCCGTGTCACCGAAGGAATTACTTCTCGAATTGGCGCAGACTTTCGTACTTATAGCGCCGCCTACACTTACGCATTCTAAATTATCGTGGCAGCAGATTATCGTTTGTCGATGATCGTGTGTTCCTTCCCAAACAGAAACGTTGATCGTTCCATGTCGATGAAGTTGTGCTCATCGTTGATGAAGGCAGCGTTGGCTCGACGAGCTTCATCTGTGTTCGGTGCTTTCCCCATGTCGACCCAGGCTTCTGCGTGACCAAGATAGGATTCAACTCTTGTGCCGCGTGCTTTTTGAATTCCTTTGTCGAGTGGTGAGTTGGCACGGTGAACCTGTCGGTAACACAAAGTGCGAGTCGCCTCAGCATGTGATCGAACAATGGGACCGTGGTGGGTTAGCCAATAGTGTCTGGCCTCTTCTTCAGACAGTTTTGATTGGTGTCGCAGTGGGAAGAAGACGCGAAGAATGTTGCTCTTTACTTTTGCCGTGAT
>CAUZJT010000273.1:0-3181 GCA_963580215.1 Gammaproteobacteria bacterium
AGAATAGCGCGGGTGTGGCCACCGCGGCCGAAGGTTGCGTCTACGAAGATACCATCGGACTTAGGGTTCAGCGCCTCCACGACCTCCGCTGTCATGACCGGGGCGTGGGCTGCAGCCAACACGTTCCAGTTTTCCTTAAAGCGAAAGCGATTCGAGTTCTACAGACAGGCGTTCGTCACCGGTCTGTGCCGCAAGCCATTCATCACATCTCGCCTTCCATCGGGATTCATCCCAAATCTCAAACTTGTTGCCCTGGCCGATCAGAACAATGTGTTTCTCCAGCGCGGCAAACTCGCGCAACGGCGTCGGTATCCGTATGCGGCTAACACTGTCCAGTTCACAATCAGTGGCATAACCAATGAGAAAACGCTTAAGTGCCTGGGCAGCAGGATCGAAGCTTGGCAAATCGACTACTTTCTGCTCGACGCGCTCCCACTCGTCCTGAGGGTAAACCCACAAACACCTTTCCCGGGTATTGTTGACAGTGAGTACCAGTCGCCCACCACATCGCTGCACCAACGGTTCGCGATGTACCGTGGGCACGGCGAAACGACCCTTGGTATCAAGATTGAGCGTATTAGCGCCTCTAAACATGCCGTTCCGCGTCTCCTTCAGACAACTTATCGTCGCTCCCCGGTTCTATGCCAAGGTCCAACTCAAAATTCGATACTTTCACTACCCCATCTTCTAAAAAGAAATCCCGGCCCCGCAAGGGGCCGGGCAATTACCAAAGGAGGATGAGGATTGAGGTGGATTAGCCGCCACCCACGGCATCAGAAAAGTTCTTATCGTCATTACGATGATCATTTGGGAAAATGCTGTTGGTCGACTTCTTTTATTCACATTTTCTGACCTTAAATTACATCTTTTCCCACAAATTACCACTAAACAACACTATAGGGACGAAGCAGAGAGACTGTCAACCCTCAATTGCCTGAAAAGACTGAGTTTTCTGGAATTTTTTTGCGGCCAGGGATGGTTCAAAACAGCCGAGACTGCCAATCAACGGCTGCCTGGAATTGGCGCGGCAAAACTATAAACTTAATAAAATATATGTATAACTAAAATAAGCATATAATTTAATTGAAAAATAGGAGTCAGCCTATAAGCCGGGTTCTGTCGAGGACAACCATTCATCTGGGACGTGCGTCACCGTACGCCTCTTGCGACCTACCCGGATCCGACGCGGGCCGCGCCAAAGGATCCCTATTTGGTCTTGCTCCAGGTGGGGTTTACCCTGCCGTTCACGTTACCGCAAACGCGGTGCGCTCTTACCGCACCTTTTCACCCTTACCGGCGAAAGGCCCGAAGGCCAGCCCGCAGGCGGTATGTTTTCTGTGGCACTTTCCGTCGGCTCACGCCGCCCAGATGTTATCTGGCACCTTGCCCTGTGGAGCCCGGACTTTCCTCCGCCCCGTACCGCCTGCTGCCCCAAAGGGGCTAGCGGCAGACACCGGGACCGCGGTTGTCCAGCCGACTCCCGGGCGCAACTTAATCGCAGTGTGCAGCTAATGCAAGTGCTGATCACTCACTATCTGCAATAGTGCGGGTACGCTGAAGTATCCTCGCGTAGTAATCGTTCTTGCGTCCCCCAGTCAGGCGAGCCACAACCTCACTGGCGACACGTGGCGCGAGGACCCCCGCAAGCAGATCGAGCAGCTTTTCCTCATCAATTTGTGTCCTGACAGCCGCTTGGTCTGCCCCGCCGACTACCAGGACCATCTCGCCCCGGCACTGGTCGGAATCATTGAGCAAAATTGTTGAAATCTCGGCAGCTGACCCGCGAAGAACCGTCTCGAAACGTTTGGTCAATTCCCGGCACAGTGCAAGCGGTCGCTCAGGCCCGAAGATCGATACCATGTCGTCGATTGTGCCGCAGATACGTCGGGGAGATTCAAAAAAAACCTGGGTCCGGGTTTCACTCGACAGCGCCTGAAGACGGCTGCGACGCGCAGCAGCTCGTGCGGGAAGGAATCCTTCAAAAACAAAGCGGTCTGTCCCCAAACCCGACACCGACAGAGCGGCAGTCACTGCGCTCGGCCCAGGGATGACGTTCACCGGCAGGTTGAGCCGTCGAGTTTCGCGAACAAGGCGATAGCCTGGATCGCTGATCAGGGGTGTCCCTGCATCACTAACCAGTGCAACCTCCTCGCCACTTTGCAGTAACCGCAACACCCTCAATACCTGGCGAGCCTCGTTATGTTCGTGCAGCGCGATCATTCGCGGTTGGTGAATGCCCAAGTGGTTCAGCAGAATCCGGGTATGGCGCGTATCCTCAGCTGCGATCACCTGAACACAAGAAAGGATCTTTGTGGCTCGAATGGAAATATCCCCAAGGTTGCCGATCGGTGTCGCCACCACGTACAAGGTGCCCCCTTGCGGCGCCTGCGTTTCACTTTTGATCACTTAATTTGCTCGCTTGGATATCGTCCGGCGGCTATCACCGTACAGGAAATAGAGGTGCTCCGCTATACTGAGCCCATGCGTGTGTATCCTGCCGTTCGGCCCGCACTCATCGTGCTTTTGGCGCTTTTTGTGATGCTGATCACTGGCTGCGTCAGGATAAATAATCCAGCTGGAGTCAGTGCCGCACCCGATATCAGCAATAAAACCGCGCCAAGCGCGCCAGTCCAATCCCCGGCTCCAAGCAAACTCATGCCTGCGGAACGCAGTTTGGCCCAAAAAGAACCTGGCACCTCCGGCTGGACCTTTCTAAAGCGCGCCCTTAACGCCGCCGGACCAAAAGCGGACGCCAACTTTCTCGGTGCGGCCCAAAGATTCCTAGAATCCGGTTTTACCTCTCCAGCCAGCGGCGCCCTGGACAATGTAACGAGTAATGATCCAGGCAGTTGGCCAGATAGCCAGCGCCAATTGCTGCGCGGGGCTCTGGCACTGGCCAATCAGAAACCCGAAGATGCATTACGGCTGGTCGAGCGCCTGAGCCCTGACGTATTGGATTCACGTCAGCATCTGCTGATGATGGAACTCCAGCTGCGTGCGTTCTTTGCGACTGGTGAAATCCGCCAGGCCCTGATCCTCATGAGGACAGGGTCAGTCGAACGGCCTGTACCAGAAGGGATCAATCCTTTGTACCGGCTGGCCTTCTCGCAGTTGGCTCGCTTAAGCAGCAAAACCCTGGCAGAGCTGGACGCAGACCCCGCGCTGATTGCACAGGATCGAG
>CAUZJT010000274.1:0-3179 GCA_963580215.1 Gammaproteobacteria bacterium
TTTCCCCGCTGGTTTTCGCTTGATAGTGACCAGACCCGGGCCGACCTTGAGGTCAGCCCGCGGCTGCTGACCTGGGTGGTACGCACACCTGTAATCACATCGCTCGCACAACTGGATGCCTATGCTGGTTGCAAAGTGCGCCCCATGTCACGCGCCCACCTGAGGTGGGAATTTGCATTTACTCCCGATGGGCAGTGTCTTGCCGGTGGATTGTTGCCCCAGGTGATTCAGTGGCAGGGGTCTGCACACCCGGTGGACGTGCTGCCACCAGGGAATTGCCAGTTCAGCGGCCTACACGGCGAGTCTTTGGATGCAACTCAGATCAACCTGGCGTTACAGCAGATGGATCTAGATGATTCGCTGCAGTGTGCCGAATCGGATACCGTATCGTTTTGGGCGCTGATTGATACACCACGTGGATCGGTTCGCCTCTGACGGGTGTTATCGCACTCCAGGGGAAAAAGAGCGGATGCGGGTTGACGCTGGCACCAAGCGTGCCAATCTGGATTGGCTGGGAGCGTTACAACTGCTGTCCACATTCCGGCACAATCTTGGTGATCGCTTGCCGCAGACCGCAGTTCATAGCGGTACTGAGGTCGATATTTACCAGCCGGACAAAGCACCGCGGGCAACGGCAATCTTTGTGCCCGGTCTTGCGATCCGCGGTCGCGAAGATCCCCGGATCCGGAATCTCGGCTGGGCCCTTTGCGCAACTGGTCTGCGGGTGCTGATCCCGGATGTCCCCAGTATCCGCGCCCTGAAGATATCGGTTGACCAGCCCGACGAGGTACAGCAATTGCTCGAATCACTGGCGGCTGACTCAACCATGGTAACGACACCCGGGCTGTCTTTGTTATCTGTGTCGTTCTCTGGCATTTTCGTACTGCGTGCAGCGCTTAGCGCAGTGCTGACCCAGCGGCTGCGCGCTCTGTGCCTGATCGGCAGTTACTTTGATATTGAACGGGTAGCGTCTTTTCTGATCAACTCAGATTGTGCTGACCCCTATGGCCGGCTGATCATTGCCCGCAGTTACTATAGCGATGATGATCCGGCATTGGCGCCGGTGCGCGAAGTACTGTCGCGCTGTGTTGAGGCATCGGCCCTGGACAATGTCGGACCGTGCGACCTGGATGCCCTTTTCGATACATCTGATCCGGTTGAGGCCGGACTGCACCAATTGCTGACCGACCCGCACGAGCGGCAGGGTTTCTGTCGCCAGGTAATCACAATGTTTAATGATTCCTGGTCAGGTTACCGGGTGCCTGGCGATTTCCCGCTCGACATGCCGCCGGTGTTTTTGCTGCATGGGCGACAGGACCGGGTGATTCCACCGGAGGAGTCGTGTCGTCTCGCCCAATTACTACAAGACAGGGGTGTCTCACATCGCCTGTGCGTGACCGACTTCCTTGGGCATGGCGACGCTGTTATATCGTTGGCCCGACTGCGTCAGTTGTATCGCCTACTCGCGGGCTTTGCCTGGTTCCTGGGGCATACACGCGACTGAGATACATCGTGGGATCTCACGTCGATCCCTGCTCGCGTTTGCCGGCGCAGTCCACACAGCAAAGCTGGGTTGGGTCCAGCGCCAGCCGCGCAGGGGCGATGACCTCACCGCAGTCATCACACAACCCGTAGTCGGGATCTTCATCAATACGCACGAGGGTGCGGGCAATGGCCTCGAGCATTGCGTCGCGCCGGCGGGCCAGCTCAAGTGACATCTGGTGATCCTGCATGGCCGCGGCGCGCGACAGGCGCCCGACACGGGATTGGTCGAGTTCCACAGTTTCCACCTGGCTGAGGTCGGTTTCCCGAGTCAGTATCTGCCGACGGGCCAACAGTGCTTCGCGAATTTCTTTACGATCAATCATGCCTGGCTATCCGGGCTACAGTATGCCGCTTGCCAGCCGACGATCCATTGCTGGCAGCAACGGGCCGCGCAACAGATCCGCACTTGGCTGTTTTTACAGACGTCGCGAATCTCCGTGTTCGCCAATCAGGATCGGCCGAAAAGGCGTTTTCTTCGTGTTGTGATCTTAGACCGCATAACGTTGCCCAAGCTTGTCGAAATGATCCTTGCGCACCATGCGTTGGCGTTCGAGGAAGCTTACCAGGGGGCCGTCCTCGCCCATCTTACCGGTTTCTTTGAGTTGGCCGAGTGCTATTTGCATCCCGTGAATAGCAGCCTGCAGCGCCACATTTGCGTAAAGCACCAGTGAAAAGCCCATCTCACCCAGTTCGTCTAAGGTCAGGATTAGGGTTTTGCCGCCCACAACGAGATTCACCAGTTGCGGCGTTCCGTTGAGCACCACCGGAATTTTGCCCATCTCTTCAATAGACAGTGGCGCTTCGACGAAGGTGATGTCGGCCCCATCTTCAATGAAGGCCGAAGCGCGGTCCAGCGCTGCGGTAAGGCCAGCAGTGGCGCGGGCATCGGTGCGAGCGATGATCAGCGTGTTCTCGTTCTGCCGAGCGTCCACTGCGGCGCGAATACGTGAATGCGCTTCTTCCAGCGGCACCACTTGCTGATCTGAGAAATGGCCACAGCGCTTCGGGGTTGTCTGATCCTCGAGCTGCACCGCACTGGCACCTGCGCGTTCGAGGGTGCGGATGGTATGGCAGACGTTGAGCGCATTTCCAAAGCCATTATCCGCATCCACCACAATGGGCAGTTCGGTCGCGTCGCGAATCGTCGCGGTGTGTTGTGCGATATCGCTCAGACCTACGAATCCCATGTCTGGCATCGCGAAGAAAGTGTTGGTCAGGCCGGCACCGGAAAGGGAGACCGCCTCGAAGCCCAGATCTTCGGTTATGCGTGCAGCGAGTGCATTGGCTGCGCCGGGCATCAGCACCGGGCCGCCGGTCAGAATGCGGTTTTTGAAAGCGCGGTTGATTTCGTGGTTCATCATTAGGCGTAACTCTTTTCGTTAGTTCGGATTTGGGGCAAGACTGGGGCCGCGGGAAGCGACACATAGATATGGCCGTCCATGAGTCGCCGTTGTGTGCGAAAAATCCGTACCCCACCAACCGCTCCGGTCGCAGGGTTATGTGTGGCTCCGACGGTGACGATGCCGCTCGGTGTGCCGATACGAAGGTTTAACGGATCTGCGCCCTCGGCGATGCAGCCCGCGACCACAGAGTTTTTGATGACCGCTGCGCAGGCCAGCACCAGAGCGCCAGTC
>CAUZJT010000275.1:0-3177 GCA_963580215.1 Gammaproteobacteria bacterium
GTTAACCAATGCCGGAGTTGCGTGCCGGGTGACCGGAATCGTTTTGGATCTGGGTGTGTCTTCACCGCAGCTGGATGATGCAGAGCGTGGCTTCAGTTTTATGCGAAACGGTCCGTTGGATATGCGGATGGACCCATCGGTTGGTATCTCTGCCCGGCAGTGGTTGTCCGATGTTGGGGAAAACGACTTTGCGAGAATTCTGCGCACGTTGGGAGAGGAGCGCTATGCCCGGCGGATCGCCCACGGGCTTATCACCGCTCGGGAAAATCGCCCACTCACCACTACCGCTGAACTGGCACAGTTGGTGAGCGACTGTGTGCCCACCCGCGAGCCAGGCAAACATCCGGCTACGCGCACCTTCCAGGCGGTACGGATGCATATCAATCAGGAACTTGAACAGCTGGATGCGGTATTGCCCCAGGCCCTTGATATGCTCGAGCCGACCGGCCGACTGGTAGTCATCAGTTTTCATTCATTAGAGGATCGTCGGGTCAAGCATTTCCTGCGTGAGGCCGCGCAGGGCGACCCTTTTCCGCCAGATTTACCAGTGACTCACGATAGATTGCGTCCCACACTGGCCCGGTTGTATAAGCCCACGCGCCCATCGGCACACGAGATCGAGATTAATCCCAGAGCGCGTAGTGCGATCCTGCGTTGCGCCGAAAAATCTCAAGGGACTGCGCTGCAATGAAGTGGATAGCCTTTCTCAGCCTGTTTACCTTCGTTTCAGCACTGGCGGTGGTCATGGTTCGCCATCAGAACCGGCTTGAGTTTCGAGAGGTTCGCGTAGCCGAAAAGTTGCGTGATCGGCTTAACGATGAATGGAGTCGTCTGCAACTGGAACAGGCGACCTGGTCACGGCATAACCTGGTGGAGCAGGCCGCAAGACAGGAGTTGGGTATGGTCATTCCGGAGCCAACCGACATCGTTGTGGTGCAGTTGGAGGCACCACGGTGATTGCGTCCCGCCTCCCAACCGGCGTTGCTAATTTCTCCCGTGGACGCCAGTGGTTTGTTGTCGGTGTCTTGAGTCTGGGTATGGCTGTGCTGCTGAGCCGAACCTTCCAGGTTCAGATTCTCGACAGTCCGCGGCTCCAGGCTGAAGGTGCAGCACGGCAATTACGCAGCATAGCCGTCAAGCCGGCCCGGGGGCGAATTGTCGATCGCAATGGCGATGTCCTGGCGGTAAGCACACCGCTCGATGCGGTTTGGGCACATCCACCGACACTGCTTCAGTCCGTCGCTGACCAGTCGCGTCTCGCTGCCGCGCTTGGTATGAGTATTAATCAGATAGACAACCTACTAGACCGTTATCAGGATCGTGGTTTTGTGTATTTACGTCGCCACTTGCCCCCGGCCGAGGCGGCCCGCATTGAAAGCTTAGGCATTGCGGGTGTGTCGTCTCTACGCGAATATGGCCGTTATTACCCGGCTGGGCCAATTACCAGTCATGTGCTGGGGTTCACCGACATCGATGATCGGGGACAAGAAGGTATCGAGCGGGCCTTTGATAATCACCTTGCTGGTATCGAGGGTCGCAAGCGGGTATTGCGCGACCGTAAGGGTCGTGTGGTGGAGGATATCGAGAGCATCCGCCCGGTGTACCACGGTCGTGACCTGCAGTTGAGTTTAGACCTGCGTATCCAGGTTTCCGCCCAGCGGCATTTGGCCCAGGCGGCACATGAGCACCACGCTGCTGGCGCTTCAGCGGTAATGCTTGATGTTCAGACCGGGGAAGTATTGGCAATGGCCAATGTTCCTGACTTTAATCCCAATAAGCGTAGCGATATTTCAGGGGAAAGATTTCGTAATCGATCAGTGACAGATGTTTTCGAGCCCGGCTCGACGGTCAAGCCGTTTACCTTATTGATGGCGCTGGAGAGTGGACGTTTCTCCCTGGATACACCGGTCTCTACCAGCCCTGGCATCCATTATGTGGGCGGTTGGCCAATCAGAGATGTGCACGACTATGGTGAACTGACGCTTTCGGGGGTGCTGATCAAGTCGAGCAATATCGGTATCGCGAAAATTGCCATGGAACTCGCACCCGAGGAGCTATATGGCATTTTGACGAAGGTCGGCTTCGGTCAGCCGACCGGAGTCGAGCTCCCGGGAGAGCAAAGCGGCAGTTTACTCAAACGTAAGCGCTGGCGTCCCAGTGAGCACGCGACCTTGTCTTATGGCTATGGTTTATCTTCTACGCCTGTGCAACTGGCACGCGCCTACAGTGTACTGGCTTCTGGCGGCATCCTGCGCCCGGTTACACTCCAGCGCCAACAGCGTCCGGTAGCAGGACAGCGGGTGTTATCTGCCCACATTACCCGGCAGATAAATTTCCTGTTGGAAAAGGTGGTCAGTCCGCAGGGTACCGCTCGGCGGGCCGCTGTTCCCGCGTATCGCGTGGCAGGCAAGACCGGGACGGTACACAAACCTAGCCCCACAGGCGGTTACGAAGAAGATCGTTACCAGTCTCTTTTCGTCGGCTTCGCGCCGGCATCTGCTCCGCGCTTTGTGCTGGCAGTCATGGTGGATGAGCCCCAAGGTAAGCATTACGGCGGCGAAGTGGCTGCGCCGGCATTCGCCCGGATCATGGCTGATGCTTTGCGCATGTACGGGATTCGGCCTGATGCCGGAGTGAATTCGGGAGTCACGATCGTTTCCCATACTGTAGGCAAAGAGACTGACGCATGATGCAATCAATGCAGCATGCGCCGCAACTGCTTGGGCAACTGGTCAAGGGGATCGTAGAAGTCGAGCCACAGCAAGAGGCCTGGCCCATTTCAGAACTGGCCCTGGACAGTCGAGAGGTTCGTCCCGGCAGCCTGTTCTTTGCTGTACCCGGGCAGGCCCACGATGGCCGTGTGTTTATTGACCAGGCGCTGGAGTCCGGAGCCGCCGTCGCGTTATATGAGCGTCAGGATTCAGTCCCGATAGATTCCGCACGGTGTTATCCGGTAGATGATCTAAGAAAATCGGTGGGGCGGATTGCCAGTCGTTTTTTTGGCCTACCTTCCAGTGCTTTGTGCGTCATTGGTGTGACAGGCACGAATGGTAAAACGACCTGTGCATTCCTGTTGACACAGGCACTCAGTGCGCTGGGTCGGCGCAGTGGTTTTATCGGCACGCCCGGTTGGGGTTTTCCCGGTGCTTTGCAAAATACCGACCTGACTACCCCCGA
>CAUZJT010000276.1:0-3164 GCA_963580215.1 Gammaproteobacteria bacterium
TGACTTCCAATGCCAGGATCTCTTCCATGGAATAGGCGAGCGAATCCCACGAAGCAAGGGTCAGGGAACTTGAGGACAGGATTTTCTCCAATCGCTTGGCAACGGAGAGGTCGGCCCTCAGATGATCCTGGTCAGTTCCCTTGATGTCATCTTTCCCCGTAAGAGCAAGCAGATAGCTCATATAAAAGCGATTGCTCAGCTCCCCTTCAGGAGCGCTCGTCGACAGGCCAAGAAACAGATCGGTCTTGTCCACGCCCTCAGGTACCGCAGAGGTATCCTGAAACCAGGAGTAATAAGCCAATTGGTAAAACTCGTCAGGTGATAGTCGCGTTGAATCCTCCAGCGCAATCTGCACCAAATCGGCGGTCGATCTCATCTGGTTAAGGCTGAGCTCAAGCACTGTATTGTACCGTGAAATATCTATCCCACCCGGGATGCGAGTGATTTCACCGCCCGCAGGGTTGAAAACAATCATTGTCGGATAACCCATCACATCGAGCTTTTCACCCCAGGCCTGCGCCTCATCGCTGTCACCGTCAAGATAAACAGGCACAAAGAGTCGTGTCAGCTGGATGAATTCCTGTGACTTGAACACCGTGTATTTAATTTCCTGACAAGGCGGACACCACACCGCACCCCAATACAAGAAAAGTGGTTTGGCTTCGCTCTTTGCTGACTCAAACGCTGCTGCAATCGAGCCCTCAAACCACTCAATGCTCAAGTCAGGAGAACGAGAAGCCTCTGACGCAACGCCTGATTGATGATCGACTTGAATCCCAAACTCGCAGGCAGTCAACATGAGAGTGGCAATCAGTAACCGCGGCCTGAACATGGGGTGATTCCGAGTCTATTATCTTAATTGCGCTATTCGAGCAGCTTTACGTTCGATGCGCAATCTCAGCCTCTGATGCCGTGCCGGCGTCAGCGGATATCCCCAAATAAACGCCATAGCAACGCCGTAAAAGAAAATAGGCCCACAACAATAAACTAGTCGTAACGCGAGCACTCCGACCTCGGTACTGCCCGCAAGACCACCAGCAGCATCAAACCCGAGGAGTCCTACAAGATTAAGCGAAAAGCCCGTTCCAAACGCTACTGCCAGCTTGTCAGTCAGACCCAGAATCGAGAAGTAAGTCCCTGCTCTCTGCCCGCCTGACCTCGCCGTATCAACATCGATCACGTCGGCCAGCATCGCAATGGGCAGGAATTGCAGTCCGCCAAAACAAAAACCTTTCACAATAAACAACAGAAAAAATGGTAGATAGTCGCCATAGGAAAGAAACAAATTCGCAGCGCTCACTGTTGCCACAAGTAACAACGTCGACATGAAGGCGTAATGCTTGCCGATCTTTCTACCCAACCATAACCAAAACGGGATTGCCCCAAGACCGGCGGCGAAATAGAAGAAGTAGGCGGCTCCTATCGTTGGAACGCCGACAATATCGCGAATGAAGAAGAGTGACACTGCGTTCCTAAATGCTTCACCGAATGTCACCATCAAGACGATAATCAAAACTCTGCGCATCGGGCCATTCTTCCAGAGGTACTTAAGCCCCTCTCTTATTGGGACCACATTTCGCTTACCCGCAGCTGGCGGTTCCTTAACCACAGCTAGAACCACGAAAATACAAACCGGAAGAAGAATGATAACGGTATAAGCTAACCCTATTAAAACTGGCCCGGACAATGTCTTTCGATCGACCACCTCTTTTTCCATGAGTTCGCCGGTAAAAGCGCCCTTGGCGTCATTAAAAATGATGCTAAAAACCGACTTTACGGAACCACCGCCATCCGCAACGATTTCTACCGCCATCGGTACTGTCGCCGCCAACAGCAAACCAAGTAGAACGTAAAATTCTCGGGCAGCTGTGACCCGAGAGCGCTGGTGATAGTCGACAGACAGCTCTGCACCCCAAGCGCGATGAGGGAGAGCAATAATCGTAGCTCCAAGAAAGAATAAGGTCAGGTAACCCAAAAAATAGTAAAGGCTCACACCCTCATCCGGTGGCATGAAAAGCTTATAGACGCCGAAGATCATGATCGGCATACCCACCAGTAACCATGGTCTACGACGACCGAACGGTGTTACCCAGCGATCGGAAATCTCACCCATAATTGGATCGGTAAGAACATCCGTCAATCGCGCCAACATAAGGATAGTCCCTACTGTGGCCAAGCCGATACCTAGGCTTCCCGCGTAATGTGCCGGAATCCAGATAGCCAAAGGGTATCCAATGACTGCTAGGGGCAGACCAAGAGCTCCATGGGCGTAGATAGTACTTCGCGCCAGCGTGGGTGTGGTCTGAGCCATCGGTGTTTCCTTTAAAGGTCGCTTGTCACTAGAGCGACCATATAGACCGGTAGTGATATGTACAAGACACAGCCCTAGCGTAAGTTTAGAATAAATCGCTTTCATTCAGTCGGCCAAAATATGACGCTTTTTTCTGTTCTAGATCTTGCTCCTGTCTGCGAAGGTAGTAATCCTACAGAAGCACTCCATAACGCGCTTGATCTGGCCCAACATGTCGAGAAATGGGGATTCAACCGTTACTGGGTCGCGGAGCACCACAACTTTGCGGGTATCGCCTCGGCAGCGACTTCTGTCGTGATGGGATACATTGCTGGCGGCACGTCAACGATTCGTATTGGCGCCGGCGGAATCATGTTACCCAATCACTCACCACTGATGATTGCGGAACAATTCGGTACCCTAGCGTCACTTTATCCGGGCCGGATTGACCTTGGGCTTGGGCGCGCTCCGGGTACCGATCAGCTGACCATGCAGGCTCTCCGTCGCTCCCTTTCCCAGGACGTTGGGGACTTCCCCAGAGATGTCACAGAACTTCAGCACTTTCTAAAAGCGCCAGAAGCAGCCCAAAGAGTTGTCGCAACCCCAGGGGCTGGCACCAATGTGCCGCTGTGGATACTGGGATCAAGTCTTTTCGGCGCCCAACTTGCGGCAATGCTAGGCTTACCTTTTGCATTCGCCTCCCATTTCGCGCCCGCAGCAATGGATCAGGCGATAGACATATACCGAGAAAACTTTCAACCCTCAGAACAACTTGAGAAACCACATGTCATGCTCGGCTATAACGTTTGTGCCGCAGACAGCCCAGAAGAAGCCGATCTACTCCGATCTTCCTCATTGCAGTCGTTCGTCAACA
>CAUZJT010000277.1:0-3155 GCA_963580215.1 Gammaproteobacteria bacterium
AATCCGGGAAAGCCTGTGAGGCATTCGCAATTGCAGTCCGCGCTTCATCGGCGCTGGCCAGAGCGACCGTGCGAACCACCTTTCCCGTCGCTGGGTTATATATGTCCCCAAAACGGTTACTCACTCCGGCAACCGTCCGGCCGCCTACATAATGTCCGACTACCTCTTTTACCACTGCATCCATCTTCTAACTCCTGTAATCGCTTGATGTCTTTTAAAATCTTGCCGACTCGGACACCATCTACAATAGCCCTTCACCTTCGTTTAGTTTGGCACTGATGTTAAATCCCTGATTACAAAGAATTAACTTCTCGCATTTGGCACGCAGGCAGGCTCAGTTCCGTGGCACGTTAATAACCTTGTCCATTGTCGGCGTTTCAAGCGGGCATAACAAGTTCGGCGCCTTCGTTGTGGAGTTTATGAAGTTAAAGTCACCTGCTATTGCGAATTTGCTGATGACCCCGGGCGGGCCAGGGTTTCGCCCAATTGGTAAAAGCTTGTTAACAACGGCAGATTCAGTAAAACGGCGTTTGACCGCGTCCGGGCCAAGGATGGGGAAGCCCTCATGCCCAATGGCAGAACCGGGACCTGGGAAGAGTTCGAGCCTTACTGGCCAATGAAGGTCGCACTGTGACTTCGACCCTGGCCAGCGCTCCCAGGCGCGAGTAATTGCCACCTTGTTGATCGTGCATCACCAAGGCAGAATGTCTTCATGTAACCGGCCAGTCGACGAATAAATTTGACCGCCAAGGGTCAAAATGGAGACCTCAAATGAACACTCGAATTACCGACATCCATAAAAAAGATATCGCCCACGCCCTGCACCCCTACACCAACCTGGCCGCCCACGAGGAACAAGGTCCGCTGGTCATTACCCGCGGAGAAGGGGTGTACGTCTGGGATGACCAGAATAATCGCTATCTGGAAGGGCTTGCAGGCCTGTGGTGCGTATCGCTTGGATTCTCCGAGGAACGATTGGCAAAGGCTGCAGCGGATCAATTTGCCGCACTGCCCTATTCCCATACATTTGCCCACCGTTCTACCGAGCCGGTGATAGCGCTTTCGGAAAAACTGATCAAGATAGCGCCTGAGCCCATGACCCGGGCCTTTTTTCTAAATTCCGGGTCCGAGGCGATCGATGCCATGATCCGCTTCACCTGGTACTACAACAACGGTCGCGGGTTACCAAAGAAAAAGAAAATCATCTCCCGAAAACGCGGCTATCACGGTGTAACGGTCGCCGGCGGCAGCCTTACTGCCATTCCGCTGATGCAGAACGACTTTGATTTACCCCTAGAACGAATGATCCACACCGATACCGCCGGCTATTACCGCTACGGCCGACCCGGTGAATCCGAGGAAGCTTTTGCCAGCCGCCTTGCTGACAATCTCGAACAACTTATCATCAATGAAGGCCCAGACACGGTTGCCGCCTTTGTCGCCGAACCGGTGATGGGTGCTGGCGGTGTCATGCTGCCACCAGCCACCTACTTCGGCAAAATTCAGGTAGTGCTGGATAAATATGACGTGCTGATGGTGGCAGATGAAGTCATCTGCGGATTTGGCCGCACGGGCAATATGTGGGGATCGCAAACTTACGGTATCCGCCCGGACATGGTCACCTGCGCTAAACAGCTCTCATCAGGTTATCTACCCATATCGGCGCTCATGATCTCTGACAAGGTGTACGAAGTGCTCAAGGCACAAAGCCGAAAACACGGCGCGCTCGGCATGGGTTACACCTATGGTGGACATCCGGTATCTTGCGCAGTAGCGCTCGAAACGCTGAAAATCTATGAGGAACGCGATACGGTTGGATATGTTCGCGGTGTCGCACCTCGGTTTCAGGAAAGACTGGCACAACTCGCCAGTAGTACCTTGGTGGGTGAAGCGCGCGGCGTCGGCCTGATCGGTGCACTGGAACTGGTGATGGATAAGAACTCGAAAGAACAATACCCAGCCGAAGTCAAAGCAGGTGCAACGCTCGCTGCCCGGGCGCAGGCCCGGGGACTTATTGTTCGCGCCTTGCCGGGTGATGTCATCGGCATCTGCCCGCCATTGATCATTACCGAAGTACAAATAGACGAGCTTTTCGACGCACTGGCTGAGGCTGTCAGTGAAACTGAAGGTCTGCTGCGGCGCGCCGCCTAAAAGTGTCAATCAAAACACTGCTACTGAATCATGGCCTCTTGGGTGCCGCGGGTATTCTTGCGTGGCTGGCGACCCCTCTGTCGGTATCGGCAGAGCCCTCTATTGGCGCGTGGCTGAGCGCAACAGTTGAAAACGGAGCGCCGGTGCAAACCGATACTTTACGTTTTGGCTGCAACGACAAGATCTATGCGGTGATTGACCTGACTGATCTTTCTGATGGCAATCATCAACTACAGGTGGATTGGACGGACCCCACAGGCAAAACGCGCGAACACATCGATCACCCATTGCACGGCGGTGGTACCTCTCGGATTACGGTGTGGTTGCAACTGCATTCGCCTAAAGGCGCTGCGCTTTTTAGTTTCTTGAACCCAGCCATGGGAATGGACGATTTTATCGGCGCCTGGCAAGTCGAAATTACCCTTGATGGCGGCAACCGTCTGAATCAATCTTTCGAGGTGCTCTGCTAGATGCATCGCCTGACGTAATACGATAGAGACCGAACGTCATCGCGATCAAGCTGCGATGAAAATTACGTACTTCGATTGATTATGCCTTCGAATCCACCGCAGCGGCCGGCATTGTGCTGGTCGCTGCGGTGGCACTGCCTGGTGAATCAGTTCAGTAATTCAATCTCACCGGGTTTCCAGGTTTCATCGAACCATGGTTCCAGCGGCCCGTAGAGTCGCAGGCACAAAAACCAGGCCTTTCCGGGCACTGTCTGGATCCAGTTGGCCTCATGCCCTGATGGTACGGTGGGACCAAAATACAGATCAGTGGACCCGTCGGGATTGACCACCAGATCTCGGTTCCGCTCATTGTTTTTACTCGGGTAAGGCTGATCCGTCTGCAGCATTGAGCGTGTCTGTGGATCGTAAACCACAATCGACCAGAAATCCTTAGCTGGCACATCGGCAGGAATATTCAGCTTATAAGTTTTTTCTCCATCCAGGTATTCGCCGTTGGCATCTCTTGCGTTCAAAGCGTACTGAGACCCTGCGCCC
>CAUZJT010000278.1:0-3145 GCA_963580215.1 Gammaproteobacteria bacterium
CTCGTGATGGAACCTGGCACTACCTGGGTTCGCCAATAAAGCGTGCGCGACTGGTGCGCTTACTCTCTAAGGTATTGCGCCACGAAAATGAAGAATTCTTCTTGGTGTCACCACAGGAAAAACTACGCATCCAGGTTGATGATGCGCCATTCGTCGCGGTTGAGATGGAGTGTCTAGGTGATGCTGACGATCAGCGGCTGGTTTTTCGCACCAACGTGAATGACGTCGTTGTTGCAGGAGTGGATCATGCGATCTGCGTCGTGGAGGATTCCCGAACCGGGGAGCCTGCCCCTTACATCGGCGTGCGTGACGGCTTGGATGCATTAATCTCGCGAGCAGTGTATTACGAACTTGCCGAAATCGCACGGCCAGCACCAGCGCCGCGGCAGCATACCCTGGGCGTCACAAGTGGAGGATGTTTCTTTGCGTTAGGTAGCGCCTGTGAGTAATGAACAGGTTCTCGAGAAACTGGTCGCCTATCTGCGTGAGGAGGTGCCTATAGTGCGCCAGTTCGATGTTCGCTCGGCCGGGGTAGATGCTTTCGGATTGGTTCTCGAGGCACCTCTGGCAATCAATTTTAACGACAAGCATACCGCTTTTGCTGGCACCCTGGCATCGCTTTGCACACTATCTGGATGGGCTATGACTTCCCTGATCTGCGAAGCCGCAGATCTTAAGGCAGATATTGCGGCGATTCATAGCGAGATCACTTACGCCAGGCCGTGTACCGAAGAGAAAGTGCGGGCCACCTGCGCCTGGCCAGCCGATGCGACTGCCGCGACGTTCACCACTACCCTGGCGAGTCAGGGGCGGGCAGAGCTCTCGCTTTTCGCCCAGGTATTGTCGCGAGACAAAGTCTCGGTACGTTTTTCAGGGAATTACATCGCCCGGATGCTTTGACGACCCGGGCGATGTATGCTTTGACGGTCAGGCCTTTTCCAGCGCATTTTCAAGATCGGCGATGATGTCTTCGACATCTTCAATACCAACCGACAATCTGACCAGGCCATCGGTCAATCCCCGTTTGCGCCTGTCTTCAACCGGAACATCGGCATGGGTCATGCTCGCCGGATGGGTAATCATGGTTTCCACACTTCCGAGGCTCTCGGCCAGCCCACACAGCTGCACGTTATTCATCAAGGTCTTGCCAGCCTCAGCGCCGCCTGTCAGTTCGAAGGCGATCATGCCACTGAAGCCAGACATCTGCGCCTTGGCCACGGCGTGCTGCGGATGGGAGGGGAGACCCGGGTAGAGCACACGGTCGATTTTGGCATGTGACTCGAGAAACTGCGCCACCTGTATTGCAGATTCTTCGTGACGCTTCATTCGCAAGTGCAAAGTTTTAAGGCCGCTGAGGTTCAGCCAGCAGTCAAATGGGCTTGAAACCGCACCGATGGTTTTCTGAATATATTTCATTTTCTCAAAAACGTGCTCAGCGTTTGTGATCAGTACGCCACCGATGATCTGGTTATGGCCGGCCAGGTACTTTGTTGTGCTGTGCATAACGATATCGGCGCCAAAGTCGAGTGGCCGGAGAAACACTGGCGTCGCAAAGGTGGAATCAACGCCCAGCAGAATGTTTTTCTCGCGAGCGATACTGACCATATCTTCCAGGTCGCTTACTTTAAGCAGCGGGTTGGTCGGTGTTTCAATCCAGAGCATGCGGGTAGCAGGCGTAATTGCAGCGCGCACGGCATCGGCGTTGGTAGTATCGACGTAACTGACGCTAAGGCCCTGTTGAACAATGACGTTATCTAAAAGGCGCGTGACACCACCGTACACGTCGTCTCCACAAACAATGTGGTCGCCGGAGGAAAACAGCTTGAAACAGGCGTCAACAGCCGACATGCCGCTGGCGAAGCTTATGGCGTACTTGCCATTTTCAATGGCAGCAAGATTGTCCTCGAGCACCTGGCGGGTGGGGTTTGACGAACGCGTGTAATCAAAGCCCAGATCCCGGCCTACTTCGGGCAGCACGTATGTGGCAGTTTCGTAGATTGGCGGCAGGATAGAGCCGGTGGTGGGGTCCGGGCTAATGCCGGCACGGACGACCTTGGTATCAAATTTCAACGCAGTTCTCCAGTTGTTCAAAAAATGTTGTCAACAGGAATGGCAGCCTGTTGTAATTAAGGGGAAATAAACAGTATTGATAGAGGTTTGTCTAGGATTTTTCTAAGTTTAATCCTGATTATCTTATTTTCTTTTGACCGTCACAGCCACACCTATTCCACGGCCGGCGACTTTGAATCCTTAAAGCATAGAATGGTTGGCCCAATCAGAACGAAAACACATGAGTCTGGCTTACCTTTTATCAAGACATTTTTGGATTTCTTCTTCGTATAGTTTTGCCAGGCATCTGGATCGTTGTCATCAGCTTGAAGAATAGCTCGTTCCGAATAGTCAAACCGTGCTTCCAGGTAAGCGACTTTTCCCGCAAGATAAGCTCCTGTGTGGACCATTGAATTCAATATTGTTTCTGTGATGCCCGTGCTATCGACTTCTTCAGCTGCAAGGGGGTGAGAGGTAAGTAGTGTCGAGCAACTGAAAAGGATGGGCAAGATTAATTTTTTCTTTAGGTTTACCATTGGTTTTTTTGCAGATGGCGCAGGCAGGAATGGGCTGTCGATTTATGCTCGAGATTAAATTATGCCTGTCTGATTGACCGTGACCCCAATCTTAATAAAAAACAGCAGTTTTGTAGAAGTGCTTGATATTGAATCTGTGTCGGTCTAGAAGACCTTTTCGACGACACCGCCTCCAAGAATCCGGCCCTGATAGTACAACACAAATGACTGGCCCGGTGTAAGAACTCGCTGATCTCATCAGGATAGATAGCCCCGCTTGCGCGGCGCTGATCTTTATGTGACCGCCATCACATTCAAAAGTTGAGTCACCCCCATCTAACAGGAGAATTCTTAACCCCTTTATTCATCCCAACCTCCTCACCAAATCTTCCGTCCTTAAATGCAGATAGCGGGCCTGCAGATCTGCCTAGCCTGTGGGTGGTAGGTAAGTTAAATACACACTAATCCAACGGAGGTCAAGAGGAGTGATTTCGTACAACAAATATCGGAAAGTAGATTCTCACAGTCGAGGTTAGCCCCTCCCCCAAAGGGTTTTAATCTTTTTTTGGCCGCATGTCCGG
>CAUZJT010000279.1:0-3142 GCA_963580215.1 Gammaproteobacteria bacterium
CCCAATTCCCCCGACCAACTGGGCGCAAGCCTTGGCGCAACTGCAATCGCAGTTTGCCGCCACGCTTAGTCATGCTGAGCGCACAGCCGGAACACGGCCACTGGCCAATCTTAGCGACTGGCTCCAGGCTTTTAACGAGCCAACTGACCCCACAACCACCACAGCACAAGCGCCGGGTCTCGCGTTCATGGCCAACCCGTGGCCTAGCAGTGTCTCCCCTGTCACTGTGGGCACTGGGCGCTGGGGCGTAGCGGCGACACGCTACCAGGAAGCATTGGCGGCGCTACACAAGGCCTGGCTTAAGATCGGCATTGAAGCTTGGAGCCGGCTGCACGGTGCACTGACAACTAATGAAACTATGGACAACCTGCGGGCAAGTTACGACCTTTGGATCTATTACGGTGAGCAGGTTTTTGCCGAACAGGCCCACGGCCAACACTATGCTGGACTTGTCAGCGAGCTGATCAATGCGCAGGTAGTGCTACACCTCGAGTGCGGGATTGGCAACCAACCGTCATCTGATGACCCACAACAACTAAGGCAAGAACTCGCCGAAGCTCGCTCGCGTGAGGCCAGCCTGCGCTCTGATCTTAAAACGTTACGCGAATCACACGGCGACGACAGCACAAGTTCCCTCGGGCCAGCAAAGAAGGTCCGTGTGCGACCAACGTCGTCCAGGAAAAAACTAACAAAGAAGAGATCCACAAAGCAGGCCGATCGAACGGACGCGCAGAAAACAGCGCCAGCTAATACCCAAGGGGCCCGGAAAAAGACAGTAAAGAAAAAACCACGAGACGCCAAACCCAGGCTGGGCGATTCCCGACGATGAGCCATACCGTCGACAAATCCACCCAGGCACTGGCTGCGCGGTTGGCTCGCAGCCTTGCGCAACTGGCGCAACTGGGCGTTCCCGAGATTGGCACCAGCCAGCACGAGACGATTTTTTCCGGGCGGGGCTTTCGGCTTCTGCGTTACGGTAGCGGGTCCGAACGGGCCCAGGCATGCCCGGTGCTGATTGTCTATGCCCTGGTCAACCGGCCCTGGGTGCTCGACCTTGAGCCTCAACGCTCGATCATTGCCCGGCTGATGGATGCCGGGCTGGACGTGTTTCTGGTGGAATGGACCGATCCCGGCCAGGATGACCAGGGCACGACTCTCACCGATTACATCTGCGACATGCTGGATCAATGCGTCGATGCCACCTGTACTGCGCGCCATGAGACCACTGTTAACTTGCTGGGTGTATGCCAGGGCGGCACCTTCAGCTTGTGCTACAGCGCACTGTTTACCCACAAGGTGCGAAACCTGATCACTATGGTGACCCCAGTAGATTTTCACACCGAGGATAATCTACTGTCGCACTGGGTACGGGACGTGGACGTTGAGCAGATGGTCAGTTGCTATGGTAACGTACCCGGCGCCTTTCTCAATGCGCTGTTCGTCGCCCTGCAGCCCTTTCGCCTGGGTGGAAAGAAAGCTCTCGACCTTGCGGACCTGGCAGATGACTATGATCGACTACAAACTTTTGCGCGCATGGAGCACTGGATCGCTGACAGTCCCGACCAGGCAGGTCGGGCCTTTGCCGACTTTCTGACGATGCTGTTTCAGCGTAACAGTCTGGTCAAAGGCCAGATGGTGCTGGGCGGGCGGGCAGTCCGGTTGGATGACATACGCTGCCCGATACTGAACGTTTACGCATTGGCAGATCATCTGGTGCCCGCCACTGCTTCACGGGCATTGGCACAACACGCTGGCTGCACCGACTACACTGAACTTGCCTTTGACGGCGGGCACATTGGCATCTACGTCAGCCGCCATGCCCAGCAACAGATTCCACCCAAAGTTGCCGCCTGGCTACAGGCGCGACAATAGATCCAAAAGAATCAGGGTTTGCGTGATACCTTTAGACGCAGCGCCTTGATCTTCATTTTTGCTAATTGACGATTAGCGGTTTCCATAAGGTCCATCGACGAGTAAGGGCCTACCCGCACACGATAGAAATCGCCTCGCCCCTGTACCGAGATATGCTGAACACTGGGCTCAAAACCTGCCAAGGCCAGGCGAGCCTTCATGCGCTCGGCCTGTCCCGGATCGTTGTACGCCCCGGCCTGCAACATATAGAAACTCTCTGCTGAAGCCTTGCTCTTTGACTCAGCAGGCATCGACTGGCTCTTTGGGGCGGCTGGCGCGGTGTCGAAGGCGCCAGTCTCGGGAATCACGCGCTCAATCTCGGGCAGTATTGTGAAAAAATCAAAACTGGTGCGTGCCGGTGCTGGGCTCTTGGCAGCCGTTGACGATGCCGGTGCGCTGTCCCGGACACTGTCGCGCGAATCCTGCAGTAGCTGGCTGATACCCGCGCCCAAACGATCCGGATCTCCGCTGGTAGCACCTTGATAAAGCAAGGTGCTGATCGATCCTACGGCAACACCCACCACCAGCATCACCAGGTCATGACCAAAACGAGCGCCACTGGAATTCTTTTTCCTGCGTGAGTTGCGAGCCATTGCCTACATACGCTCGGGCGCAGTAACCCCCAGCAGCGCCAGCGCATTGGCCAGCACCTGCCGGGCCGCATCAATCAGCGACAAGCGCGCCAGGCGCAGATCGGGTTCAGCTGCGATAAACGGGTGCGCGTTGTAGTAGGCATGAAAATCATTGGCCAGTTCGCGCAGGTAGTACGCGACCTGGTGGGGCTCATAGGCACGTGCGGCTGACTCGATGATCTCGGGGTAACGCGAGAGTTTGTGCAGCAGATCCGATTCACGCGGTTCAGTCAGCAGGCCATGGTTTGCCTCGGCGAGGTTGATCTGGATTCCTTTTTCATCAAGCTGGCGAAACACGCTGCAGATACGTGCGTGGGCATACTGCACGTAATACACCGGGTTATCGCTTGACTGCGACTTGGCCAGGTCAAGGTCAAAATCCATGTGCTGATCAGGTTTGCGCAAAGCGTAAAAAAAGCGCGCGGCGTCACGGCCGACATCCTCACGCAGTTCACGCAGCGTGACAAAGTCACCGCTGCGCGTGGACATGGAGACTTTTTCACCGCCTCTATAAAGTATCGCGAACTGCACCAACAGCACGGTGAGAACCGCCTGATCGATCCCAAGTGCTGACAGTGAAGCCTTTACCCGCTTGATGT
>CAUZJT010000280.1:0-3130 GCA_963580215.1 Gammaproteobacteria bacterium
ACCAGGCCATGTTGGATGCGATCCGCGATGGTATGATAAATAAAGCAGTTTCAGAAATACCTGTCGACCCTAAGGAGAGAAGACCAAGGACCAAGAACCAGGGGTTACTGAGCCCAACCCAAGCAGATGAAAGGCGCAAGGCTGGCCCTCTGGGGCCTAAATCAAGTGCCGCGCGCCTCGGACCTCGGGGGTTTAGTGTTGGTGTCGTGGATTCGTTGGGGTGGGGTTTTGTATTGGGCTCAGTAACCCCCGGACTATGGTCCTTCTTCGTACCTTGGACCTGATTCCTAAGTTGGAATAGTCTGCCTTGTGCCAATTACGGACGTTTTGATTGTTTGCCATGATCATCAATACTCATTTTCTCAACATTACAATAAGAACTTCGAATTGGGATGGAGCCGCTGATAGGATCTCTTAAATCCGTGGCAATTGTTCGGTTCATATTGGCGGCCATTGGGTTGTCTGGTCCGTAGGGCGTTTTATTTGCTCCAATCACCCACCACCCATGCTGGGCGAATACCGACGCTGGTTCAATATCTTTAATTACTTTGGCCTTTGCGACAAATACCCCTACAGCAGTACTGACTTCAACCCAATCATCATTTTCGATGTTTCGTGTTTCTGCAGCTTCCTTTGACATTTCCAAAATAGGATCAGGCATCAAACGCCGAAGCGACTTGATATTTCGGTGTTGACTGTGACAATAAGCAACGGTTTTGGCGCAACTTAATTGTAGTGGAAATTGATCAGTGGACTGTCGCTGAGGCACAGGTTGGAGAACAGGTATAGGATCGTAACCGTTCTTCAGTAAAGTCTCGGAATAGATTTCAAGTTTCCTGGTTGAGGTAGGAAAACCTTTAGGGTTTCTGCTTGCATCACATATGGAATAACTTCGATACGGGACCTTCGTTGGCAGGGTGATACCTTCTGGTGCAGCCCGCAATTGAGCGACACTGAGCCCTGTCGGGGCAAGAATATGGTCATGCCCTTTGTCGCTTTCGCAGCCGAATAACTGCTCCGAGAGGCCAAGCCTGCTGGCCAAAGCCAAAACAATATCAGTGTCGCTTCGTGCTTCTGCCAGGGGTTCAATGGCCCGTGGACGTAATTGCACCCGTCGCATCCCTTCCACGCTGGCATCGAAGCCTGTGCGCAATCCCTCGCGTTCCCAAGATGTTGCGACCGGCAACACGATATCTGCATAGTTTGCGCTTGGATTTAAGAAAAGGTCGGCATGAACGTGGAAATCCAATTTTTTCAAGGCTGCAATAGCTAGGTCCGTATCGGGTTGAGAAGAAAGCAGATTTCCGCCAAATGAAAACAACATACTGACTGGGTAGGGTGTGCGCTCCAGCACTGCGTGATAAACGTCGCGGGCTGTGACCCAGCCCATACGCGCTGGCCCCATTGGCCTGTCCATCAAGCCCAATGCTTTTGCCTGTTGTTTTTCACTCAACAGATCATGGCCAGATATATCCGCAAAGGGCGCTGCGCCACCAGGAACGTTTCCCCCCTTGTCGCCATAACTACCCGTCAGCCCATACAGCAGGGAAATCGCCCGATCGGTCTGTGTCGCCGTGGCGCTTTGACTGACACCATTCCAAGCGTAGTATGCGGTGGAGGCGGCATTAGCAAGGATTTTAGCGGCTTGTCTTATCTCTTCAACGGGTACACCGGTAACAGTCTCCACCCATTCAAGTGGATGTTCGTTAACCGCTGCCGCATATAATCCAAAGGCAGTCAGGCACGAAACCCTACCTTCCATTGTATCAACTATACAGTTAGCACGAAGATCAGCCTTGGCGTTGCTATCAAGCCAACGTCCTTGGGCTGTGTGATATTGCAATAAGGCCCCATCACCCCGTTGCATGGCGAGTAATATATTTGGGTCGCCATCAGGGGCTATGTCCGATTGTCGAAGAAAGGCGCCTGTATCACTTCGAACCAATAGCGGGCCATTACTCCACTCAGCAACAAACGAGTGGTCGAATCCGTTATCTTCAATCAGAACTTGAGCAATTCCCAGCGCCAGCGCCTGATCGGTGCCAGGTTTCACACGCAACCAACAATCCGCACGCCGAGCGAAAAGGGTTGGCCTGGGATCGACGACGATCATTTTGGCCCCTCGTTTTATCGCCTTCTGAATTTCAACAGAGCGAGCTAACCAGGTGGCTGATGGATTGTTCCCCCATAGCAGAACACAATCCGTGTTAGCAAAATCGGGTGTTCCTATATCGGTTCCATAGGTAAAGCGACTTGCTACATCTTTGTGCCAATTACAGATTTCCGTTCCATAGATTATGTTGGGGCTGCCAAAAGCCCGTATAAAACGCTCAATCCAGGATATACTGTCCGAAATATGCGTGCCGCTGGGTGTAGTCACGGAGAAGGCAACTTGTTCCGCACCATGATCATCTCGGACCTGCCTCATTCTATTGCTAATTTCATCCAGAGCCTCTTCCCATGAAATAATTTCCCAAGACGGGGATGTCCCATCTTTCGCAGAGGTACGCCTCAATGGATGAGTTAATCTATCTGGATGGTAGATAAGCTCCGGTGCAGCTTTTCCCTTCGGGCAAAGTTTCTCCCCGCTGGGGTGCCCCGCTAGCGGTTCGATGCGTATAAGTTTGTCATCTGCGACGACCACCAAGCAGCCGCAACGTGAACGGCATTGAGCGCAATATGAGGGTGTTTTTGTTATTTTTGCAGTCACAGGGTGGCTCTCCTATTAAACTATTACACCAAAATATCATGTATTATGAAATTTATAAAGTAGAGTTTCGAGAAGTCTTCTCAGGGCCAACAGCGTCTGTTTTAGATAGTTTGAAAGCACTGCCGCTAAGCCTACATAAGCGGACATCATGGCTAACCTGATGCGGATGGGTACCACAGACCCTGGACCAAGAACCGGGGGTTACTGAGCTCGATCCAAACAGTTGAAAGGCGCAAGGCTCACCCCAGGGCCCCGAACCAAGTGCCGCGCGCCTTGGACCTCGGGGGTTTAATGCTGGAGTGGTGGATTCATTGGGGGAGGGTTTTGTCTGGATCAACCCTTTAGATTTAACGGCACTGAAGAAGTTAGAATACGGTGGGGACTTCCAATGAAAGTAAAGATATTTATAGACTTTTTTAA
>CAUZJT010000281.1:0-3110 GCA_963580215.1 Gammaproteobacteria bacterium
TAGCGGCTGATAGCGGCAAATACCACCGTGTCGGTGAGTTGGGGCCAAATTCTACAAAACAAGAACTCAATGCTTCCTTTACCTTACGGGATGTCGTCAGTAAGGCCCGGGCTAGCGGCCAGAGCGCACCGGTGGGTATCGGAGGAGCGAAAATAAACCCCTAGCCGCACCACATTATCAGTCCTTCAGTATGATCAGGACTGCTCCTGGATTTCTGCTCGGCCCTCTTTCTGAGCCAAAATCTGAGCCTGAACCTCTGCAACTTTCTGTTCCGTTAGCGGGTAGTTCCAGAATAACGGCATGGCAACGAATTTGAATAACGCCGGGATAATCGAATAGGTAACGGCCAACATCAGCAACGAGAACGGCGTGTTGGTCGTGTCTCTTGGATCTGCCAGGGAATCAAACCCCCAGAACACGACGAGACCGGTACCAATAAAAAGCCCCAGGGCATAAGCAAGTTTTCGCGTCATCGACCAAATAGAAAAATAGGCTCCGCCTTGACGCTTGCCTGTCATGCTTGAATCGACATCAACCACATCGGCCGCCATCGCATAAGGCAAGGCTGATAGTGCACCAATTGAAGACCCTTTCAGGCACATGATGACAATAAAAAACAGAAACTTACCGGTCGGAATGCCTTCAAAATAGGCAACTGATGATGCGTACGCTTCTTCCGGCAGAAAGGTCAGCAGGTTCGAAATCTGAAAGGCATCAAACCAAACCAGGGGCGCAATGGCGATCAGCGGAATTAAGGAAGCCCATAAAGCATACCAACCGATCGCAACCATCGTCGCCCTGTGTTTACCTATCCGACGAGAGAGTTTGAACCACAGAGGAATGGCGATAAGTTGTGACAAAAAATACGGTGCCAGATAAAACCCGAACAAATCGCCTGCAAGCAGGACGTGTTTCACAAAAAAGAAACTCAAGGTGTTGGTCATCGCCGCGCCAATCGTCGAGAACAAAAATGCAATCACCAGGCGCCGGTAAGGTTCGTTCTTCCATACGTACTTCAAACTGTCTTTTAGCGAAAGATCATCTTTTTTGGTCTCGGTCACCTTGAACTCGGGTACCGAGAACACGGTGTTGATCACCAGGATCGGCATAATGATGGCTATCGCCAGAGACAAAAAATACACAGCGTCCGTAGGTTTGCTGTACCCGAAAAAGAAGATGATTGCGGGCGTGAACGCACCAACCAGCGATCCCGTGACCGCAAAGCCCTCGCGCCAACTGGTCACCAGTGTGCGCTCGTGATAATCAGGGGACAATTCTGCCCCCCATGCACTGTAAGGAACATCCTTAATGGTTGAGCCCACATAGGTAACGACCAGCATCATCAACATCCAGGGGTAGCCAGTGCTAAAAGTTAAACCAAGCAGGCTCACCTCGCGAAAGGTGATCGGTGGGATGAACAACATGCAGATGCCCAATATGTAGATCGGCATACCTAGCAGGACGAACGGTTTTCGTCTTCCCCAGCGAGTTCTAAGCCGATCGGACAGAAATCCGACGATCGGGTCAGTGACCCCATCAAAAACTCGAGCTAGAACAAGAACGAGCCCCACAAAAGCAAGACCAAGACCGAACCCTTCGCTATCTGCATAAACTGCGGGCAAGTAAACGGCCATCGGAAGTCCGACCATCGCCAAAGGCATGGCTGGCGCGCCGTAAGATGCAAGCATCCATGAGTTCAATACGCCCGGCTTGTATTCTTTCACCTCTAGCCCTTTATCCAATAGATAAGCTCTAAGATATTACAGTAAAATACTCATATGATTCCTTTCCGGTCAACGGTTATGGCAATGTGATGCTTCCCGGAAGCCCCTTACCTAGCGGTACCTTGAAGCCGGCTTGTTTGCTGCCAAGAGCCAGGCTCAAATTTAGGTCAGGCTGCAACGATGTTCACACAAGACTCATCGTCTGAGGGTCGCTGGCAACAATGTATCGAAAAGGAATCTGTAGACCACGAGCCGTTTGCCTGGTCTAAGGTTTCGCCTGAACTTTTTCGACCAGACAGGCTCCATAAAACCAGACGCCCTGTTATCTTATCCTCTACACGATAAGCACTGACTCACTAGCTTGCAGCTATCCCTATAGGCGCCCAGGCCATCAGAGATGAATCACCTTCGAAAGTGTTGTGGACCAGGTCAACACCTGCTGCAATCGACAGCTCCTTGTATTGCATCCACGACAAAACATCGACGATTGGCGTTCCTGGCCCTTCATCAAACTGTAAAGGGCCATAGACATTCGCCGTGTAGATTAGATCTTCATCGCTAACACGTTGGGTTTCTTCATGACGCGCACCGGCCGGCTCGTAAAACCAAACGCCTGGGCCATATCCCTCAGGCGGGCCAGCCCGATAACCAATACGACCGTTAAGCACCATGAAGTCCGCGGCACCCAAATGATAATGAGGTCCCGCAACACCATTGTGTCTTACGATCAGCGACGTGATACCTGTTTCTTCACTCACTCTTAGCACCTTTAGCCCCATATCCGGCACCGACGGATTTTCGATCCATGGGATCGCCCGAGTATCCACAAAATGTGGGTGCACACTGCGGCCTACATCTGCAATATTCTCTGCCTCTGAGACGAGCGCTTTGGTGTCCGTTCCGGCAATTGCTAGTGGTTCTGCCTGCCCCTGATAGGCAGGCGGTCTTTCCTGCATGCACTCCGCCAATGTATTGGGGACTAACGTCACACCTTGTTCCTTAGCAGCTGCCATCAGGTCCAGCGCTGTCAGGATACTGGAGACGCCACCATTTTCGTTAAGAAAGGCCACAGCGCCATAAAAATTACCGAGAAACTCAACATCCTCGGTAGCAATAAACCTGTCTACTTTCGCATTCGCGGGAATGTAACCCCAGGTACCTGGCTCAAGAGTTCCCGCCATGGGGCCCTCCGGATAGCTCAGCGTGCCAGAAAGCACAAGCATATCCATTGCACCCAGGTACACGAGATTCTTTAGCTCTGTCCCGCCCTTTACCTGAATCACTGCACTGAACATGCCGCTTTCGCTACTGGCACGCAGTGGTTTTATCGCCATGCCTGGTGCTTGAGGCAAGGTCATCCATGGGATGTCATTGGTATCCACTCCG
>CAUZJT010000282.1:0-3085 GCA_963580215.1 Gammaproteobacteria bacterium
TACCTTCGAGAATCACGCCCCACTGCTCCTGCGGGTGAGAATGTTCGTCGCTGCAACTGCCCGGCTCGAGTCGAACCACAGATAACATTGCTTGATCGCCAGGAAATATTCTGGTCGAAACACCTTTGGCCAGATTTTGGGCAATGCCTTGTGAAAGGACATCAAGATTAAAAAAGTTTTCAGTCATTACTCTGCCTCTGTTTTCAACCCACTGGCTGACTTGCTGGGCCGATATGATGCGATCGTTTACTTCAACTACCCTATCGCCCCAATCACCATCTCAGTCATCTCAGATGCTCGCCACGTATCAATCATGTCCGTAGCGTTCATCCGCTTCTTGGCAAGAACCTGTTCAACAGCTTGTTCGATCAGTCGGGCGGCATCCAGACAGTGGTTGACCCCTTGGCGGCACCCCAGCCAGTCCAACATCATGGCACCAGAAAGAATCGCAGCTGTCGGATTGGCCGCACCCAAACCGACGATGTCCGGAGCGCTGTCATGTGCCGGTTGAAAAACAGCCCGCTGATCTCCTATATCTGCCGATGGCGCGAAATCCATGCCACCCACCAGGCCTGCGGCAAGATCAGAGAGAATATCGCCGAACATATTCTCGGTCACCACCACGTCAAAATCCCACGGCCGACGAACGAAGTCCAATGCGCGCGCATCGATATAGACGTGCTCGACATCGATGTCATTATGTTTTTCAGACACCTCATCAAAGACCTTACGAAAGAACGCCATCCAAGTAAAGATATTCGCCTTATCAACCAGGGTTACCTTGGGGCGTTCACTACTCGCTTTTCGCCGACGATAGTCAAAAGTGAACTCGAATAACTGCTCTGATGTCTTTCGGGTGATCACCATGGTGTCGCGCGCTTCCCGGTCATTAAGGACCTCTCCTTTGCCGCACGAGGCAAACAACCCCTCCGTGCTCTCGCGCACCAGCACGAAATCGATATTATCTGCACGCGAATCGTTAAGTACTCGCATGCCGCCCCGCTTGGCTGAGACCGGGCGGACCCCAGCATAAAGATCGAAGCGAAAATGCAAGTCTAATTGTGGTGTGATCTCAGTGCCATCGTCATAGCGCACATTGGGCAACCCCATTGCCCCGAGGAAAATAGCGTCCGCCGCTTCAGCCACACGCCACGACTCCTCAGGCATGGCTACTCCTGTTTCACGATACAGGGCAGTGCCCGCTGCACAACTTTCGTAAACCAGCTTAATGTTTCCGGTGTGTCTAGTGGCCGCATCTAAAACGGCCAAAGTGGCTGTCGTGACCTCGATCCCAATGCCGTCGCCCGGCAAGACACAGATTCGAAAAGTTGCCCCCATAATTATTACCCGTCTCCGTGGAATAATAAACCGGCTGCTGGCGGCGGTTGGTTGTCTGGCACTGGCAACTGCGATCTTGCGCCGTCGCACATATTCCAACACGGCCAGTGTTCAAAAAAGCCAATCTGCCAGGTTATCAACACAAAGCGACTGCTAATTATTAAGCATCGTCACTTTCGTCGACTTAAGAATATGTCTGGATGAAGCGATCGAATCTCCCGCCTCGGCAAAAAACTTATCCGTAGCCTCTTTTGACGATACTTGTGCAAGAACAAAGCAGGTTTCAGAATCGTCATCGGTTCTACCGTGAAACAATTCGACAATACCGACCTGTCTGGCCATGGGTTGAGAACTGTAGAAAGCCTGTTCCCATTCGCAGAAATCTTTGTTGATCTTAAAGTTTATTAAAGGATACGACGCCATTAGGCGAATCTTTTTTGAAACATTAACCGCACGAAGGTGCAAGCAACTCCTCTTTGCGCCTAGCATTCACTATGCAATTGCACCCCGTTACTGTCAAACCGTTTTTGTTTTGAGTGTCAGGTAACATTATTGATCAAAAGATCGGCCGTACAAAACCACCCCGTCGGGCTGTTCCGTACAGTACCAGTGCACCCAGATGTAAGCTTGCTGAAAAAACACAACTGCCAGCGCTGCCTGTGAACCCAGCAGCAAAGCTATACCCCACAGACCGATAAACACAAAACTGTACATCGCATTGGCGCTGTATTTGAACGCACCTTCGCACACCATGGGCATGGCACGATAACGCTCAAAAAAGTGATCGCCGCCAAGTGCACGGGCAAAGCTAAAATATTTCTTTACCGAGTACATCGTCCATAGCGCAGGCACAAGAAATAGTACGCCGATCACGGTTAGCGTTAATCCGTGAGCCGCCAGGCTATTAGTATCCGCTAACCCAACAGCCATCACCAACAAGGGTCGTAAGATTAATAACGGGAAAAAGATCACACCCCAGACAATGAATCCCACATCACCAAAAAGGCGCGTTAGCAGGCCATAATAAAGCTGTACACACCACAACAGTGCCACTGTGATTTGCTGGACAACAAGCACACCCAGTGCTGCAAAAAACACGACTTGTCAGTAATGTCCAGCCAGGTACCATCCCCCAGATGGTTCCCAGCTATCGTCCAGGCACCAGGCTAGATCTGGAGTTACTGGAGTCCGCCGTGCGTGACGGTGCGCTGGTGATTGAGCGTGACATCGGGCCTGACGACCTCACGTCGTACCAACCTCACCAGGTCAGAAAGAAGCAGGCGGTCTGGTCTCGTTATCAGGGCCTGGCCGATGAAAATCGTATTGTCCCGCACACTGATAATCTGCGCCTTGAACAACTCTCGGTGGCACTGCCGGCCGAGATTCAGCAAAGCCAGCGCGAAGGCACACGCACCCGAATTACCCAGGGCAAGGCCACTGAACCACGACCGCAACCCGCGCTGCAAGAATAAGCAGGGGTCCGACTAGAGCGCCCATGGACCAGTTCGTTTCTGGCCTGACGATTGGCCAGTCCTTTGCTGAACTCAGCGACTACTTAAGTCCAGTATCCAACAGGCTCGGATAATTTTGCGACAAGTCCTAAAAGGTTGGAGAGTCTGGTCTTGACTTGCCTCCATGGGGATGCTCTAACCGACAACATCGGTCGCTAGAGTTACTGTGATTTTGCGCTCAACTTTTTCGTCAGTGATTACCGTAAATCCTCACACCTACTATAATGTACTGTCTT
>CAUZJT010000283.1:0-3046 GCA_963580215.1 Gammaproteobacteria bacterium
GCGTGGCATTCAGACACTTGGATCGTTTGCCCCATGTGGGTGATCGTGTCGTGATTGACGACATCGCGTTGACGGTATTGGACATGGATGCCCATCGTATCTCGCGGGTGCGTGCCGCTAAAGTTTCTGCCGAGGAAGATCTTGAGGAAATGAGCGATGCCGAGCGTGAGGAGGTTACTCGGGAACACAGGACTGGCTTTTCTTTCGATGAATCAGAAATTGAAGGACAGCGCGAAACGATACCGACTTCAGTGGAAAACGCAGCTAACAAAATACCAAAAAAACCAAGTGATATAGGCAGCTCAATTGAGCGCCAAGGGGTTTTAGAAGATGGCTCCTTGAGCCTGGGTGATGCTGCCATCGCCAGTGACAACGTTGGTGAAAAGCCTCAAGACAAGAATTTGGCAAGTCATCAAAGCCAAATACAAACCGATGATGTAGTTGCTCGTTGTACTGATAATGTAAGCAGTGGCAGTGCCGCGGAACCGGACTTCAACTCGAGCGAAGGCGCCTCAGTAGAGACTGCCGGGAGTAAAGCTGGTCAGCATGCTGACAATGAAGCCGATGGGACTCCGCATCCTCGTACCGGGTTAGTCAGCTGAAAAGGGGCGTCATATGGAACTACTACTGACACTAGGACTGATGGCTGTGTTGCTGTTGCTCAAGGGATTTTTCTCAGGCTCAGAGATCGCCATGGTCAATGCCGACAAAGTCAAACTCAGTGCCATGGCGGGCAAGGGGCATCGAGGATCACGCATGGTGCTGGATGAGTTTCGTAGCCCTGAGACTTTGCTTGGTACCACACTCGTGGGCACCAATATCGCTACCGTTGTCCTGACGACAGTCGGAACCTTGCTAATGATCCGCCTGGTCGGGGAAAGCGGAGAGTGGTTGGCGTTTCTGGTATTTACACCGTTGTTTCTGATTTTGGGTGAGGTGGTACCCAAGAGTGTCTGCCAGCATCTTTCTACCGAGATTGCGCCTCGCGCGATCTACCCACTTCGAGCTTTTAGATATCTTTTCTACCCAGTGGTCATCGCGTTTTCACGAATTGCGCGGGTCGCGGCTAGGGTGTTTGGTGGTGGACGGGTAGAGCAGAATGTTTTTATGACACGCGAGTTAATCCGTTCGGTGGTTGAGATGGCCGAGAGAACCTCCAGCGTCGACGCTTTTGACCAGGGGCGTATCCGCCGAGTGATCCGATTCGCTGAGACCACCGTAGGCGAGGCGATGATCCCCATTGCTGAGGTTACCGCCATCAACCAGACTAAGTCCTCAAGAAGGGCGATCGCTATGGTGCGCAATCGTGGTTATAACCGCTTGCCCGTATATCACCGCAATATCAGCAATATTATTGGCATTGTGACCATCACCACCTGGGACATGATGGATGCCGATCTTTTGGAAAAGCCGCTTGAAGATCTGGTTAAGCCCGCGCTCTATGTCTCGCCACGCCAGACAATAGACCAGTTGTTGCCACTCTTAAGAAAGCGTGATGACCATATGGCTGTAGTCGTTGATGAGTTTGGCTCTGCCATAGGAATAATCACTATGGAAGATATCATTGAGGAGGTGGTGGGCGAGATCGATGTGGGCTATGACTTCGATGAATACACGCCTAAGAAACGTCACCGGCTGGAAGAGATTGAAGACGGCGTGTATGTGATGGACTCACGGGTTCCAATCTCCGAGGCCAACGAGGTGCTGGGGGTGAATTTTTCCGATCGTGAAGCCCATACGATTGGGGGGCTTGTTACCGCAAGGCTGCGGCGTATACCCAAGGCCGGCGACAGCATAGAGGAAGCGGGGTTTCGAATTCTTGTAGAAGAGGCAACAGAACGAACGGCAGTGCGTCTGAGGTTGGAGCCAGCTTAATTAAGTTTTTCACTCTCGGCAGGTTATAAGTCCGTCCAAGGGATGGGCGTACATTAAAAAAACGATTGATGCGGCAAAGGTAGTGGTTGATTGGTGTGTAAGAGGGTTTCCTATAACAACATTGCCCGACCCATATCAAGCAATGGCTGGATGATAAGTTTCAGGCCCAGCATAAGTGCCATGAAGACAATAATGGGCGAGAGATCCAGTCCACCGGTGGCGGGTAACAAGCGCCGTGCTGGCGCCAGGAGAGGCTCGGTGAAAGATCCCAGCAAGCGGGCCATAGGGTTGTGCGTTCCGCTGCTTACCCAACTCAGCAGTGCTCGCACAAAGATGCTGAATACGACGACATAAACCGCCAACTTCAGCAATTCACCAATACTGAGTATCAGCACGCCACTTAGACGCGGGGTATGGCCCAGCATCAGCGTCGTAAGAGTGAGCCTTAGCCCCTCAAGGATTAGCAGCAGCACGATTGCACCGAGATCAATCCCCCAAAGGCTTGGTATGAGTTGGTGTAAGCGCGCAAGTGGCGGGTTACTGGCTTTTACAATGAACTGCGATAGCGGGTTATAAAAATCTACTCGCACAAGCTGAAACAAGAAGCGTAACAGTACGATCAGTATATAAAGGCCCAGCACAGTATCGACCAGAAACAGCCCCGCATCGGCAAAGTATCCTCCTGCCATCAGTTGTCCTCCAGTATTTCGGCTAGCTCCGCCGAACGCTGCCGCGCTGCAGATACGGCAGCCTGCATGATATCACTCACATTAGACGCATCTAGTGTGCGAATAGCGGCCTCGGTGGTGCCACCCGGCGAGGTAACGCGCTCGCGCAATTGTCCTGGGCCTTCTGTTGATTCCAGCGCCAGGCGTGCCGCCCCAAGGGCAGTCTCCAGTGCAAGCAGGCGTGCGGTATCAGCATCAAGCCCTTCTCGAACCCCCGCTTGCTCAATCGCTTCCATCAGGTAGAAAAAATACGCCGGGCCACTGCCCGAAACTGCCGTGACTATATCCATCAGTGACTCTTTTTCTAGCCACACGGTAGTTCCGACTGATCGCATGATGGATTCGGCAAGGTCACGCTGTGGCGCACTGGCGCTTTCATTGGCGAAAAGGGCGGACATGCCAGCACCTACCAGCGCCGGGGTATTGGGCATGACCCGCACCAG
>CAUZJT010000284.1:0-3041 GCA_963580215.1 Gammaproteobacteria bacterium
GTTCCACCTGGGGCTCCGCCAGATCAAGGGCTTCGTGGGCTCCCTGGTCCGCTTGATGGGTCTCGAGCTGCGCGTGCCCGACCACACGACGCTGTCCCGGCGAGGTCGGACCATCGACGTCCGGGGTCTTCCCAGGAAGGGCGACGGCCCCCTCCATCTGGTCATCGACTCGACCGGCCTGAAGGTGGTCGGTGGCGGCCAGTGGAACGCGGACAAGCACGGCGATTCTTCGGGGTTAGAACAACTAATATTCACCGCAGAAGGTTCATGAAATGATTCTGAAGATCTGTCGGTTACCCGTCAGTCAAGAAAGATAAAATAGAAGTCGTCAAATTTTCCTATGGCCGTATCGACCTCTATGAAACTTTCGCAATTCAAGATTTTAACGTTTGATGTTTACGGCACGCTGATCGACTGGGAAAGCGGCATGGTCAATGGCCTGAAACCCCTGACAGACCAGGTTGCCACCCATCTCAGCCGCGACGATATCCTGAGCGCCCACGCCCATTATGAATCAACCGCACAGCGCTTTTCGCCGTCAAAGAAATATTCTGAACTTCTGGCAACGGTTTACCGGCGCCTTGCTGAACACTGGAGGGTTTCTATCGACTGGGAAGAGTGCCTTACTTACGGGCAGTCTGTATCGCAGTGGCCGGCATTTGATGACAGCGCACAAGCACTGGCTTATCTGAAACAGCACTTTCGGCTGGCCGTGCTGACCAATACCGACAATTTGAGTTTTTTAGGCTCCAATGAGCGCCTTGGGGTAGCTTTTGATACGGTCATGACCGCAGAGGATATTGGCAGCTATAAACCCGATAACCGCAACTTTGACTACATGCTGGAAACGCTCGCGCACCAAGGAATATTCAGGGAAGAAATCCTGCATGTGGCGGAAAGCATGTTCCATGATCATCAGCCCGCGAACCAGTATGGTCTTGCAAACTGCTGGATTTACCGCCGGCACGGCCAGGAAGGCTTTGGTGCTACGATGGACCCCGGCGACATGCCGACGGTCAACTTCACCTTCAATAGCATGGCCGATTTTGCCGCGGCGCATCAGCAGGAGATCGCCTAACCACGCGGTGTGGGGCGTAAGGAAAGCTTTAACCGGACGCGAGACCCAGCATCGCCATAAACTGAATCATCAGTTCTTTCTGCATTGGGAACGCCTTCGGTGAAGCCGTCGGTCAATTCGCCGGAAGAGTCCAGTGCAACTGCATTCTACGGCTTGCCGGCATCCCACTGGCCGGTAATCGTTCGGCCGCTGGCATAGGTGAAAGTGCCGTCACCGTGGTAAATCCCATCAACAAACTCACCTTCGTAACGATCGCCGTTATCCCAGAAATAGGCGTCAATGCCTGACTTTGTGCCACTCACCCACCCATCTTCATAGCGTTCGCCGTCTGTCCATCATACTCACTTCGAAAAGTACCTATTACAGGTATACCCCGGGCAAGAAAGTTACGTGTCAGGTGGAGACCGGCGCGTCGACCGACACCGGTGATAAAAATTGACTCTTGCTTCATGGATTCAGAAATTCCGCACGTGTGTGGATATTTTTGCGAAAACAACCACCCAATGCGGTAGTACTGGTTTGAGAATTAGTATCCATAACGCCCCGCGACTTAACGCAGTAATGCATGGCATCAATACTTACCGCTACATCATCAGTTTTCAGCAAGGTCTGTAGGGCAACTAGGACCTGGCGGGTAAGTCGCTCCTGAACTTGCGGGCGTTGCCCAAAAAAGCGTACCACCCGATTTATTTTTGACAGGCCGATAATCTTGTCATTAGGTATGTAGGCAACCTTGGCAACACCATCGATGGTGACAAAGTGATGTTCGCAGGTGCTGGTAAGATCGATGTCGCGGATCTTTACCATTTCGTCCACACCCATCTTGTTATCAATCAGGGAGAGTTTCGGGAATTTAGAGTAATCAAGGCCTGAAAATATTTCATGCACATACATCTTGGCAATGCGATGTGGTGTCTCGGCCAGACTGTCGTCTGACAGGTCGAGTCCAAGGGTACTGATAACATCAGTCATCAACTCCTTGATGCGCTGGTATTTATCCTCGGCACTCAATCCAGTCTCGATCATAGGTGTTTCCAGGCCATGTTCTATCAAGGAATTACGAACGAGTTTAGCCTCAAGGCTAATTTCCGGATGATTCGGCTGAGCAGTTTTGGCCATGAAGATCGGGCTTGCATTCATGAGGCTTTCTCCATAGGTTGCAGGGTGTTGGTTTTATCGCGACTGTAATCAAGGGTTAGGGAAACTGAATCTGCGAAACGCAGGGCCTGTGGCTTATCAATAGTAACGCGAGCATTGTTAACACTCGGTTGTTCACTACATATCGTTAAGACGTCAGCAACCAGTTTTTCGAGCAGTAAAAAGTGACCACGTTCAACATGGCCTATTACCTGCTTGGTTATTTTCTTGTAATCGAGGACGTTCCGAATTTTATCTTCCAGCACAGCTTGATTGATGGAATAGTCAATTTCAATATTGACAACGACGTCCTGCTTTTTCACTTTCTCATCAGGGTTAAAACCAATGAAGGTGCGCAACCGGAGATTACGAATATTAATAGTGGCATTAGTTAATGGCATAATATTTCTGCTGCTGATGGATTTTAATAATTTGATGAAGATATTTAATAGAGTGTGAACCAGATGTCTATATTTAGTGAAGGACATGTGAATAACCTGGAATAAGGTATTTGAAGAGGGCCTAGCAGGGCCTGTTTATCCCGGAGCCTCGCGTCAATCTTACCCGCTTCCATGGCGTATTCGCCCCCAACAGCAATCACCGGGCACTGATCACGCCGGCCGGCCGGGGCAAGGGACGCAATCCCAATACTGCCGATGCTCTTACAGAACGGACACCCGTCGAATGCCATGTCGTCATGACCTGGGCGCAGCGTCTCAAGCGCGTGTTCAACATCGATATCAAGACTTGCCAGACCTGCGGCGCTACCATGAAGGTCATCGCCTGCATCGAAGATCCCAAGGTGATCAGGCAAATACTCGACCAC
>CAUZJT010000285.1:0-3032 GCA_963580215.1 Gammaproteobacteria bacterium
CTTCTCGCAGAGCATGCCTTCAGATGACTGGGACTTGTGGACCGGTGATCGCAGGCGTTGACGAGGCGGGTCGAGGGCCACTCGCTGGCCCGGTAGTGGCCGCAGCGGTCATTCTGGCGCATTCGGCAGACTTGAGTGGTTTGGCTGACTCCAAGGCTTTGACCCAGAAACGTCGCGAGGCTTTTGAACGGGAAATTCGGCAATTTTCTTGGGGTTGGTCAATAGGCGCATCTACTCCTGGAGAAATAGATCGGTTGAACATTCACCAGGCAACCCTTTTGGCTATGCGCCGAGCAATTCTTGGGCTCAAGCGGGTCCCAGACTACGTCCTGGTTGATGGCTGTTTCTATCCGCGCGTACCTTATCCAGGCAAGGCAATAGTTCGTGGCGATCAAAGCCAGCCAGCCATCTCGGCGGCTTCAATTTTGGCCAAAGTGTTTCGTGACCGTTATATGAGGGATCTCGATGTGCGATTTACCGGCTATGGTTTTTCTCGTCATAAGGGGTATCCTACGAAGGCGCACCTAGAGGCCTTGAAGGTTTTGGGTCCGTGCCGAGAGCATCGTCAGTCTTTTAAGCCCGTGCTAGTAGCCTCCTAAAAGAACTTCCACCGCGATATTTAAGGAAATCATGGCGCGATGAATAGCCAAGTGCCTTTTGTACACCTGAATGTTCATACCGAATATTCGCTTGTAGACGGCATTGCCAGGGTTAAAGAGTTAGCCGCATCTGTCCGGGATGCGCATATGCCCGCAGTTGCGATGACTGATGTTTCTAATATGTACGCCGCGGTTAAGTTTTATCGCGCGTGTAAGGAGGCATCCGTCAAGCCACTCCTGGGCACAGAGATTACAGTCTGTGGCGATGTTGACGATCGAGCAAAGGGTCAGATGATCCTGCTATGTCGTAATAATAATGGGCTCCAACATCTGGGACGGCTACTTACTGAGACTTACGTCCGTCCCCGTTCGAGTCACGGAATTACCGTTAAAAGGAGCGAACTGTTTGCCGCGGCGGACGACTTGATCGTCGTGTCAGGCGGCATTGACAGCGATGTGGCCGGGTTACTGCGGGCTGGACACCCAGAACAAGCGTTAGAGCTTCTCATGCAGTACCGATCTGCGTTTGGCGACCGTTACTACCTGGAAATAAGTCGGACCGGGCGGCCTGGAGAAGGTGAGTATGAAGCAGGCGCGCTTAATCTGGCCGAACAAACCGGGACCCCACTGGTCGCGTCAAATGTGGTCCGCTTCTTGCGCGCGGATGATTTTGAGGCTCATGAGATTCGTGTCTGCATTCACGAAGGTCGAGTGATCGATGATCCCAGGCGGCCAAGACGATTTACCGATCAGCAATATCTGCGAGACGGCGCTGAAATGACCGAGTTATTTTCAGATTTACCATCGGCTCTTGAAAACTCTATCCAGATTGCACGGCGTTGTAATGTATTTCTTGATTTCGAGTCGACCCATATGCCCCAGTTTCCGTTGCCCGGAGGACGTTCGGCTGAAGAAGAGTTACTCGCTCAGGCAAGAGTGGGGCTGAAAGCGTTTCAACAAACAAAGCCAAATCTCGACAGCCTAGTTTACCGGGAACGATTGGAAGCTGAGGTCGACACTATCAATGGGATGGGGTTTGCTGGATATTTTCTCATCGTTGCGGATTTCATACGCTGGGCTATCAGCAATGGTGTCCCGGTCGGCCCGGGCCGGGGATCTGGGGCAGGCTCGCTGGTCGCATTCGCTCTTGGGATTACCCGACTGGATCCGATCCGGTATGGACTCTTATTTGAGCGGTTCTTGAACCCAGAGCGAGTTTCACTTCCTGATTTTGATATCGATTTCTGCATGGTTGGGCGGGACCGGGTGATTGACTATGTCAGTGATAAGTATGGGGCGGAAAAGGTTGCTCAAATTATTACCTATAACAGTCTTGCGGCTAGGGCGGTGGTTCGCGATGTTGGTCGAGTGATGGGCATGCCTTACGGGTTTTGTGATTCGCTGGCCAAGCTGATTCCTTTTGAAGTGGGGATGACCCTTGAACGCGCATTGGAGCAGGATGACGAACTTAGGCGGCGTTTCCGCGAAGAGGCAGAGGTGTCGCAGTTGATTAACAATGCCCGGCGCCTCGAGGGGTTACCACGCAATGCCGGAAAGCACGCGGGCGGCCTGGTTATCGCGCCTCGCGCAATCTCCGAATTCTCTCCACTTTATTGGGAGCCGGGCATGACTCAGCCGGTGACTCAGTTTGATAAAGACGACCTTGAAGCGATCGGGCTGGTTAAATTCGACTTTCTGGGCCTACGCACGCTCACGATCATTGATTGGGCATTGGATCGGGTAAATGATCGAAGAGCGCGATCCGGTGAGGATCCGATTGTGCTTGACTCACTTGAATTAGACGATCCAAAGGTGTACCGCCTGATCTGTACGGGGCGTACGACTGCATTATTCCAACTGGAATCACGTGGCATGCAGGAACTGATCCAACGTCTCAAGCCAGATCATTTCGAAGAACTGGTTGCGTTGGTGGCGTTGTTTCGCCCCGGACCACTGCAGTCCGGAATGGTCGATGACTTCATCAACCGAAAGCACGGTCGCGAGCCTGTTCTTTACGTCCACAAGGCGCTTGAGGAGGTTTTGGAGCCAACCTATGGGGTGATCCTGTATCAAGAGCAAGTCATGCAGATTGCTCAACTGCTTGCCGGTTATAGCCTGGGTGCCGCTGATTTGCTGCGCCGCGCAATGGGTAAAAAAAAGGTCGAAGAAATGGAGAAGCAAAGACAAGGCTTCATTGATGGCGCAACGGCAAGAGGGGTCGAGGGCGCGATCGCCAGACACATTTTTGACCTGATCGAAAAATTTGCCGGGTACGGGTTCAACAAATCGCACTCTGCCGCTTATGCGCTTCTTAGCTACCATACCGGCTGGCTCAAGTGCCACTATCCCGCGGAATTTCTCTCGGCCGCTTTGTCGGCCGATATGGAGCATACCGACAGGATCGTCATCCTCGTGAATGAAGCGAAGGCGCTC
>CAUZJT010000286.1:0-3030 GCA_963580215.1 Gammaproteobacteria bacterium
TTCTCTTTTCCCACTGCGCTCGTGAATAATACGAAACTCTATCAGCATGTCCGCAAGGCTATCGTGCTCATATTCCATCACGAAAACTGCCTCGGACGCGTCAGGCAGATCTTCGCAAAATTGTTCATGGCCGTGGCTTCGAGGGAGATAGGTTTTAAAATGGGCTTTCAAGTACCCAATCTGCAGGATGCAAATGTCACCTTCCGGGGTCATGCTGCCGTGCCCCATCGCCTGTTGCGCCAACACAAGACATAAAACGAGCAGCGCGGCAGATCGTACATTTTTCATCATCATTGGATGATAGCACCAACAACGCTAGCTATGTCGAGTCTGGTAACTGCCCCAGAGTGTGCTTGCAAAAACTCTTTTTTTTTGACCAGAAATTTGCCCTCAATTCTGATCAACCCTGCTGGTCTTTCATACACGACGACGCAGTGTCCGCGTAGTTTTCACTCATCGACCCGCATTGCTAACAAGTAGCGCGACGCCAACATTCAGGCGAATGTGGTGCCTATGGTTAAAGCTATGTTAACGATTCTAAGGTCGGTACATTTGATCCATTTCAATATTCAAATCGGTGCACCAGGCCATCGAGCTGAAGACGAAAGAAAGTTACCCGGGAAGTTACCCTTGGAAAAATCATGACGAGAAAAGTGATCTGTGTCGATTGGCATCATCGCCGTAGGTGAATTGCAGAAGTTCAATCTCAAATGTAAGTCGACGGAACTTAAAGTACTCGAAAGCCACATCATGGATGAGACAGGGGTTAAACCTCTCACCAAAAGTCAATTTAATGGTTGGTTCGCACCTCGGCCAGTTGGCGCTCTAAGCGTGCAACAGTTTCGCCAGCGGCTTTCCTTGCCGGCGTCTGCCTAAGACTTATTAACCGGTCCTTGACCGTTTGAACGGCCAGCCTGGCTTCATCAACGCTATCAGCCAGAATCAGTACTCTTGCCAGTGTAAGGCCCCATTCCGGCGTTCCCCCAAGTTGATCTTTAAGGCTATACCAACGATCCAAAGCACCTTCAGTATTGTCGCGCCTGAGTTCTAACTGCATCGCATAGCGCTGAAGTTGAGGGTTAAGGCCCAGCTTGCTGATTGCCATATCTAGCAGCGCAAGCGCGTTGTTTATGCCTGCAGGTTTTGTGGAAGCCAGCAGCCGCGCTGCGGCCAGGTATTCTCCTGGTTGGGGATCCGCCGAGAGACTAAAATAGGTGTAGTAGCTTTCCTTCGCGATGTCGAATTGTTCTGCTTCGCCAGCGACCCGCGCTCGTAATAAGAACGCTGGCGGATATTTCGGGTAAGCACCAATGTACGTATCGATATACCCCAATGCTTTTTGGTTGTCACCGCGGCGGTAGTAAAGTTGACCGAACTCGAAGGCAACGTCTTCTTTATTGCCCAGGGCTTCTGCCAACCTAAGATCCCGCTCGGCTTTGTCCCACTGGCCAGACCTACTGTAAAGCGCCCCTCGCGCCATAAGCAATGCAGGCTCGGCTGGGCTTTTCTTGATGATCGCATCCAGCTCAGCAAGCGTCCGGTGGTCTCCGGCATGCGCTTGCACGTTCCCGCTTGACATCAACGCACTGAAGGCGAACGCCGAGATCAGCAGTATTGGGTTTCTCAATTACGGGTGATCGTAAAGTAGTCGAGCACCTGACCGTGCTCATCAACAAAGCGGGATGTCAGCGAACTTTTATTCGCGTCCAGAACTATCGACCCCTTCAGGGCAATCCCATTGCGTTGATATCCGGACGCGGACTCACTAAATGTCCTGTGCGCTGGATGCTGCAACCAGTTTGGTAGCGTGCACCCCATCACCTGGCCCTCAGGGCAAAGCTTCTCTTTATCCGCTTTCCCAGCGTTGCCAGCGACTGTATAGACCGCACGACCTTCTGCCCCGCCTTGCGGGTAAGGTTCGCTCCCCTGCCCCAGGCGTGGATTTCCATCGGCATCCAGAAGCGCATCGCGGGTAACATCAAAAGAATCGGACATTCCGTAATGTCCTCTCAGGTACCAGGACCTTTCATACGAATGCGAGTGTCCACTGTAGATAACATCGACGCCGTAGTTTTCAAATACCGGCGCAAAAGTCACTCTCATATCGATTTCGTTTTGCTCTCGGTCCGAGTCGTGGTTAGAACCTTTGGAATAAGGCGGATGATGAAAAATAACAATGGTCCAATCCGACTCGTTCGCGGATAAGTCATCCACTAACCAATCACGCATCGTAGCTCTCATGGTTTTGTCGCGATTGGTCAGTTGTGAATCAAGACTCACCACGTGCACATTGCCATAGTTGAACGAGTAATATTGCTCTGTTCCACTCGGGACGCCGCCCATTTCACCTTTGGTCGGCAAGGTGAAAATATTTAAGTAGGGTAATCCCGATGGGTCGGGTCCATCGCCATCACTATCGTAGGAATCCGGGTCCGATGACGCACTGATGCCACCGACATTCATCATGACTGGGCCCGCTTCGCAGGCGGGTATTTTCGTGAAGATACAGATATCAAAGGGCGCGCCCACCCCCATCTCATGATTCCCGATAGTCGGCCAGGTTGCTGCTCCCTGAATGATATCTGTGTAGATATCAAAGAAAGCGCCTTGCCATTGTTCATCTGTCCCCTCCAGGTAAGCGTTATCACCCAACAGAAGCAAAAGATCTAAAGGCTCGTCACCCGCTTGCGACTTGTTGTACTTAAGGAATCCGTTCATCACGTCAATGGCTTCACCTTCATGACTAAAGGTTCCTTGAATACCTTGGGTCGCGGTACCAGAATCACCCAGCAACCAGATATGAGTATTGCCATCTTCGGGCACAGCTCCGGGCGCGGGTGCGGTTCTAAAAGACATGATGGCCGCCTCTGGACCGGTTTCCTGGAAGGCATAATAGACGTCAGTGTCAGGGCTTAAGCCTTCCAAGCTTGCAATTTTATGGTTAGCCTCGACGCTGGCAGTCACTGTCAGGTTCAGTTCTTCAGGTTTGCTTCCGTACCAGATAGTGTCAGGCCCGTCTCTCCATTTGAC
>CAUZJT010000287.1:0-3029 GCA_963580215.1 Gammaproteobacteria bacterium
CCAACGGTAAAACGTAGTGCGGGGAATGCCCAGTTTATCTAATGTCCGTTTGACGGGAAGATGCGATCTCTCCACAAGACGGATGATTTCAAGTTTTTCAGATGCCGGGCATAGTTGTTAGGCTTTCATTGATATTGGAATTGATGAATTGGGCTCTTAATTCGTCTAATCAGCAAGTACCTGAATATATTTCCTGTAAATCTTTCGCATCTGCTGCCGGGTTAGTAGACGAATATTTTCTTCCGATGGCTGAGCGGACTTATGGCGATGCTACAATGCCGACCGTTGAGCGTCATGCTACAATGCTTGCTAGGCAAATACTTCGGCGGCAGCCTGAAAAGATTAATACACGAGAGATTGGACGAGAGTGGAAACTGCCAGGTCTAAAGGAAGCTGCTCCCATTCATAAAGCGTGTGAATACCTTCAAGAAGCTAATTGGATCGACAAATCCCCGTCAAGGTCTGGCGACACAACGGGTCGTTCAAAAACCGATTTTCTTGTAAATCCTAAACTTTGGGGGATGACATGGGACATTGGCTAAACTGGCTCAAGAACTTTCACAGGCGCATGACAATAGCGACAATAGCACCGCTAAACACCATCCACCCGAACCTATTGTCCCTTCTGTCACTATTGTCACAACCGACCAACCGGAAGAAACCGAAGAAGGTAAAATCATTGCTTGGATTAATTCCAATCCACCATCGTTGCCGGAAGTACAAAATGACTGTGCAGCATGTGATGAGTTCATTCTTGCATATGACACCTGCTGGGTTATCCTTGGAGATGGTGCGTTGATCCACTACAGCGGGAAGCATGGTCTTGGGTGTTGGGAAGCCTGGAAATCGAAAAAACGAGAAACTGCTCAAGCTGCAATATCCCAAACTGTCGTATCATCGAAGACAGGAAATGATGATGACAATGTTTGTTAGCAGAATCGGATTAGCCCCAAACCGACAGGCAATACCATGCGTGTTCGCGCGCCCGCGCGGGCGGGTCATGGGGTCTGAATTATGATAGACGGCAAGAAGCAAAAACGCGATATCTGCAACGCCACCACAAGGAAGGGCTTGAAGTGTAAACGAAGGGCTGTTGTAGACAATGCCAAATGTCCTAATCATGGCGGACTGAGTACTGGCCCAAAGACTGAGGAAGGTAAGCGGCGGGTTACATTGTCCTTGGTAAAAGCCAGAGCCGTTTTGAAAGCCAGACGGGAAAGAGGCACCCCTCCAATGAAACCGACGCCCCGAGATAGAGGCGCTGGTCGATAGAGAAGGCTACTGGTCTTTCACCCAAGTCAGACAGGCTATCCTAAAAACCCTCACGCTCAATACGCTTGCGCTCTAACTTACGTGCGCGACTAACGGCTTCGGCCTTTTCACGGACTTTGCGCTCAGACGGTTTTTCGTAAGCACTGCGCAGTTTCATTTCACGGAAAATACCTTCTTTCTGCATCTTCTTTTTAAGGATTCTGAGAGCTTGATCGACATCGTTGTCACGGACACTGACTTGCATGATTAATAACTTTCGACCGGTTGGGTATGGTTCATAGTTTGTCTGTTGGTGACGTGCGCGTCACCTGTTAGGTGAAATGGTCGGCGCGGTGAAGAACGCCGACCACCTTCATGGGTGCTTATATTTAAGGAGTTAAATATATGCACAGAAATATTCACTCAAATCAAAAGCCAACGCAAGCCTTGTGTCTGGGCACAAATAAGCTGACTGTTAATCAGCTTGTCGCAGGTTCGAGTCTTGCTGCCGGAGCCAATTAAAACAAGGACTTAGGGAGAATTCTCTAAGTCCTTTGTTTATGTGAGGTACCACCAAGGTACCACAATTATTGAAACCAAGGTTAATTTCAGTCACTTATCTCCTCTACTACATCGCTCACCATTTGTGCCAATAAAACCAATAGGACATGTCGCTATTTCAGAACCTCCCAAAACCTCTAGGTCATCCAACAACAAGCTTGGGATCGCCTATATGGCTGGGGGAATGTTCCTGTTTGCTGCAGTTGATACCATTGCCAAATTTCTGACTGAAACTCTGCATCCCCTTCAAATTGTTTGGTCACGGCAAACGGGTCTTTTGTTAGGTATTTTGGTGATATTGGCATTTCGTGGTTTCACTATTCTTCGTACTCAGCATTTAGGTCTACAAGTTGCCCGTGGCGCAATGGCGGTAGGATCGGCATCAATATTTATCTATGCTGTCAGTTTTGTGTCGTTAGTGGACGCGACTGCAGTCACCTTTGTTGCCCCTTTTATGGTTACGCTTATTGCTGCGTTGGTGCTGCGTGAGCCTGTAGGTATCCGTCGATGGACAGCCGTCGCTATTGGGTTTGTTGGGGTTCTCATAGTGACCAGACCGGGAATGGGGGTCGTTCATCCTGCGGTATTACTCGTCCTTATTGCTGCACTTCTATTTGCCCTTCGACAAATCGTATCGCGGGTCGTGGCAGGGACTGACCGGATCATAACAACAGTTGCCTACACGGCGTTAGTTGGAAGCGCGATCATTACGGTTCCCCTACCCTTCGTATGGCGTACGCCCGAAACGTCATTTGAAGTTGCCTTATTGGTTAGCATAGCCCTGATTTCTGCGGTTGCCGAAACATTAGTGATCAAGGCACTAGATGTCGCTGATGCTGTTGTAGTAGCACCCGTACATTATTCGATCATCATTTGGGCAACTTTTTACGGGTTTATGGTCTTTGATCAGTTACCCGATATGTGGACATGGGTTGGTGCATCAATCATCGTCGTTATGGGTATGTATACGTTGCATCGTGAGTGGCGTGTGAAATCTGGTTAACCCCTGCTCCGCGTGCCACTCTGCCGATCCATTTGCATCCTGTTTTTCAATCTTGTAAAGTTTGATTGTCAGGTTCACAAACTGAGGGACGTAGGTTCAAATCTTACCCCCGAAACCAACCTTAATACCGCTTTCCCAATGGGGTTAGTAGTTTTTTTGTGTCTGGAATACGGGAGCTTGCGTGTGCCGACTTCATACCTAGCGCATGCAGCGG
>CAUZJT010000288.1:0-3023 GCA_963580215.1 Gammaproteobacteria bacterium
CGGGTATCGTCTTTAGAACTGACATGAGATTACGCCCCAATGGTGACAGCGGTCCACTCGCCCTATCCTTCGACGCTATGGATCACTACTTTGTAACCCATGGCCGTGATTGGGAACGCTATGCCCTGATCAAGGCGCGCCCAGTCGCTGGAGATATCGATGCAGGAGTCAGATTGCTCGACAACCTGCGGCCCTTTGTGTACCGAAAGTATCTGGATTTTGGCGCGTTTGAAGCCATAAGGAAAATGAAAGCACTGATTGAGCGCCAATTGATACGTCAGGATCTGAAAGATAACGTCAAACTTGGGCACGGCGGTATCCGCGAAATTGAGTTTGCGGTACAGAGCCACCAACTGATCTATGGCGGGCGCAACCCCGACCTGCAGACGCCAAGCTTCTATACAGCTCTGATAGCACTGCAAAACGCTGGCGTCTTCGAACCAGACGAATGCCAAATGCTACGAGACCACTACGACTTTTTACGCGCTCTGGAACATCGCCTGCAGATCATGGACGATGCTCAGACCCACACTGTTCCGATCAACTCGTTCGACCGGGAGCGTATTGCCCTATCCATAGGCTGCAACAGCACGCAGGACTTCAACTCCAAACTAGCTGCCGTCAACGATAGTGTGCACGAGTTGTTCCGGGCAGTATTCCGCCAGGGCGGCCCGGGAGAAGATGAAGACAGCGATTCGATGGCCGGCGATCTGTGGCACGCCACGGTGGATACTAAGACGGGCATTGCCCAACTGGCTACGCTGGGATTCACCGAAACCGAACGAGTGCACCGGTTATTGGCCAACACCCGACGCAGCCGCTTTTACCAGTCCTTCTCACGAGAGGGGCGCGAACGTCTGGACAAACTGATGCCTGCTGTCCTGCGCGTCTGTGGCCAGGCTGACGATCCGGATACTGCCATTACCCGATTGCTGTTCGTTATCGAGTCAATCGGCCGCCGATCCGCTTACCTGGCTCTGCTTGGAGAAAACCCCCTCGCCCTGAAACAACTGGTGCGCCTGGTGGGGGCTTCCAGTGAAATCAGTCACTGGATCGGGAAACACCCGGTCATACTGGATGAGTTACTGGATCCGATTGTGGGATTCCAGTTGCAGGATCATCATGCAATTGAGGTCGAACTGCAGCGTAAGCTCGATCGCTGTGACCAATCCGACCTTGAGGTCGTCATGGATTTGTTGCGAGAATACCGTCAAGGCTACAGCCTGCGCGTTGCCGCAGCAGAAATTGCGCAACTGATCGATATCGACGTCGTTTCCAAGTCGCTCAGCGCACTGGCCCAGGCGCTGTTATGCCAGGCACTGACACACGCTGTGAGCACACTCGATCAGGTCAGCGCCCCTGACCAGGTTCCAGACCTTGGCATTATTGCCTATGGCAAACTGGGCAGCATGGAACTGGGCTACAACTCTGATCTGGATATCGTATTTGTCTACGATCAACCGAGTGATGAAAACGCGGCCCGAGCTGGAGAGAGGCGTCATTATTTTGGCCGGCTGGCCCGGCGATTGGCGCATATTCTCACCACTCGCACCGCCGCAGGCGAAGTCTACGCCATTGATACGCGATTAAGACCGAGCGGTCGTTCCGGGACGCTGGTCACCCCTTTTTCCGCCTACCATGAATACCTGCGCGACACAGCGTGGACCTGGGAACACCAGGCTCTGGTACGGGCGCGGCTGGTGGCCGGCAGCGAAACTCTAAAAAGACGCTTTGAAACAGTTCGACGTGACATCTTATGCCAACCCAGAGATGGCACAACGCTCCAGGGGGCAGTCCGAAACATGCGTCAGCGAATGCGGGACAATCGCCCAGTAACAAAAGAGCCGGGGGTCGATTTCAAACACGGTATGGGCGGGCTGGTAGACATCGAGTTTCTTTGCCAGTACCTGGTACTACGCCATGCAGCAGCCGACCCAGAACTCACAACTTTCCGAACTAACGCTGCCATCATCAAGCGTCTAGCCGACACACAAAAAATTGAGATCGCAGAGGCCAATACGTTAGCCCAAGTGCTACGGCTGTACCTGGCCCGGGAACATGCACTCAAACTGAGCCGCCGCCCCGCGCTCGCGAGCGTTGGAGAGTATGCCGCTGAACGCAAAGCGATCGGTGCCTTGTGGCGCAAGTATCTTGATCCCGGGCAGCGCGATGGATGACCGAAGCGCTAATGGTGCGCCGGGTCGTGGCCAGCCTTAGCCCAAGGCGATGGGCTAGAATCACCCCTGATTTCAACCTACCCTACATCAGCGATGTCCAACCGCCCCACTATTGCCCTGGTGATTGGCTCTTTTCACAAAGATGCCTGTGAAGCCATGGTCAGCGCAGCACTGGCCGCCGCGACGGAGGCAGAACTAGATGTGTGCGAACAGGTATGGGTTCCAGGCTCAATGGAAAAACCACTTGCGGTGAAACGACTGCTGACCCGCAATAACATCGACGGCGCAGTCGTGCTCGGCATTATCGAGCGCGGTGAAACGGCGCACGGGCGGGTCATGGGTCAGGCAGTCATCCAAGCACTGATTGGACTACAACTGGAAACCGGGAAACCAGTTGGTATAGGCATTTTGGGTCCAGAGATATTGCCTGACCAGATTCCGCTGCGGCTTGCGCCCTATGCCAGGGACGCAGTGCGCGCCGTGCACGCTATGCTGGCTGAGTGATGCACCAGCCAAGGCGCGCTGTTACGCACCTCTCACTGTTCTGTAATAATTCAGCATTTGAGCGTAGCGTACGCTTAAATAGATTGACTTGGGTACCATAGGAAAACGTGATGTCATTTTCAGACCGTGATGGAAGTATCTGGTTCGATGGGGTAATGGTCCCCTGGCGTGAGGCTAAGGTTCATGTACTGACACACAGCCTACACTACGGACTGGGCGTGTTTGAAGGTGTGCGCGCCTACGAGACCGATCGCGGTACAGCTATCTTCCGTCTTGCCGACCACACCGAACGCTTCTTCCGTTCAGCTCATATCCTTGGCATGAAGATGCCCTACGATAACG
>CAUZJT010000289.1:0-2993 GCA_963580215.1 Gammaproteobacteria bacterium
CCGTTTAAACGCATATTTAAAACAACAGCATTAGTTTGATCGTTAATTATCCTTTTCTCAATTTTACCTTAATTAAGACCCAATAAGGTCATCTTCTTATTGATAATTGTAATTGTTCAGCAGGGTTTTGTCTCCATACCTTGTTGTACACCTTATCGGGGTCACGGTGTCTATTACCTCCCCAGACATCGTGACCCTGAACCAAATCGGTAAGGGGTAAGAAATATTAGATGCAGAAACCAAAATACATCCTCAGGATATTTCCACTTCATGGTGAGTTTTTTGATATTCTTTTCTACGAAGAACAACAGAGTGAGCTTGCTCTAGAAAATAATTGGCTTTGTGATCAAACATATTGGTTACTATCTCCCGTCAGCCAACCAAGAGGATAAAAGAAACCATACAGCTCAAACATGAAGTTTCTGAGCCCATACAGGGCCGTCTGGAGTGGTTTAAATTAACTAAATAAAGTGATTATCCACCAGATAAGTATGATTGTCAGAGCACCTTCAAACCAACATACCCAATAGACAGCGTAGTGAGAGAGATTAAGCTTAATCCTAACCCTCTCTGAGAAGTCTCTATGCCAACGTAACATCTAGGCTCACTCCTCAAACACTAAAAAGTCATCTGACAAGTAGCAGAAACAAGATGGCGTTAATTGTACCAAAGTTAATTTTCTGAACAGGATTAACAATCTTTTCATCAAGTGCATCAGAATATAATTTCATGATTTTTGGCAGCGTAAAATAAGAAACGAGCCACACTGCTATTACCCAAATTAATTCAACCATCTTACCTCACTCCTTCAATGCTAAAAACTCATCAGTAATGATAGTGGCGTCTATTATTATCACCTTAATTTAAGAGCTAGGTCTTCAGCCTTTAGTTTATTAACCGTACAAATAACTGCGTGAATAGATATATCAGTTAGAGATATGGTTTATCCTAGTCTCAGTACCAAGTCAGCTGCTCGAATATGGGTGTATCGTTTCAGCATTTGGAGATCACGATGCCCGGTTATTGTACTAACTTCCATAATATTGAACCCTTTCTCAAATAGTCTCGTCGTCGCTTCGTGTCTCAGATCATGCAGATGCAAATCGTCTAATCCCGTCTTAGCTATCATCCTTCGCCACTGCCCCCTCAATGCCGTCACCGAGATCGGGAATACTCGTCCCGATATGTGTGGCTGTATGTCCATCAACTGTAGAATCGCCCGATTCGACAAGGGAATTGTCCGATTGTAGCCATTTTTTGTGTCCGGTAAGAAGGCAGTGCGGGCCTCGAAGTCGATATGCTGGCGCTGAAGACTCAGCATCTCTCCACGCCTCATAGCGGTTTCGATGGCAACAACCACAAAAGCCTTGAAGTAAGGGTTACGAGACTCTGAACAGGCTGCCATTAGCTGCTGTTCCTCTCCCGCTTCAAGTCTTCTGTCTCTTGGTTTATTTTGCTTTGGCTTGGTGATCTGCTTCACCGGATTGACAGCCAGTGGCAAACCCCATTCTCGAACGGCTATCGTGATGGCGTGACTGAGCAGTGACAAATCTTTCAGGGCGGTGGTACCCGAGACACTTCGCAGTCGATCGTCTCTGAATTTGGCAATGTGTTGAGGTGTTAGCCTACAAAACTGGACAGAGGCAACTGGCTCTCGCATGAGCCGTTTGATTTTTATTTTCTCAACCTCTGAGGATTTCTTCTTTGGTGTTATTTGGTGCAGGTATTTCTCCAACACCTCGCCCAATGTTTCGTTAGTGGGTTTGGCGACTACCCCAAGATCACCATTTTCAATTTTTATTTCTGTCACCCTTGCCCATCTTTCAGCGTCGGCTTTGAGTGTGAATGTCTTGGTGATTGTGGGATGACCAGTTAGACGAACTAGCGCCTGATATCTGGTTGTGTCTTTGTTTTTTCGTTTTCGAATCGTAGCCAATTTGTAAACTCCGTGTGTTGGATTTGGACCAAAGGGAGTTTTGACTGGCTAGCAAGGCATCACGGGCTCCGTGAACATCAATCGTCATGACGTCCGGGTCACCCTTATGCTGCGTGGCTGTCGGAATATTTGGTGCCCAGGAGAAGACTCGAACTTCCACGACCTTACGGCCACAGGTACCTGAAACCTGCGCGTCTACCAGTTCCGCCACCTGGGCACCGACGTGGAGTGGGTATTCCATAGGGTGAGGCAATGTCAACAGGTTTAAGCCTTCCGTTACGTCTTCACGATAAGACTTTGGTATGGTGCACGGTGGGGCTATATAGTGGCCCATACATTAACCGACCCACAGGGCATAGTCAGGTTTGCGATTTAACCTGCGGAGGAAATCATGAAACACAGCGTTGTAACGGTATTTGGCGGTGCAGGCTTTGTCGGCCGTTATGTTGTGAGCGCTCTTGCGCAGCAGGGCGTCCAGGTCCGGGTTGCCTGCCGCAGGCCAGAAGAAGCAATGCGCTGTAAACCAATGGGTGATGTCGGGCAGATTGCCCCCGTCGCTGCCAACATTCGTAATGCAGAGTCTGTCGCCGCGGCTGTCGCGGGCACGGATGCGGTGGTTAATCTGGTTGGCGTGCTCTACAAACGCGGCAAGCAGAATTTTGATAGTCTGCATGTTGATGGCGCGCACATTGTTGCGGCCGCGGCCAAAGCCGCAGGTGCAAAGCGGCTTATTCATATATCGGCGATTGGTGCGGACGTAGAATCAGAGTCTGATTATGCAAGCAGCAAGGCGCTTGGCGAAAAAGCAGTTAATGACGCCTTTGAAGGCGCAACGGTTCTTCGTCCCTCCATCGTGTTTGGTCCCGAAGATGATTTCTTTAACCGGTTTGCGGCCTTGGCCCGTTTGTCGCCGGCGTTGCCGGTTATTGGTCCAAAGACCAGGTTCCAGCCGGTTTACGTTGCTGATGTGGCTAAAGCTGTCTCAGCCTGTCTGGGCGATGATGCGACTTCTGGCGGTTGTTACGAACTTGGCGGTCCTTCCGTGCATACATTTCAT
>CAUZJT010000290.1:0-2971 GCA_963580215.1 Gammaproteobacteria bacterium
GACGCCCCTGTGTGAGCGGCTGGGCATCGACTATCCAATCTTTGGATTTGCCCACGACGTTGCAACGGTCGCGGCGATTACCAATGCCGGTGGCTATGGTGTCTATGGAGCTACCAGGCGTTTCCCAGACGAGATCAGGGAAGAGCTGGCTTTGATCCGCTCCCTGGTCGGTGACAAACCTTTTGGCGTTGATCTTGTGTTGCCGCCGGGAATGCCAGAACACAATTCCAGAGAGGCAATCGAAGCCGAAATATCAGAGGAACATAAAAACTTCGTCTCTGGACTGATCGAAAAGTATCAGGTTCCTCCGGCCTCAGGTCCAGGCATGCGTACCCGCTTTATTCGCTCTTCAGAGGTTGAGGAGGCGCAGATTCAAGCAGTGCTGGAATCTTCGGTCAATATGTTTGCTTGCGGTATTGGCGCGCCGCCAGAGGTGCTAAGGCGGGCGAAAGCACTCGGAAAAACAACACTCGCGTTGATCGGAAGTCCGCATCACGTTCAACGAGCCGTAGCAGCAGGTGTTGATATGCTGGTCGCACAAGGTTATGACGCGGGTGCCCACACGGGCCCCATCGGTACCTATTCTCTGGTGCCGCAGATAGTTGACGCCGCAGGAGATGTTCCGGTATTAGTCGCAGGCGGTGTGGCAACCGGTAGACACGTGGCAGCGGGGCTCGCCATGGGCGCAGCGGGAGTTTGGATAGGCACCGCGTGGCTGCTATCTGAAGAACATCAAGAACATATGCATCCTGTTAATACAGAAAAACTTAAAGCTGCAGGAAGTGGGGATACTGTTATTACCCGATCGGAGTCTGGTAAAACATTCAGGCAAGTTAGATCGGGTTGGAGTCAGGAATGGGAGGCAGAAGATGCCCCCAAACCATTGAAGATGCCGTATCAGGATGTACTGGTCGGCGATTTACTAGGCGCCATTGAAGAACATGATATTGAACCGTTGATTCACTCCGGGGCAGGACAAAGCATTGGTTATTTTGACGAGGTAAGACCCGTGCAAGTCATTATGGATGATCTGGTGGAAGAAGCCTCGGCGGTACTCCGTCTTCAGGCCAGCTTTCTAAAATAAGTATTTCGAAACGGATATTCTCCAATAAACGCGCACATGCGGCTTCCTCAAGCGAGTGATGATGCCCTTCGTTCTGGTAATCTGTAGGATTGTCGGCGCGTCTGAAGATTGCTGTTTGTTGATGGACCGGGATCTAGTAGGCGTCGTGCAAGCCGCATAGCAGCTAACCCACGGCGACCTACTGGTTTGATATTTAGGGAGTGGCCCATGCCATGTGAAAAAAAATGACGGAAATCGAGCAGGATATGGTCATTCCACGCCTGATTCTGGGATCTACTTCCCCCTACCGAAAAAAGCTTCTGGCTAGCCTGGGTGTCACATTTACCCAGATGCGACCCGACACCGATGAAAGCCCGAACCCGGGCGAGAATCCCAGCTCGCTGGCATCGCGATTAGGTGTCTCAAAAGCCCAGTCGGTCGCCGATCAACTGCAAAATGAACCACACTGGATATGTATCGGTTCCGACCAGGTGTGCCACCTTGAGCACACACTTTACGGCAAACCAGGAACCGCAGAGCAGGCTGCGCTTCAGCTCACTGCTTTTAGTGGTTGCTGGGTCACGTTCAGTACATCTCTTGCGCTCATTGCCAGTAACGGGCAAACATTTAGCGCTGTGGAAGACTATGAATGCCGCTTCAGGACATTGTCGAGTAATGAAATCGACACCTATATCCAATTAGACCAGCCCCTCGATTGCGCCGGCTCTATCAAGGTCGAGCAAGCTGGTGTCAGTTTGCTCTGCGACGCCCGGGGGCGGGATATAAATTCGCTCTATGGGCTGCCGCTCATGCTGTTATCTGAAGCACTACAGTCATTTTCTTATAGTATATTTGACTTTAGAAAATGATTTTAAGTCACTGAATATAATAAGATCTAGTTGAGAAGCTAGCATTAACTTTAAGTAGGAAATCCTCATCCATTGGCGCCTTTGCATGGATGGCAGGTCTATCTCCAAGTGCTGGAATCTGTAGTTCCGCTGCATGCAACATAAGTCGCCCTTCTATCCCTGAGGTTTGGTCCAGGGTCTGGTCCCCGTACCTCGTGTCACCGACCAATGGATGTCTTGCCCATCGGGCGTGCACTCTTATCTGGTGGGTACGACCCGTTCTGGGTGAGGCCCTGACTATAGACATTTCATCATTGGCCTCGAGTAATGAAAAATCGGTCACCGCGTACTTACCCTGGCCATTCACGCGAGTGACGCGTTCTTTTCCAGCGATAGAACTCGTCAGCAAAGGCTGATCTATTTGGACCATCTTCCTTGACCACCTGCCGTGTACCACAGCCAGATAGTGTTTCCTGATTTGTCCGGGTTTACGTAACGCGTCCTGCAATAATCTCAGATAACTGCGGCGTTTCGAGACCATCAGGCACCCGGACGTGCCCCGGTCCAGTCGATGTACCAGTTCAAGACGGTTGCCCTCAGGCCTGGCATGGCGCAACGATTCTATGACACCTACACTGACCCCACTGCCCCCATGAACCGCCATGCCTGCCGGTTTGTTGATAATAAGCAGGTGGTCATCTTCATAGACCATCAGGCTCTCAACGTCATTAAAATGGCCAACGGCAGTAGATCTGGCCGGCAGGTGTTGAATCGGTGGAATTCGAACCAGGTCACCAGCAACGAGTTTGACCTCTGGTTTACACCGTTTGCTGTTAATCCGGACCTCTCCCTTGCGGATAATCCGATAGATTCGGGACTTGGGTAGTCCTTTGAGTGTCTTGATTAGATAATTGTCCAGTCGCTGACCTGCCATATCTGCATCGATTTCATGTATTTGAACTTTACTGGACGTCGTCATCGGCGAATTCAGGCTGTATTACAGTGGTTTACAGGGCACAAAAAGCATAATTTGAAACATTGCTATTTATTGCTATGATAG
>CAUZJT010000291.1:0-2962 GCA_963580215.1 Gammaproteobacteria bacterium
CATCAATCTTGAATCAACCAAATCCGGATTGGGGAGAAGGTCGTCGTGCAAAGCGGAGCTGGAATGATCATCGTCGACAGCAATGGTATCAACCCGTTTACCTTTGGCCGGCACCTCAAGGTAGGAGTCAAAAATCTGGATAGCTGAGCGTTTTTTGGCAGTTGCGCTGACTTCTCCACCGCTCACGACTGATTTGGCTAAAAAGATAGTGCCGCCCTCACCATAGCGCCAGTTCTTCTTGTAGGCATGCAGGGCGGTTTTATTGTTCGTGAAGGTCTGGTTGAGTAATATCGCCGTGGAGCGATCTTTGGACTGTACGCCAATGCTATTGCCCACAAGTTTGTTATTGACAGCATATAACTGGCTATTTTCTCCGACCGATATACCCTTATCACCGTTATTTTTGAATACAGACCCGGTAATCACCGCTTCGGTGGTCATTAAATCTACTGCGTCGTTACCACTGCGCTCAAAGTAACTGTCACTGATACTGGCAGTGGATATATCAAGATCCAGAGCATCAGAGAGTGCATTCTCAAAACGCACTCGCTCAAAGCGGATGTCAGCATAGACAGCATGGACCATGTCATCCACAGTATGGTTATTCGAAAAGCGGCAGTCTGATATCACTACATTCTTAACATCATGAATCGACAGCATCGCTGAGTATTCAAAAAGGTCTCCTTTAAGGCCGCTGCCATCGGACATCTCGCAATGAGACAAAGTCGAACCATCTGCACCACGACCTGACAGGACGATAGCCCCCCATGGGTCTTGGTTGGCTACCGCGCTCAAAAAGCGGATCGGCGCCTCGGGGGTGCCCATTGCTGTCAGACGGTGCTTTAAGACTACTGTTGCCTTGGGGGCTAGATTTACCGTGGTACCCGGTTCGATGATAAGTGGCTGATCCAGAATCTGATGCCCTTCAATGGCGACCTCGCCCGACCAGATGATGGGCTTAGGGACAGGGTCAATTGCTACGGGTGCATAGAGTTGGGAGAATGCAGTGGGAGTTATGGAATCCACAGGTTGTGCCGGTACCCAGCCGTCGCCGCGGTCAACCTCAGCAGAGAGTATTTTTGTGTTTGGGTCTAAACCCTCTATGGCAATCCGATAAACGCCTGGTGTCGATTGAAGGGTTCCCCGGAAACGTTCACCAACTTCTACTGTCAGATTAGGTAGGAACCCGCCCTGGATGACCAAGCTGGCTCCAGTATTACTGGCCGCCACTGGGAGGCTGACCTGTTCTTCTCCCCTCGGTGATTGGTAGAAAATCTGTGCTTGGGGAAGCGTCTTGACAGTCTCGGATAGATTCAACCGCAATGTGTTGACAGGGTGTTTGCCGCGGATCACCAGATCCAGGCTTTGCTGACCAAAGCGGGCCGAAGCAATAACAAGTTCTGGCTGGGAGCGATCTTCAAGAAAACCACCGTCAATTCCTGCCAGTACACCTTGAATGACTTCTTCCAGGCGTCGAATTTTGCTTTTAACGAAATCAGGTTTGGCCGGTTTCAGATAAGGATCCGTATCTACTTCGCGTTCCATCGCGTCAACAGCCTTTGAAACGATGCCCAGAAACGCTTGATCTTTTCCAGTGGCAAAAAAAGCACCAAGCGCTTCGCTACGCGCTCGGATGAAGTCACCATTTTGAAATAGCGTACGCATCAGAGAGTTGGCGATCACTTCATGCTTTAATTTTGCGCCACGCATGTTGCCGTGCCAGCCCATGGAATCCCAGACAATAGGTACGAACTGACTCCGCCAGGGGTCAAAATAGATACGCCAGTTATGGATTTCATCGGTATGGGCGCTTTGAACTAAAGACTCGAAAGCTGAAAATGCACCCCAGGCTTTCATATCCATTATTTGGCTTAACTGCCTTTGCGCCTCAGGGAGGTGACTTTGCTGGACAAGGCTAATAAGCAGTTGCAAAGGTGCGTTGGATGATTCGGCAAAATGATTATTTACTGCGACTTTGTCCCATACCGCAGCTGAGCGAAACAATGAGTCAGTGGGCGCCCCTGGCCCAAAGCGATCCTTGCCGATCATTTCGCCACGATAAATATCCCCCGGCATTAAAGATGCATTGCGCAGGGTGATTTCCTTGATCTGCTCAACCAGTATGTGCACCCCCTGGTCTTCTCCGTTTAAGTAAAGCCGGACCAGTTCCGTTCTAGGCGCTAATATCCCCATGATTTTCGCCAGGCGGTAAGACAGATAGTTGTTTAACTGCTCTTCGCTGCGTGGTGCCAGAAGATTGACCGAGCGAATCCCCTCGTAAAGCGATTTTTTTGCTGTTTTGATTCGAATTGATTTTTTGTCCCAGGCCCAGCGGTAGAACGTATCGCCCCGATACTTGACCTTAACTTTTTTAAGTTTTCCTTGGTGCAGCATTCGGCCTTTAACGTACTCAAAACCCGATTGCGGCATGTGAGCCTGCAGCGTCGCCAGGTTTGCCTCGGGAACAATGAGGTGAATTGGCCGAAGGGCTGTTTCTTGGTTCTTCAGTAATTTCGTTATATGGGCTCTTGTATAGTTAACCAGTTGAGCTATCTCGTATCGGGCTATGTTATCCAGTTGAAGTTTCTCTTTTGCTCCTCCATAACGAACATTGTAGGTATAGGTACGATCAATCGTTTGGTAAAGTAGGTACCCACCGATAATGCTAATCGGTAGGGTGACAATCCACGACCACAGAAGAATTTTGGAAAGGTATCGTCTCATTCTTGCTCAAGAAGATCGGCTAAAGGAAGTTCATATCCTCCGATGATCAAGCTGGCTTGAAATTGAACAGCCACCTTCACTTCGCTCTCGATACCTTCGTGTACGTCAATCTTGATCGGTAAAGTAAAATACGGGTCGTCACGCCCATATGCAACCAAACCATTTGGCTCTAGGCGCATCTGTGATTTGTCGATATTTTTTGCAAGAATTCGATTTTTGTTTCCGTAAATCTCTAATT
>CAUZJT010000292.1:0-2959 GCA_963580215.1 Gammaproteobacteria bacterium
GGACGCGATCCGGCGGCAGTGATTGGATCCAGATATGTCGGCCCGCTACTGCTACGCCGAGTGCCGCCGCTAACGTGGTCAGTCCGGCATAGACCTTTCGGCCAAAGCCACGTGGGTTGTGAAGCGCCCCGATCAGTGCAGCGATGCCAATGCCGACAAATGCCAGCCGCTGAAAGATGCACAGCGGGCAGGGATCCAGAAATTCACGGAACTGCAGCCAGTAGGCATAACCTAAAAGGCCCGCACACACGACAAAGACCAGAACGCTGGTAACACGAAAAAATGGTGCAGTGGGTAAAGTCATCGACCTATTGTATCGTTTTGCCGCAGCTGGGTTGTCACAGGCAATCGCACGCTGGACAAGCACAAAGGGTAAGCACTTCTCGAAATATTTATTCTAAACGTCATTTGGCAAACAAAGACCACCGGCTTGCAGTGGTGCTCACAAAGGTAGATTCACACGCGCCTGCGGATGGCATTTACTGCACCGTGGCCAGCCTATCTGCTTCTTTGGTGTAGGTGTTCGGTGCGGTGAGAATGCTGAGACCTAGCAATGCCACCAGACAGAAGGTACATAATCCGGTTATCAGGCACTTGATTTGGCTTGGGGTTTTCATTGGGTTTACTCAGTGGGTTATATATGAGCAATATGGGGCCTCAGAGTCGTAAATAAAGACGCACCCCATGGCGGTCTTTTGTCGAACACCACAAGCCGCATCCAGAGCAATCTTGTAGCTACGTTACATTAATAGATTGTTAATCACAGTCTGCTACTGTGTCGTTTCGGGTTAAGCAACCGTTTGCGTTCAGGAGGTTTCTTGCAGGGTAATCGATACCCGGTCAGGGTGTGGGATCTGGGGGTCCGGGTTTTTCACTGGTCTTTGCTGGTGTTGTTGACCGGGTCATGGCTGACCGGAACATCCGAGGACGACTGGATGGAAGTGCACCAGTGGCTGGGCATCTCGGCACTGACTCTGGTGCTGAGTCGGGTCGTATGGGGTTTTGTCGGCAGTGAGACTGCGCGTTTTGGCCACTTTATTAGAGGTCGCAGGGCCGTTGTAACCTATCTGTGGGGGGTTTTTTCATTTCGGGTCGAACACAACCGGGTAGGCCACAACCCAGCCGGCGGCTGGTCGGTATTGTTATTGTTGGGTCTGCTTGTCACTCAGGCTGTAACCGGGCTGTTCAGCAATGACGACGTGCTGTTTGATGGACCGCTGTCCGGTTGGGCGGGCAAAGGGCTGAGCGATGTAATAACCGGTGTGCACTACTTCTTGTTCAACGTGCTGTGGGTTGTGGTGGTCGTACATATCGTTGCGGTACTGGCATACCTGGTGTTTAAGCGCGATAACCTGATTACCCCGATGATCACCGGGGTAAAAAGCTACAAGGAGCCGGTCGTGGCACCGCGTTTGCACTCACCATGGTGGGCTGCGCTGATTCTGGTGCTGATTTTTGCAGTACTGCTGTGGGGTCTCGGCCAGGCGACTTGATCTGGGGCTTTACGCACTATCGATGGGCCGCAAGTTTTACTTGGGTTGGCCGCATACCCAGCCCGCAGGTCGCGCCACCGGACTGCCATTACAGTACACCGGCTCGCCCGTGACCTGGGCAGGGTTAGATGGGCAGCCGGTTAGCACTAGTAGGACAATGCCAATCAGCCATATTTTGTACAGTCGATGATCGATGATCATGTCAGTTTTTCTCGCGGTATTTCTTGTGACAGCTTTTGCAGGTCCGAGCGGTCTTGATGAACTGTTCGGTAATCGCGTCCTGGTTGTCGGACGCAGCAATCTTTGCCAGTGCTTGTGATTGCTCGATCAGGGCATTCATCTTCGTCTGGAAATCATCCCAGTTTTCCCAGATCTCTTCTTTCGCCCGGGTGTCGCCAAAGTCACTGCCGGGGATAAAGCCATTGATCGGGAACCGACTGAGTTTGGCCAACGCCTTTGCATGGTAATTGAACGCGTCAGCGTCCCAGTCCACCTTGCCTTTGACCATAGCGGTCATGGGCTTCACATGCCAGACGATCATCTTGTAGGCCGACTGGCGGTAAGTGATGGCCTCTTCGATTGGGTCTCCTGCGTGGACGGGCGTAAATCCCAGCGCCAGCACCGCTAGACTGATGAGCCAACCGCTGTGGAAGAATCTCATTGCATGACTCCTTAAATTAGAGAGGTTTTATGAAAGTTTGGTAGAGTAACATGGCTATGTTGAAGCTTATACGGTCAAGAACTTTTCGCTCAATGGTGGGGTTAGGATTGCTGTTAACAGCGGTGTCTGTACAGGCGTTGCCAGAATGCAAGGCGCCCAACCGGTTGAGTGCAGATGACCAGGACCATTTTTGCATGATCCACACCTTTCGGACTGCCTGTTTGGCGGGCAAAGGCTATGACATAGATAAGGATAACTGGACGGTTATGCAATGGGATTACGAGGAGTGCACGATTCGCGGCTGTGATCAATTGCTGCAGCAAACCAGCGCGCTATCCGAAGCGCTGTTTCTCAAAGCATGCAATATCGCGGTGTTTGATCGGCGTTAGTGCCCGCGCCGGCACAGCCATCAGCGCGCCGATAGCCCCTGTTCCCAATAAACCGATAGCGCGCGTCACTGTCATCGCCGCAGGTCGCGGCCAGCCTCAGCCAGCTTCCTGATGGATCTTATAACGGCACAGTCAATCGCCGATGCAGGTTAATTCTTGAGCAGGACGAGGGTTTGCGTCTTTGGTGTAAAGCGCCTAACTGCGCAGATAGGAAGCGCCGTTGACATCAATTATGGCACCAGTGGAGAACTCGGCTCCGGGCGAGGCCAGGAACAGTACGGCATGGGCGACTTCCTCGGGTCGAGCGACTCGCCCGAGCGGACTCTGATGGCGGATGGCGTCACCATCGGGCCCCTGTAGTACGGTCTTCGCCATATCGGTTTCGACAAAGCCTGGCGCCACCGCGCCGACAAAAA
>CAUZJT010000293.1:0-2926 GCA_963580215.1 Gammaproteobacteria bacterium
GAAGCTTTTTTTGAGTGGGCCAATGTCGTCAGGTACCATCGAAAGCTCGCGGAAGAAGATGGTGTAATCGACAGGAGTTTGCATCATAAGCGTTTCGAGCTCACTGAACAACACCGCCTGAAAAGTACCAAGTCCAAGTTTGGCAGCCCACATCTTCTCCATTTGCACTTGCATTACTTTTGAAAAGTCCTTTTGGATCTCGTCGAACTGTTGCAGATAGTCCTGATGCGACGTCAGCAACGGCCGCAACGCCGAACAAAACATGTGGAAGTTGCGTTCCGCTGCCACTGGTTGGTTCAGGAACGAGAAGTGATGCCCGCCACCCGTCCATGGCTGGTAGTGCGGGCTAAATACATCGCAAAATCCAAATGGACCGTAGTCGAGTGTGAAGCCACCAGCCGCGCAGTTGTCGCTGTTGAAGTTACCCTGGCAGTAACCGACGCGGATCCAGTTTGCCACAAGCGACGTAAGGCGGCTGCGAAACTCGCGCGCGAGCAACACCATTTTTTCGGCGGTGGTCAGTTTCTGGTCGATGACGTCACCGTACTCACGATCGATCAAGTGTAACACAATCTTCTCGAGCTCCTCCATCGCTTTCGAGTGTTCCTTCTTGCGGGCACGGCGACCGAAGAGCTCGAGTTGGCCGACCCGAATGAACGATGGTGCGACGCGCGTCGAGATGGCGACTGCTTCCGATATAAGCTGGTCGGGATCCCTGGAGCGCGAACCAACCGAGTACCACGGCCGGTTAACCTTCTCCGTTTTTGAAACGTACAAACTCAGCGACCGTGATGTTGGCACTCCGAGCGCGTGCATGTGCTCCTGTGCCAGAAACTCCCGGACGCTCGACCGCAGGACGGCGCGGCCATCCGCGCCACGGCAGTATGGCGTCCGGCCGCCGCCTTTCAGTTGCATTTCCCAGCGCCGACCGTTGATGACGGCCTCAAGCACGGAAACTGCGCGACCGTCGCCGTATCCATTGCCAGTTTTGAATGGGCACTGCTGATCGTACTCGGTGCCGAAGATCGAAAGTGCGTACCCACACGCCCAACCGACCTTGCGCATTGGTTCAGGAACGTGCGAGATGTCGCCAGAGAACATCTGGACGAAGTCGGCCAACTTTGCCATATCGTCGGCGAAGCCAAGTTCGTGAAAAAAGTTTTTACTGTGCGCGACGTACTCGGGGTCTTTAATTGGCGTGGGATTAACGGGGACATAGTGGCCTGTGAAGACTTGTCGCGGCTCGTAGTCTGCTCCGTTTTCTTTGGCGTCAGCATCGCAGTTGAGAGTGTCTATGAGCGAGTAGTTTGCCAATTTTGCGAGATCGTCGAGCGTCGCGACGGTTGGGTAGGTTTCCTGGGACATTCGATTTGTCATAGCTCTGTCTCATGGCGGGGGTAGAACGGCTGTTTACCCGCCGCGTGGTTCGTCGTATCCACAATTATCTCGATTTCCGGGGCGATCCTTTTCAGCATGACTTCGTATCCTTGCCTTAGGGTTACCCCATTTCCAATATTGGTGCCGGGAACAGTTGCTTCCTCGCTCTCAAGTTGGACTTCTTGTTGACCCCAATCCTCGGCATACGTAACACGCAAAATGCGGTGCATAGCATCTCGAATGGTAATGTAGCCTTCAGGAATGAAATCCATGGCCCCTCCAGTTTTTCATGAGGATATTGTATAGGGCAGAAATGAAAACTGACAAGCCCCATTTTTGAAGTGAAGTCATCATGCATCTTCATGGCAATGCAACTTGCGATTAACCTTTGCAAAAACTCCTTCAAGATGCCATATTTTGCTATTCTTATCGCCAGTATGGTCTTGATGTATCAGTTCCCAGGTATTGCGCTGTGGTTACCGGACTATCTGTTCGGCACTTACGTGCCCCGATGACCCAATCTAAAAATCGAAAGGAAATCCAATGGCAGAATAAATAGGTGGTTTTATCGGATTGTTTCTGGTTGCAGCCTTTGTGCTGGACTGGCGTACAGTATTTCGACGGGTTTTGCCGGGTTCTGGGGTGGCTTGCCGTTCTGGGTGCTCAGCGTCCCGGTTCTTGGGCTGATCACTTATGACTACTGGGATTCATGCATCCGAAGTAAATAATCAAATTCCTTTCACACAAAGTTTATAAAGAGGCCAACGCAATGGATCTGGCAGATTTAGGCGCTACCCAACTGGTGCGCATGATTAAAAACGGTGAGATCTCCTCATCAGAGCTGGTCGATGCCTGTCTTGCCCGAATAGACGCTAAAGAAGGCAATATCGGTGCGTGGAGCCACCTTGACCCAGAATTTTCCCGCAAGCAGGCAACCTTCTGCGATGATTACCGGGCCGGCGGCGCGCCTTGCGGTCCTTTGCATGGTATTCCCGTCGGCATCAAAGATATTTTCGACACCAAGGACTTCCCAACAGAGAACGGAACTATCCTTGATGCTGGTCGACAACCTGCGAAAGACTGTACTGTCGTCAGTCTGCTTAAAACATCAGGTGCGATTATTATGGGTAAGACCGTTACAACGGAATTGGCTGTATATTCGCCTGGTAAAACCCGAAACCCCCATGACCTGGAACGTACACCCGGTGGCTCATCAAGTGGCTCGGCTGCAGCTGTAGCGGCTGGCATGGTGCCGCTGGCGCTGGGCTCGCAGACCAACGGTTCGGTCATCAGACCGGCATCGTATTGTGGTGTCGTTGGGTTTAAACCGAGCCATGGCCAGATTTCGAGAGCCGGTGTCCTGGCCTTGTCGAGAACCCTTGATCATGTTGGTGTCTTTGCCCGCTCCATTGAAGATGCTGCATTGCTGAGTGAATGTCTGATGCGCCATGACGCGGGTGACCCTGATACCAAGCCGTCTGCAGCGCCTAACTTATCTGAAATTTGCCGTAAGTACCCATCCACAGATCCAAGATTTGCATTTATTAAA
>CAUZJT010000294.1:0-2920 GCA_963580215.1 Gammaproteobacteria bacterium
GCCAGTGATCTCAGTTTGCATTTGCAATTGGGCTCCGCGTTCTATGCAGCGTTGTGCCAATCCGTGGGTAAAGAGGAGAGCATCGCCACTCTCATCGGAAGGTACGAACAGTGCACCGCTGATGATATCGCGCGCATCGGCCAGACCAGGATCACGGGCGATGACCTGATCCCGATCGAGACTCTCGATACGCACACCTTGGTCGGCAAGTATTTCGCTCTTGATAGCTGCGGCCTCAAAAGACTGGGCTGAGCGGTAGAAATAAATCAATCCTCCCGTATTGCGGTCGTACGGAAAGGCAGTCTCAGTAGTAACCAGCTGAAGTCGCGATTGAGAGTACATGCATAGGCGGGCCTTACGTAGCGTGTTGATCCTTGCTCGTTTGGTAGTGCATTGCCGTAGAAACTGTGACAACCAGCGCCATTGCCTGACATCAAAGCTGGGCCGGAATCGGATCGCCTGGTTACGCGTCCACAAAGACCGCAGCATGATGCCCGGCACTCTGGGGGATGCCCAGGCAAAGGCGTGGCCGGGTGCAATCAACCCGGCGTTGGCCTTGGAGGTGAAATCGGCCGGCGTGTCGGCACGATCAAGCACAATAACATCGTGACCATCACGCAGACACTCCCAGGCGCTGGTGATCCCAGCGAGGCCTGCACCCAGAACCGCAATTCGCATCAGTTGTATTCGGAACTCAGTCTAGCGCTGCGATCACCGCTATCTCGACCGTGAATTGGGGTGCTGCCAGTTTCGCTTCGACGCAAGCACGCGCTGGTGTTGCGCCTGTGGTGACCCATGCATCCCAAATCTCGTTCATCTCGTTGAAGGTGCCCATGTCCGAGAGCCAGATCGTCGCCGAAATCAATTGTGATTTGTCGGTACCGGCCTCAGACAACAGAGCGTCAATTCGAGAGAGGATATTGCGGGTTTGTTCCGCAGCGTCGGTGCCAGGCGCTTCTAGTGCGACCTGCCCCGCCGTATAGACAGTATTGCCGTGAACCACCGCCTGGCTCATGCGTTCGCCGATTTGAATTCGTTTCAAGGTCATCAGTTTTTCTCCTTATGGTTTTTCGAGTCGCGGGTAGGATTACAAAGCGAAGTGTATGCGAACTGGCTTGGTAATTTACGAAATGCCTACAAAGTTTAGGTCGGCACAAGATATACCCCGGTTTTGGCTAACGACCTTTAGCCGGGAAGGTATGCGGCAAGTTCTTTCTCAACTCCTTTGGGATCAGCGTTAAGACTATCTCGCCAGGGTAAATTCCCTCTTGCCCTTCGGTAATTCCGTCGAGGATTGCATTTGCAACCTCTGCGACCGGCATTTTGGGTGGTGGAAAGTCACGGCTCATATCGGTATCTACTGCCCCGTGCATAACCGCCATCACCAGGGTGTTATCGGCATCCAGTTCCGCACGCACGCCTTCAGTCAGCCTCAGTCCGGCTGATTTTGAGGCGCACAAAGACCCCATCAGCGGCAGAGCGACATGAGGGAGTACTGAAAGCATATTGACAATACAGCCGCCTCCGTCTTGTTTGAGAACTGGCGCAAATGCCCGGGACATGCGCAAAGTGCCAAAGTAATTGGTTTCCATCTCAGCCCGCGCATTGTCAATACTGTCTGCAGCCAGGATATCTATATACCTGCCCGTCATTTTTTTACACACATAAAATTTGCTTAGAATATAAACTTAACATAGATTAATTATCAGAATATAACCTCGTAAACGAAGAGAAGGCATTGTGCTGATGTTCAAGATAAGCCAATCTGGCACGCGTCAGCTAGACTGATGCGCCTGTGTGTATTCTGCGGGTCAAAGCCCGGGGATAATCCGGCTTATGCCGAGGCGGCGGCCGAACTTGGCCGCAAGCTTTCCGAGCAGAAAATCGGTTTGGTCTACGGCGGCGCTTCAGTTGGGCTTATGGGGGCGATTGCTGATGCGACCTTACAGGCGGGCGGCGATGCTATTGGTGTTATTCCGCAGTCGCTGGTAGACAAGGAGATAGCCCATCCCGATCTAACCCAGATGCACGTAGTGAGCGGCATGCATGAACGCAAAGCATTGATGGCGGATTTATCGGATGGCTTTATCGCGTTGCCGGGAGGGATCGGTACATTGGAAGAGCTATTTGAGATCTGGACCTGGGCGCAGCTTGGCATGCATAACAAGCCCTGCGTGCTTTTGAATGTGGCAGGCTATTACAACCAGCTGATTGGGTTTTTGGACCAAATGACCCAGGCGGGTTATCTGAAGGGAAGCAGCCGGTCGATGCTGAGAATCGCATCGAATCCACTCGAGGCGATTTCCCTTTGCCTGTCTGGGAGTTGATACAGACCGCAAACACTCACTGGAAAGTGTTGATAGATTGGCCCAATTAATGAGTCTACCTGCAATCCCGAAGGAAGAAGTCTCGATGGAAAATCAGGCAAATCAAGTAGCTCAGCTACTCACTGAAATTCGTTGTGCGCTGGAGAAAAGAACCGACTTGGAAGTGGTGCAGCAGACTCTCGACCGGTTATCGGTACTGGACCTTGAGGCGCAGTCTGTACATTCTTTAACACCACAAATACCAGCCCAGTTTGATAAAGGCTTAACGCGGGCTATCGACCATATTCCAGTTTCATTGGAACTTGTAGGTCAGGCTCTGGATGCTGCCAAACCATATCTTTTCTGGGAGTCAGATAATGGAGATGGCACTGGGTACTATGAGGAAGGTTCAGATGTTGGTCGTAGCTTTCGTGACGGCAACATGGTTTGCCCCCTTATAGGGCCAGGGATCAGTTTTGTTCCCAGTGATGATCTATTTTTGGGCCTTTTCTTTCTGCAGTCACAGACCCTCTACCGGGATCATATGCACGAAGCTTCAGAGATGTATTTCAATCTCACTGGGCCATGCGGTTTCAGACTGGGTGAAGTCGATT
>CAUZJT010000295.1:0-2912 GCA_963580215.1 Gammaproteobacteria bacterium
ACCCGAGCCCCTAACCGTAGTACCTGCGCCATCGTACGTGCAAATCCCTACGTTTTAGTCACGGCCTCTAGCAGACGGGGGTATTTTTGGGTGGCGCCGATCATGTAGACTTGTGACCTTGATCGGGATCGGTTCGAAAGGGTCCCGGATCTTGCACATAGACCGCTATGCCACACCGCCCTGTAGACCGCTCACCACTACCGATTGCTCAAGTCCGCAAGACACGCTTTCCAGTCTCTCGTTTGGTGCTCTTTGAGCAAGTCGCTGCGCACCAAAAGCGCGATGCTGCCCTGGCCGAGTGGCGTCAACTCGCGGCGTTAAATAGGCGTCGCCAGAAAAATTTTAAGACTGGTTTATATTAGCTACATTGACACCACTGCATCAGATGGTAAGGACAAAATATGAGCAATTTGCAAGAAGCGTCGGACTTAGAAAATACCGTAGCCGTCAGCGCTCGACGATTTGAGGAATCGCCGTTCATTGGGCGCACGGACAACACGCAGATGGTTCGCGGAGTTTATGCGGGGCGTTATTTTCCCATTTTCGCGGGAGAGGACTGGATCGCGAAATACTGGACCCTGCGCCAGAAGGCGCTAATCTTTGATGTGCCCGAAAAACCGGTCGAAATCTCCGGACCTGATACCGTGCCATTCCTTGAAAAAGTGCTATCTCGTAAAGTCGCAACCATGGCGCAAGGACGCGGCTATTACGCCATCGCCTGCACCCCCCAAGGGGGTATCTTCATGGATGGCGTGGTCTTCAGGCTTGGCAAAAACCGGTTCTGGTACGTCCAGGCAGATGGCCCGTTCGAAACCTGGTTGATTGCCCATAGCGGCGGGTTTGATATCACGATTTCCGATCCCCATTCCCGTGTGCTTCAAATCCAAGGGCCTGCATCGCTAGACATCATGCACGCGGCCTCAAACGGTGCCATCGACGGCACCATGAAATTCTACCGTTCGGGATATTTTGATATCGGCGGTCAGACCCTCTATGTCTCGCGCACTGGGTTCACCAATGAGCTGGGATTCGAGATTTATTGTGATGGCGCCGCAACCGATCACCTCGCACTCTGGGACTACTTGACGGCCTGCGGCGAACCACATGGCATGGAATTCTCCTCAGCCCGCGCGATGACTATCCGCCGTATCGAGGGCGGTATTCTAGGCAATCTTACAGATATAAATAATACCATGACCCCATTTGAGGCGGGTCTTGCTCCGTTTATCGACATGGACAAAGGTGATTTTGTGGGACGCGATGCGCTAGAGTCCAAGGACACTCGGTCGTGCCTCTTCGGACTGACCTGCACAACCGAAACACCCGCTGCAGGCAGTGCAGTTTTGGATGGCGACACGCAAGTTGGTAGGATTACGGCAGGTGTTCCGTCGCCAACGCTGGGCTTGGGCATTGGGTATGTCCTATTCAATGCCCCCGGCGACTGGGTGGGGCGTGCACTGTCGTTGCGCCTGCCAAACGGCACCATGCACAACAGCCAGGCTGTGGAAGTCCCCTTTTTTGACCGTGAAAAGAAAATCGCCCGGGGCATAGATCGCAGAATTCCCGTACGGCCTGAAATTTAATTGCATGACACAATGCACAGCTATTCAGAGCAAGGAATTCCTTAAATCTAGGTCGCGAGATTTCCAATTTCCATTGCCTATGAACCGGGTCATCTGGCCAAGATCGGCCATCTTACGGATGCCGGGAGGTGGCGCCCTGCAAAGGCAAGGCCGAAGCGGAAAGCACTTAGCCATAGCCTCGATTTTGATGGGGCCGTGAAAACCTTTGTCGAGAAATGTGAGCGCAGTACCTTTTGGTTGTGCATCCTGACTATTCATCAACAGTTTTGCTGCCTCAACGGACAATTCGTTTGCTCTAGCAGAATCCGCAAGAAACTTGTTGGCAGCGACTGTGTTTTCCTCATATTAACGCATATTGATGTTGCCCAATCAGCCTATCAATTCGATGGATTTTATAAGGGAGAAGAACCATGATTGTGGAAAAATATACAAACATCGTGCGGTTTCTAGTCAAGAAAGGCCAACAGCAAGAATTTGAAAACCTTTTTAAGACCGCCCGATCCTGGGAGGGTATAACACTACATGTACTCGCGAAGACTGGTGAACGCAGCTACGCTTCTTTCGGCCTATGGGAGAGTGAATCTGCAATGATTAAGGCTAGGCCAAGTATGATTTCGTTGCTTGATTCGGCCCGAGATTTACTTGACGAAATATCACCTGAGTTGGGAGTAACAGACCCAGTTTCTGGACCAGTGATATTCGCGCAACGCCAATAAAGACCTTAGATCAAGAGGCCCCAAGGACTTCACGAATTTCTGGGGGTATTTAGCTTCGAACTTTTTAGCGCCCGCTTGGTGCTACTGTCTCCCTGCTCAAGAGCCTTGCAATACCACTTGACGGCTTTGGCTTGCTTCTCGGAAAGCTTCTCGCCATGATTTAATATTCGTGATAATAAATTCTGGTTATTATCCGGTTTTAGGATTTTATATTTTTTGTCATTATTTGTTATCCTCCAATAAATTTTTTTTAAGAAAAGGGATAAAAACAGAGTTAATAGAGGCAGGACTTTCTATTAACCCCAGGTGTTTCATGTCCGGAATAACTTTAACTATTGCATCTGGTATTAGATCGGCCATTTGCACAGCCATTTCGGGTGAATTCCCATAATCCTCTGCACAAGCCACGACTAATGTAGGGCAAGTTATTTTGGTTATAGATTTTACAATCTCTAAATCACCCTCGGCTAAGACGCGGTAAGAATTTGTATATGCAACCGTTTTATTGCTAATGATCCAGCCTCTAATTCGTGCCGCCAGCTGAGGATTCTGATTTAAGAACTCCTCTGTAAACCAACGTTTGAGCGCTTCTCCTACCGTCGCATCTGGGCCA
>CAUZJT010000296.1:0-2906 GCA_963580215.1 Gammaproteobacteria bacterium
TCAGCGCTCCCCTCCCCCGGGCACTATAAGACTTTCAGTGCAGGATTTGATGAACTGATCGTCGTACGCGATGGAAATGGCGATCTGAATGCTTTCCATAACACTTGTCGCCACCGAGGTGCCCGACTGGTCAGTGGTCAAGGTCAGTGTAATACTTTTATTTGCCCCTATCACAAATGGGGCTATGGCCTGGACGGGGACCTTCGAGGTGTTCCTCAACGAGAGCAGTATGGAAACCTCAATTTAAAAGAACTGGGCCTTCACAAGGCTAGTGTCGAAAGTTGGATGGGACTTCTTTTTGTTCATGTAGATGAACAACCTGGTGTCAGCTTTGCGCAATGGTCGATAGGTTTGGCTGACGAACTGGCAGCCTTCAAGGTTGACCAGTTACAACTCCTCAAGCAGGAAAGCTTTACCTTCGACGCCAACTGGAAACTCTATATTGAAAATCATATTGATTGGCTCCACCTTTGGTATGTGCACCCCGAAACACTCGGGAAGCTCGAACACTCCGATGGGAAAATCATGCAATTCGGATCAAGCTTCTGCTCCTATGACCCGGTCAAACCCGAATACGAAGCTGCCTCGTTAGCGTCAAACCCGTTGCCTGACATTCCACACCTAAAGGATGTCGACAAGCGATATTCCGAGATTGGAGCGCACTTTCTGTTTCCAAACCTACCTATTTTTACGGGCCGTAGTTTTTTTGCACTGACCGATCTGGTACCTCTGACGCCCGAAAAAACACAAATGAATATTAGCCTGCTGGGGATTCCTGGCGGCGATGCAGATGCCTTCATGGAATCGTTTAACCAAGTCACAAAAGACGAGGACGCGGTCATCATCAAAACCATTCAGCAGGTAGTTCGTAGCAGTCGTTTTGCTGTAGGTCCCATTGCGCATACCTATGAGAACGCCATTTCATGTTTTCACGAACACTACCTTAACTTGATCGATGGACCGCCTAATGCCTGATAAATTGCATGCCAGCGAGTTCATTGGGGCGTGGCAAAGAGAATCAATTTCCATTGAGGGAAGGGAATCATACGAAGACTCAAACGTGCTCTGGTTGCATGCGGGGGATTACTTTGCCGACATTCGTTGGCCAAAGCCCGGCAACGGGACAGGACCAACTTCAGCTTTTGCAGGTAAATCTTTTTGGGAATCACCGAACATGCGGTTTATGCATGAGATCGACCTGACAAAAGAGTTCGACGAGGATACAGGGCACCTTTCCTTGTTAAATAGCCAGCTGATTGAGAAGGGGAAAATCACGATCGGCGATAAAGTCATTCGATTCCAGGAGGTCTGGTCTCGTACTACTACGTCAACTGTCGAACATTGCCAGGTTGCGGCCAGATCTGATGATCTCGGCATGGGATACATTGTTCGGGTTAGTGACCACGTGATTGCCATGGAGGAAACAGACGAACAATTCAGTACCGCCACCTGGACACGTGACGACAATAAAGATTGGATTTTACAAATTGGCGTGGGTGATATGCAGGGGCTAAATGTTTTGCTTGATTCGTTTGTGGGTGGTTCTTTAGCAGCTCCGTGGGTGGCGTATACATTGGGATAAGTCATGAAGGTTTACGCTTTTCCGTTTATTATTGGTCCATCTATAGGATCGCGTTGGCTACCACAAGCCGGGGCTGTTCTAGTCGTGTCTGATCAGGATGACCCATCCGGCCCGCCATGACTTTAAACTGATTCTGGCGGCCAGTTAAGACTTCACGACAGGTGCGCTGATATTCAACACACTGCCAGCGATTCTCGGCGCGCCAAAAGCATCATTCAACAGCACCTAAACAGAACTCGGGGACATCTGTTTCACATCTAAAAACTATATCCAGGTGCAGGTGAACGCATTCGTCAGCAAACGGATTCCCTGGATTCCTCCTGTTAACCTTGGAAAACACCGGGAAATTTGTTGAATTAGACTGGCTAACTACCCTTATGCTGGAACGTCGACTCCTGAGTGATAAGGTAGTGTCCGAGAAAAGGAAAACGTTATAGCCGCAGATAGACTGCCGAAAAAGGAAAAACATTGACCAACGAAACCCGCACTGAGAGTCTTGCATTTCTAAAATATGCATTGGAACGGGTCGTACTTGCCGCTGGCGGGTCCGCCGATCATGCAAGGTATGTTGCCGACGCTATTTCCTTTGCCCACATACAAGGCAAACTCAGTCAGGGTTTGGGCGTTTACGAAGTCACCGACCTTGCCCTTAAACTTGGAGTGCTCGACATGTCCGCCACTCCTGAAGTCATCAACGAGGGACCCGCTTGGGCAGTCGTCGATGGCCACGGTTCGTCCGGTTACTATGCACTCAACGTGATGGCTGATATCGCTATAGAGAAAGCCCGAACCAGCGGCATCGCCATCGCGTACGGCGGCAATCACAATGATGCCGGTAGTTTTGCATCCTACGTCTACAAAGCCTACGAGCAAGACATGATGGCGATGGCCTCCAACAATACACCGCCACTCGCCGCCCCATTTGGCGGTATGGAGAACTATCTTTCTTGCCCGCCTTTTGACGCCATCGTGCCGTCCGGATCGGAGCCACCAATCTGGGCATCGCTCAAGTTTGCGGAGTTTTATGACGCGGACATTTCCGAGGCGGTTCTACACAATAAACCAATGAATGGTAAATGGCTGATTGATCCCGAATCAGGAGAATTGAGCGATAACGCAGAACCCTATGCGCTACCGTTCGAAGGATACGGTCGCGTCTGGGGGTATTCTTGCGGTGGGCAAATAGAAACCCCTCGCACCTACGCTCTCAACCTTTGGAACGAAGGCATGACTGCCATCGCAAACCCCATAGGCATACCAGTAAACCGGATATCCGACACTGATGAATTCCTGGCAGCTCTAGACGGCAAAGCTGAAGCCACCA
>CAUZJT010000297.1:0-2842 GCA_963580215.1 Gammaproteobacteria bacterium
TGCCATCGCGCCGATCTTAGTATTGATCTTTGGCCCCGGCATGACAGCCAAAGTAGTGATCGCCGCTCTGATCTGTTTCTTCCCAACCCTTGTGAACATGGTACGTGGGTTACAGTCAGTCTCAACTCAGGCGTTAGAACTGGCTAGAATTCTATCAGCCTCAAAGTCCGAGGTGTTTTGGAAGATCCGCCTACCGTCTTCTCTGCCCTTCTTATTTTCAGCCCTGAAAATTGCGGCCACGACCTGTGTGATAGGCGCAATTGTGGGCGAATGGATAGGGGCAAATGTCGGGCTTGGAGCGCTGATCATCGAGAGTACGTTTAATTTTCGAGCACCCCTTCTGTATGCAACAGTATTTATGTCGTCTGGCTTGTCGGTGTTGTTGTTTACGGGTGTCTCAATCGCTGAAAAACTTATCATTCGCTGGTAACCTGCGGATGAGATTGAACCACTCTCCAGTTGGAGAAAACACTGTTTGAAAGGATATAAAATGTCAAATCGTAACACAACATTTGTCAAGACAGAGGGCGAACAGATTCCGGTTGTCGCAGATTGCGATGTGGTAGTCGTGGGCGCAGGGCCTGCGGGTCATGCCGCCGCAATTTCGGCATCACGAAATGGTGCCTCGGTCACGTTACTCGAACGCTACCACCATCTGGGTGGTATGGCCTCGGGTGGTATGGTGCTGATGCTGGATGACATGGTCAACGAGGGTAATGAGGTGGTCACTACCGGTATTGTCAGCGAATTTGTTGAACGGCTTGAAAAGCAGGATGCGGCGGTCTATCCGCCACGCGAAGACTGTCAGACCAACTCTGAAATGTGGCAAAAGTGGTCCCGTTGGGGCTGCATTGATTTTCACAAGGCGATGATGCCCCAACCGATTATTCATGCAGTGGCCTTCGATCCCGATGGATGGAAACGTGTGAGCCTCGATATGGTGCGGGAAGCAAAGATCAATTTGCGCACACATAGCTGGTTCTCAGACGTATTACGTGAGGGTGGCAAGATCACTGGTGTCATTTCGCAAACTAAGCTTGGACGGCAAGCAGTCCGTGCCAAATACATCGTTGATGGCACGGGAGACTTGGATGTTGGCGTGGCGGCAGGCGCGGACTATATCGATGGACAGTTTATCGTAACGACCGTTTTTCGCATGGCCAACGTTGATACTGAAAAAGCCATCGACTTTCAATTTTCGCAACCTGAGGAATATAAAAAACTGGACCGTGAAGCTCGTCGCCGCATTGGTGGAGCCTGGGGTATGTGGTGGCTTAAGACACCAATCCCTGGCGTGGTTTGGTGTAACTGTCCCCACATGCCAGGATATGATGGATTGTCGGTTGAAAGTATGGTGGAGTCTGAATGCGAAGGTCGCGACCGAATGATGCGTCTCTATAGCTTTGCGAAAGAAAACATCCCCGGCTTTGAAAACGCGGCAATGCTGGGGGCTGCCGAACAGATGGGTATCCGCCAGACACGCATGCTGCAAGGCGAGTATGTTGTCACCAAAGATGACGTAAAGTCTCGTCGCCACTTCGAAACTTCTGTATGCCGTGGGCGGGACTATTACACGCCGTATGGTGCGCTTTTACCCAAGACGATCGACAACTTGATTGTAGCAGGTCGGCATTATTCAGTTGAAAGCGACGCTCAAAAAATGAGCCGTGAAATACCGCCCTGTCAAGCTCAAGGCGAGGCGGCTGGGATTGCCGTGGCCTTAGCGCTGAACAGCGATCAAGCACTGCGAGAAGTGGATTACAAAGCCATTCAAAAACAAATGCGTGCTCAGGGTGCTGACCCTGGCGACGAACCATCCGCAAATGCTTTGTGCGAAAACAACATTGCGGCAGAATAAGGAAATCTACTGATGTCAATAAATAATATGCCGCTCAGCGGTATCAGGGTGATTGACTTCACTCAAGTCATGCTTGGCCCCTGCGCAACCCAGATGTTGGGCGACTTTGGCGCAGATGTGATTAAGGTTGAGCGTCCTGGCACGGGTGATCTGAGCCGATCTTTCTTCGGCGAAACATCTGAAGAAGCAATGAATAACGCTGTGTTCGTTTCACTTAACCGTAACAAAAGGTCAATCGAAATTAACTCCAAGTCTGATGTGGGGCGTCAGCAAATCCTCGATCTCGTGCGCACGTCCGATGTGGTCGTAGACAACTTCCGCGCAGGTGTGATGGACCGTCTTGGCTTTGGCTATGAGGCGTTGAGCCAAGTCAACCCTCGAATTATCTGCGCTTCGGGCACAGGCTATGGACCCAAAGGCCCCTATGCACACAAAGGCGGTCAAGATGTGCTGGCACAAGCCATGTCGGGCGTGATGGAAAAGACCCAAGACCCCTCCATTCCAAAGTCCATATATCCGACGACATTGTGTGATTATTCGGCGGGCATGCACTTGGTTCAAGGCATCCTTGCCGCTCTCTTGATGCGTGAGAAGACAGGACGGGGTCAGAAGGTAGAAGTTTCGCTTTATGACAGTATGATCGCCATGCAGATGCAGGAGGCCGCGCAGTGGTCAAAACATCACGAAGTTCTGAATTGGGCAGCAATGCCGCTCACAGGTGTCTTTGATACAACTGATGGAGCAATCGTAATCGTTGGTGCGTTCAAAACGAATCCGCTCCGAGACATCTGTACTTCCTTAGAAATTGGCGACTTGTCGCCAGACTATCCGACGCTCGAGGTGCAGCGGACCAACAAACCATTCCTGCAGCAAATCTTTCGCGATCAGATTGCCACCAACAGCTCTGCTTATTGGCTAGAGCGATTAGAGGCGCAAGATTTACTGTGTGCGCCAGTTCGCACGTTGGGGGATGCCCTTGTTGAT
>CAUZJT010000298.1:0-2830 GCA_963580215.1 Gammaproteobacteria bacterium
TCTCGAACCCGGTCGTCCTGCTTTGCGCCCCAGTTTTGCCCTACAAACGGCGCAACGCTTGAAGCAAGCGCACCAAGTATCATCGTCACCAACATCTCAATTCGGGAGACGACCCCGAATGCAGCAACGATAACGTCGCCATGAGCCGCAAGTAGCGCAATAGTGATGCCGATGCTGATCGGACCAATCAGTGAGGAAAGCATCGACGGCAGCGCAATATGCATGATGGCCTTGGCAGACAAGAGCCATCCCTTAAGCACTTCTCGCGTCAGCAGAATATTTTCATTAGCCACCAAAACACCAAAGGCAATGATCCGGATAAATCCGATAATCAGGAAGCCATAAGCCGAACCCAATAATCCCTGGGCGGGCACGCCGAACAACCCGAAAATGAGGATCGGTGAGACAACCAGCTGAACCCCTGACGTGATCGTCATGATGTATCCAGGCACCTTGGCTATGCCAAGCGCGCGGAGCACCGTGCTACTCACCATCGGGATGGTAAATGAGACCAACCCGAATACAACCCAGATTTCGGCATAGGCCACCACCAGTTGTAACACTTCACCTTCTGCACCCATCGACGCATAGAAAAATTCGAGAAAAAAATAGGTCGAGCAACTGAGCACCAGCGTTAATGCCAGCGTGAGAAAAACCGTATGTGTGGCCAATCTCTTTACCTGTTCCCGATCACCCTCACCCTCGGCTCTTGCGATCAGTGACGAAGCGCCGATGCCAACCCCCATGGATATACTGGTGAGCGCCATAATGACCGGGAACATAAAACTATAGGCGGCAAGTTCCCTCGCACCAAGAATTCCGATATAGATCGTCTCGATCATTGAAGCAAGGATCATGGACGATATCCCCAGAAAATACGGGATCGTCATGCGGGTCAGTTGGGCGCCTACGGCCCCTTTGGTCAGGTCAAAAATAGCCACACTTCATCATCCTCAACCGTTTAACGATTGCCAAGCAATAAAATCATCGGTGTTATCATGAGATAACCAATTGCTATCAACTATTGCTACTCTTGAGGAGTTCTACAGATGTCTTTGAAACTGGGCGCGCATGTCGGTCAACAAAACATGACGATGGATACTATGCGGACACTCTGGCGAAAGCTCGATGAAAAGGTCGACTGGATTTCCGCCTGGGATCATTTTTATGAAGCCCCACCCGCAGGCGGGACGATCGATCATTTCGAAGCGATGACAACGCTGGGAGCCCTTGCTGCTGAAACTAAAAATGCTCGCCTCGGATGCCTGGTTTTTTACGTCGGATACCGAAATCCCGCCAGCATTGCCAAGGCTGCAGCGACACTGGATCATATCTCCGGAGGGCGATTCGAATTGGGGCTGGGCGCAGGCTGGCACGAACAGGAAGCAACAGCCTATGGCTATGACTTTCCAGACGTCGGCACCCGCCTTGATATGCTGGACGAAGCGACAACAATCATTCGAGGGTTACTGACCCAAGAGCGAACCTCCTTCACGGGTAAGCACTATAGCGTCGACAATGCTTCGAGTCTCCCGTTACCCATTCAAGACAGACTGCCCATATGGCTGGGCGGCCTCGGGGAAAAGAAAACGCTGAAGCTGGTGGCCAAACATGCAGATGGCTGGAACGCCGCCTATACCTCAGTGGAAAACTTTACCCGGCTCTCCGGCGTACTCGATACGTGGTGTGAGAAACAGGGCCGTGACCCCACCACACTCCAGCGTTCAATCAACCTGATGTTTCACCTTGGTACCTCACAGGCAGAAGTAGATGCAGAACGAAAGAAACTTGTCACTGCCTGGGGCCCCGCCGCCAGGCGAGTTGAAGGCGGCGCACTCTTATGTACGCCCGCTGAAGCGGTTGATCGCATCAATGCTTACAAGGAAGCCGGTGCAGACATGATCAACATTGCTTTACGCGCACCCTGGAATGAAGAGGCACTGAACGCTTACCTGGATGAGGTAATACCTGCGGTAAAAGGCTAGTTTTTTCCAACACTGACCATATCGGCCACGCGTGTGAATTTAACCCTGGGTCGTCCCTGGGCTTCGCCCTTACCGACTTCCACAGCATCAATGGTCTGCCACTGCTGGTAGCTGATTGCCTCTGGCTCTCGCTCCGCAACCAGGGCTGCCGCACCTTCAATGCTCGGATCTTCAGGCTCATTGAACCTGCCAGCCGCAAGGTCTTCAACCATGCAGGCCACCGTTTCCTGCGCACAGGTTTTGTTCGTACCAATCACGCCACTCGGGCCGCGCTTTATCCATCCAGCCGTATATAGACCCGTTACTGCATCACCAGATTCATCGACAACCCTGCCAGCCTCATTAAGAATCGTCCCCCAGTTCTGATGATAGGGGATATTCGGTAACGGCAAGCCCTTGTATCCCACAGAGCGAAATACCAATCCAACAGGAATAGTTTCTTCCCGCTCAGTCGCTCTTGGTCGAACCGAGCCATCGTCACCCTGGACCAGCTCATTTTTAACCAGCTTGATCGCGGCCACTCTGCCATCTTCACCAACTAAGTCCGTGGGTGATACCAGGAAGCGGATCGTCAGCAACCGCGACTTCCCTTCAACCGGACGCTGGGCATATTCCTGGATAAAGCCTACATTCTTCAGTGCGTTTTTATCTCCACTCTCATCTAGAATAGCTTGGCTCGCGGGGTCAACGACGGCTTCATCTGATGGCACAGTAACATCTGCATCATCGAACTCACCCATCTCTTTGATTTCAGGCGGTGTGAAGGCCGCCTGCGCCGGACCACGCCGGCCCAGAATGTACACATTCTTGACCTTGCTGTTCTTTAGAGCCTCGAGTGCATGGTC
>CAUZJT010000299.1:0-2822 GCA_963580215.1 Gammaproteobacteria bacterium
GCAGGGCCAGCGTTGGCAGATATTCCTAATTTCTACAATGGGCAGCCGCAAATGCTCGTTGGTAAAGTCCAAGGATAAAACTAAAAAAGCTCTGATAATTAAAATAATAATCCCGAACGACTTGAAGACAGTAAGGTCATAAAGACATTTATAGCCATAATGGCTAGCGTACCTTCAATGTTATGGCCTTTGGCCGGAATAATCGGGCCCAAAACGCCAGCCAATGAATCCACCACTCCAGTACTTAAGGCCCGAGGTGCGAGGTGCAGGGTGCTTGATTCGGGGTCCCAGGGGTCAGTCTTGCGCACGTCATTGCCGATCTCGATCGCCCTTAAGGCGTTCGTAAGTGCGAGTTGTTCGTCCATCATGGCAGCGACCAGAGCGCGCTCTGCATCGGTATAAGCGACACCTGCCATTGACTCGGCGGCAGCGACCATGACTGCGTCAAAGGGAATGTCCATCACACGGCCCGTGTCCGGGTCTCGATGAAACGCATCATCGCGGAAAAAACCCTCTCGCGGTTCGGCAGCCTGGCAAACCCGTGCCCTTCATGGTCGATCCTGACCAATTCACAATCATGCCCGCGTCCGCGCAGCGCGGCAAAGATCAGTTCACTTTCGCTCGGCGGAACCCGCGGATCGTCGCCGCCATGCGCCAGAAAAAGCGGCGTTTGGATGTTATCAACTTTGCGGAGGGGCGATATCTCGGCAAGCAAAGCGCGGCCATCCGCCGTGTCCGGGTCGCCGTATTCCACCACACGCAGAGCGCGCCGCCACGGTCCAGTGGTTGCCATCAGCGTGTTGAAATCAACGATCCCGTAGAAATCTACGGCAACGCACCAATCTTGTGGGTGCTCGGTGATCGCAGCCAGCACCATGAACCCGCCATAGCTCTGCCCGGAGACAACCATCCGGGTCGCATCGACGTTGTCGCGGACCGCAAGCCCGTCGTGCAGTGCCTTCAGGTCGCGGACAGAATCCATTCGCTTGTCCAGATCGTCGCCTGCCTGCCAGTCCCTGCCATATCCTGTCGATCCCCGAACATTCGGCGCCACGACGAGCCAGCCACGTCGCACAAGGTATTGCACATCAGACCGCCAATGCGCCGTATATTGCGATTCTGGGCCGCCGTGGACGACCACAAAGATAGGATACCCACCGGCAGGCGCTGCCGTCAGTGGGGTAAAGACAAATGCGGGGACCGCTGCCCCGTCAAAGCTGGGAAAATGCTCGATCACGGGCTCTACGGTATCCCCCTGCTTCAGGTTTTGCACGTCCTTGCACAGGACCTCATGCGCGCCGTCCTTCAGGGTGATGCGTAGGATCTGCGACGGGCCCCTGAACCCCGAAACTGCCATGATGAGTGCCGACTGGTCGGGCGTGAACAGGAGGGACGTCACGCGTCCCAGAAAGGGCAAATCGATATCCTGCTTTTTGCCCTCATTGCGTTCAATGACGCTTATGCGGCTGTATCCTTCGTCGTTCCAAGCATAGGCGATACCGGTTTGATCCTTGCTCACGGCAAATAGCTCGACATCGCCATCAGGCTGAGCAAGCCATGTCAACGCAGCGGTGGCCGTGTCCATCTGGGCGAGTCCGTGAAAGGACTGTCCCGCATCGGTCGCCAGCAAAAGCGAGGCACCATCATCGATCCATTTGGCGGCGTAGATATGTGCGCCTTTGCCCGCCTTTATCAGTTGACGCAGCCCAGCATCTTCGAGTGAATGTAAACGCAGGGCTGCATCATACATACCGTCGATATTATCCTCGATCAGCAGGGCCGATCCATCGGGTGTGAAACTCCGCGGAGTGCGCCAACCGTCACCTTGCAGGACAACTCGGTCCTCGCCGGTTTCAAGATCGCGCAGATGGATCTGCATGTGCTTTGCATTCGCAGCATTGCTTGCATAGGCGATGCGCCGCCCGGTCTGGTCAAAGCATCCCAAAGCGTAGACTACGCCCGGTGCCGCCGTCAGCGGCTTGGCGGCACTATCGCCATCGCGTAGGAAATAAAGCTGATGGTGCTCGTCCCCACCGTTGTCGGCGTTAAACACGATGTCCCTGCCGCCGGGCCGAAAGGCAAAACCGCCGACCTTTTCGTTGAGCGACGTACGCTGAACTGCGGATCCGGGGTTCGCCATATCCATCGACCAAAGCTGATCAAATCCCGAGTCATCCGAAATCCAAGCCAGAGTCGTGCCATCTTCGGACACCGCAGGAGAATGGTGTGCGCGCCCAGCGAGGTAAGCTTCGATCGGTAAGGCTTCTGAACCATCAGCCAGCCTGTCAGACGCGGCGCGCAGGGCGGTTGAAATGTCCGGTGCTTCGGGCGTCGCAACATGATTGGCCAATTCCACCAAGGTAAAGCGTGCCTCTGGCCAAGCCCGGTGCAAATCCCAAGCACTCTGCGCTGGCGTCACCACATCGTAGCGGCCCTGCACGATCTCGCAAGGAATATGACGGATCTTTTTGATGTTATCCAACAGATGATTTTCTGGCTGAAAGAACCCGTTGACGCAATAGTTGGCAAATAGGCGCGACACCTCCAGTGCCGTCTTAGGGGTCGTCAGCGCACCGACATGGGCGCTGCTGTATATCAATGTCTGCGTGCGTGAGGAAAAGCCCCTGAGCGCAGCGGCCGCGGCCATATGAACGGCTGGATCAGGATCCGTCAGGCGTCGGTGGTAGGCCTTCAGCAGATCATCGCGTTCGTCTTCCTCTACATGGGCCGCGAACTGCTCGAAGGCGTCGGGAAAGAGACTACCGATGCCGTGGAACCAGAACCGCACCTCATGCGGGCGGCCAAGAAAGATACCATGCAGC
>CAUZJT010000300.1:0-2818 GCA_963580215.1 Gammaproteobacteria bacterium
CTTCCTTATGATCCAGTGCGGGCAAGTTGATTCGACGGATATCACCGTCGACGCGAATCATGGGGGGCAATCCCGCCGACAAGTGTAAATCAGATGCTCCCTGCTTCTCGCTAAATGCCAGTAACTCAGTTATGTCCATCGCATCTTCCTATCGCGTTAAAGCCGCAGCGCGGCAATTAAAAGGCAGTATACCTCTGCAATCTACAAGCTGCAGCCGTGGATAAAAGCCCGGACCGAATGACAATCAACTCAAGTCAGGGCTTTATGTCACCTTCAAAGTAACCAATACTGGCAACTCACCCAATACATCTCCTTTTTATGACAGATATCCAATCACGAATCGCGGCCATCAGGGAAGATATAGTCAAAACCTGTCAGATCGCGAACCGGAATCCGGTGAGTGTGAACCTGCTCGCCGTAAGCAAAACCATGGGTGTCGATGCAGTCGCGAGTGCCATCCATGCTGGTCAAGAGCACTTTGGCGAAAACTACCTGCAGGACGCACGACCAAAGGTTTCAGCATTCCCTGAGGCTATCTGGCATTTTGTCGGCGGAATCCAAAGTAATAAAACCCGCGACATCGCTAACACATTCGGCTGGGTGCATGGCATTGCCACAGAAAAGGTTGCGAAGCGCCTATCCGAGCAGCGGGAGCCGACGCTCGGCCGTCTGAATTGCCTGATCCAGGTTAATCTTTCCAACGAACACCAGAAACTGGGTGTCAATCCCGATGAAGCAATAAGACTGGCTGGAAAGATCGCGGCTTTTGACCAAATTTCAGTGCGGGGGCTAATGACACTACCCGCGCCCACCAACGACCACTCAGCGCAGGCTGCCACGTTCCGTGAGCTACGCGAGCTGAAAGATGAAATAGAATCACGATACGGGTTGCCGGAATTCAACCAGCTGTCAATGGGGATGACCAATGACTATGTTGAAGCCATCAAAGAAGGCGCAACATGGATTAGAATCGGCACTGCTATCTTTGGTCCCAGAAACAAACCGGCAACACCTTCTACTTACACAATAAAAGGATAATTACCAACATGTCGACAATTGCATTCCTGGGGGCAGGCAACATTGCAAACGCTATCATGGGCGGCCTGATTTCTGATGGTCACTCGCTATTCGCCTTCGATCCCATCGAGCATTGTCGTGAGAGAGCTCGCGGCCAGGGCGTTGCAATCGCATCCAGTAACGCCGACGCTATCTCCAAAGCAGACATCGTCATGTTGTGTGTTAAACCTGATGTCGTTCTTGATCTGCTCGATGAAATTTCAACCTCAAGCCAGGGGAAACTGTTTATCAGTGTCGCTGCCGGTATCACTACCGATAACATGCTGAGCCGATTGCCTGAGGCCACGGCGCTGGTCAGGTGCATGCCCAATACGCCCGCCCTCGTCAAAACAGGTATGACCGCATTATTCGCCTCCCCAGCGGTTACCGCAGAGCAAAGAGCATCAGCCACCTCAGTTCTGACATCGGTGGGCGAGTCACTCTGGGTGGATACTGAGGCTGAACTAGATATCGTCACGGCAGTATCTGGCAGTGGTCCCGCCTATTTCTTCCTGATGATGGAGTCAATGATTAATGCTGGTGTCGCGGAAGGGCTAAGTACGGAAGTCTCGACACAACTGGTCCTCCAGACCGCACTTGGCGCAGCTGTGATGGCAAAGCAAAGTGAATCCGATGCTGGAACCTTAAGAAAACAGGTAACTTCGCCTGGTGGCACCACCCAGGCGGCGATAGAGCACTTCCAGTCCGTTAAGTTTGAAGAAGCAGTGAGAGGCGCGGTGAACGCGGCCAGAACCCGATCCGTTGAGCTATCAAAGAACTGAGAAAAAATAGCCTATAATCTATATACAGCATCCAGGATTAATTGAATGACACAGAATTTATTAGGCGCCGGAGTATTTCTGATACAGACCTTTGCAGGGCTATATCTGATTCTGCTCCTATTACGATTTCTTATGCAGCTTTCACGTGTGGATTATTACAATCCTATCTGCCAGGCCATAGTCAAGGTCACCGATCCCCCGATAAAGCCCTTAAAGAAAATGCTCCCAACCATCCGTGGAGTAGACGTTTCAACATTGTTTATCACGCTGGTTGTGCAGCTGTTGGCGATATCACTTGTCATGTTCCTCAGCGGTGGATATGCCTTCCATCCAGTCTATATCGCCTGGTCACTGGTCGGACTGCTTTCAACAATTTTCAAAATTTATTACTTCTCACTTATCATTATGGTGATCGCTAGCTGGGTTGCACCTTACTCAAACCACCCGGCGATGGCTCTGGTTAACCAGCTGACCGAACCAGTATGCGCACCCGCAAGAAAACTACTGCCCCCGATGGGCGGCATGGATTTCTCAATTATTCTCGTATTCGTCGCGATAAGCCTGATCGATTCCTATCTGGTTATTCGTCCCCTCGCGTCTATGCTTGGTATACCCCAGGGCCTGATACTGGGGCTTTAATGCACCTCAAACTTCTACTGTTATTGTTCTGCTGCCTTGGCTCGACACCTGCCTTGGCGGCGCGATACCTCGATCACGGTGAACACAGAATTCACTTTACGACTTTCTCAAGCCTGATCATCCCGCCGGATGTCGCAAGCGCGCATGACATCGTCCGCTCAGAGAAAAGAATCGTTCTGAACCTTTCAGTGTTAAAGCAAGGTATACCCGCTACGGCCTCCATATCCGGCCATGTCATCAACTTGTTGAACCAGCGATTTGAACTGGTATTCGATGAGGTCAATGAGGCCGACGCAATCTACTACCTGGCAAGTTATCTTGCTCTCGAACACGACATCCTG
>CAUZJT010000301.1:0-2809 GCA_963580215.1 Gammaproteobacteria bacterium
ATGCGTACTACACCCTGGACAATCGCTACATCGAATCTGTTTGGCATCTGCTCAAGACCATCTGGGACAAGGGACTGATCTATCAGGACTACAAGGTGGTGCCTTACGATCCAAGAATTGGCGCTACCCTGTCATCGCATGAGGTGGCTCAGGGTTACCGGGAAACCATTGATCCCTCTGTGACGGTGCGCTTCACCCTGCTCGATGACAGTGCCGCTTTTCTGGTCTGGACCACCACGCCGTGGACACTCCCAGCCAACCTGGCACTGGCCGTAGGGGAAGATATCGATTACGTCTTTGTCGAGCACGCGGGTGAAAATCTGATTCTTGCCAAAGCCCGCCTCGAGTCAGTTCTGGGCGAGACTCCGGCCAGGATCCTGCGCACTGTTAAAGGTCGCGAACTGGTTGGACACCGCTATCAACGACTCTTCGATTACCTGGAGGCGCCTGGCGATATCTGCCGCGTCTTAGCCGCTGATTTTGTCAGCACTGAAGACGGCACCGGAATTGTCCACGTCGCACCGGCTTATGGGGTCGACGATCTAGCGCTCGGCCAGGCTCACGATTTGCCGGTGGTGCATGGAGTCGGCCTGGATGGCCGCTTCAAAGATGAAGTGACACCGGTCGCAGGCCTGTTTTTCAAAGATGCCGACCCGGTGATCATTGCCCTGTTAAACGAACGTGGACTGCTGTTCAAAGAGGAGCAGTACACCCACAACTATCCCTTTGGCTGGCGCACCGGCGATCCGCTCATCTACTACGCGAAAAACGCCTGGTATATACGCACGACCGATGTTCGAGATCGAATGGTTGATCTTAACCAGACCATCAATTGGGTACCCGAATCTATCCGCGACGGCCGCTTTGGTAACTGGCTGGAACACAATGTTGACTGGGCTTTATCACGGGAACGGTTCTGGGGCACACCGTTGCCTTTGTGGACCGATGGCGAAGGGGATTTCCTGTGCATCGGCTCGCTGGCTGAACTGGAAGCACTGTGCGGTGAATCGCTTGCAGAAACCGACCTGCATCGGCCGGCTGTCGACGAGATCAGTTTTATTCATCCCGATAATGGCCGCACTTACCGACGCGTACCGGAAGTGATCGATTGCTGGTTTGATTCTGGCGCAATGTCTTATGCCCAGTGGCATTACCCCTTTGAAAACCAGGACGCTTTTGCTCAGCACTTTCCAGTTGATTACATCTGCGAAGCTATAGACCAGACTCGTGGCTGGTTTTACAGCCTGCATGCCATCGCCACACTGGTCTCTGACAGCGTCGCCTACCGTAACTGCGTCTGCCTGAATCATATCGTTGATCAGGACGGCAAAAAGATGTCTAAGTCGTTGGGTAATATCGTGAATCCCTACGACGTCTTTGATCATATTGGTGCCGATCCGCTACGCTGGTACTTTCTTGCCCGGCTCGCGCCCGAAAGCCAAAAACGGATCTCGGTCGAGATCATCCGCGAGGTCGCAAGCTCCTTCGTCAATACCCTGTGGAACACCTATGCGTTCTTCACCCTTTACGCTTCGCTGGATGAGGTGGACCTTCGGCAGGATGTGCCACTGACCGAGCGCCCGGAGATCGACCGCTGGGCCCTGGCCCTGCTACACCATACCGTCGACGAGGCCACCAGCGCTCTCGAGGCCTACGATGCGCACAAGGCCGGACAAGCGATCGAGGGACTCGTTGACCAGTTGAGTAACTGGTATATCCGACGCAACCGACGGCGATTCTGGAAAAGCGATGCCGGCAGCGACAAGCAATCAGCTTATCTAACCTTGTATCAATGCCTGGATACCTTGCACCACCTGTTAGCGCCGTTCATGCCTTTTATCGCCGAGGAGATGTACCAGAACCTGGTGCGATCACGCGATCCGGACGCCCCTTTGAGTGTCCATATGACACAATGGCCGCAAGCGCAACCTGACTGGAGCGACACCGCACTGCTTGAAGCCACCCGGGTGGTTCAAAATATTGTTGCCCTGGGCCGATCTGCCCGCGAATCCAGTCAGATACGGGTGCGCCAACCGCTATCGCGACTGTTGCTGCGCGCCCCTTCAGATAAAGTGCGCCAGGCAGTCCTTGAACACGAAACTCAAATTCTTGAAGAATTAAACGTGAAAACATTGTCCTTCATCGCCGCCGATGCCGACCTTGTGACTTACCGGATCAAGCCCAACCTGCCGCGCCTGGGCAAACGCTACGGCAAACTGATCCCAAAAATCCGTGATGCTCTGGCGCAGGCCAGTGGCTCGGCAATCGCGACAGCACAGGCAAAAGGAGAGGCTGTGACTTTATCGGTTGAAAGCGAGACGATAGTCTTGGCGCCTGAGGATCTTCTGGTAGAGACCGAGTCTGCTGCCGGTTATGCCTGCGCCGAGTCGGCCGGCACGCTGGTGGGGCTTGATACCGCCCTTACCGACCCCTTGCGGCGCGAAGGCTTGGCTCGGGAGATCGTTCGCACCATACAGGATGGACGCAAGCAGGCGGGGCTCGTTGTATCTGACCGAATCCGCTTGCATATCAGCGGAACCGGACTGGTTGCCGATGCTATTGCTGAGCACCGGGATTGGATTATGAGCGAGACCCTGACGCAGGTCTGGTCTGAGAATCCATTTACTGAGGGTTTTGCACTCGATCGACAGGTCGATGAAAGTCACTGGCATATTGTCCTCGGCCGAGTGCAGCCCATATGATTTCGGATTTTCCATGAGGCCTAACGGAAATTTGGGCGCCTGCCCATGATGTTTTGCTACTGGATCCCGCCCGCAAAGGCAAAATGGGGCTACTCAAATCTTGCAAC
>CAUZJT010000302.1:0-2796 GCA_963580215.1 Gammaproteobacteria bacterium
TTTGGACCAGATCAACGAATAAGGAAACCGGTGTCTCACTAATTGTTGCGCTGAACTGAGCAAACAGCTCTAACTCTTCGTAGTTGTTATTGTACGTACATCCAGTGCGAGCATCAGGGTCGAGGCAGGAAAAGGTGTTGCCGAAGAAATCATCCGAGTCACCATTGAAGACTTCTCGGTTTTTTGTATCGACCTCAAAGTAGCCTGCACCTGCAACCAGTTGACTGTCGCCCACTGAACCTTTGAAGCCTGCCTGAAAGCCATAGGCTGTCTTGTTCTTATCTTTTTTGGTATCACTCTCGAGAAAAATTGCTGCAGTTCTAATAAAGTAGTTGGTCCGTTCAAAAGTGAATCCGAAACCTTCAGGGCGGTAGTCTCCATCCCAGATTAACCCGTGACCTGCAGGCCTGTAGAAGACGTTCTTCATTTTCCCACCAATGACATTAAAGCCTGGTTTTGCCTGCCATTTAAAGTAGGCAAGGTCGAGCCGGATATCCTTGGTGGTGCCACCACCACCTAGCGTCTGGTTTGTAGACCCGGCATCATCAGATCCCGATGCCAGTCCGATACCGACCTCAATGTTGTCTGCAGGTTTAGCTGTCACTGCAACACGTGTTCGTATCCTATTGCGTTCTCGAGTACCAAGTTGCTCCGCATCAATATTTTCGTATCGATACCGAAAGTCGCCCGTGATCTTGACACTCTTTGTCCCGGCGTTAAGCTTGCCTGTTGTTGCGAGCGTTTCAACAGTAGAGGCTCTGGAAACGACAGATTCCTTCAGGGCTTTGTTTTCTGCCTCCAATGCGTCTACCCGGTTTATCAAAGACATCAGCTCGGATTTCAGATCAGAAAAATCCTCGACTGACACCGATGCTTGCCCGGCTAGGGCATAGGTCGCTATTAGAAACAGTGCTATGTGGCGGATCATGGTTTGGTTCCTCAAAATGGATAGCTAATCGGTATATCTAGTAGCGGGCGGAGAATTTAACAGACATTTGTTAAGCCTTTGCTAAGACGGTGTTAAGCGAGATGTTAAGTCAGTTTTTACGTTTGATTGTTCTCTTAAAGCATTGATTTTAGCTGGTCAGGTTCATACTTTAGGGGCCTGAGGAAAGAGTGGGTTACCCTGCGACTAATGTTGCAGAAGAAATCATTTTCGTGCAGGAAGATAAAGGCGTGCGACACCAGTGACGGTTGCTAACATAATAGCCAAACATCAGTCTTTCAACATCTTTGCGGCGTTAAGCGCTTTGTTTGCAATGTTGGGGAAAAAGTCTTCTGGGCTGCCAATGCCGCGCTGTGCAACTAGGGACTGCTTGATGGCTATCGCGGCACCCGCTGGATAACCCGCAATAGTTTCAGCGATCTCATTGCAGCGTTCAACAACACAATTGTCGCTCACACATTCGCTAATTAGCCCCCGTCTTAGTAACTCTGGCGCTAAAACCCGATCTCCTAGGAACGCGAGGCGTGCTGCCTGGAATTCGGTCGTTTTAATCTTCAGCCATGCCGCATTCATTGGGATGCTGGCGCCTTGTTGAATTTCACCGATTTGAAGAAAAGCGGTTTCACCGGCAACGATCAGGTCACAGGCAAAGGCTAGGGATGCACCTGCGTTGATGGCAAATTTTTCTAGAGCGGCAATGATCGGCTTTTTACAGCGGTAGAGTGCCAGATGCATTGATCGTACATCCCCGACATCTTTTCCCATCCAGGTTGGTGGAGGGTCTGCCTGTAGAGCTTTGAGATCGATGCCGGAGCAAAAGTATCCTCCTTCCCCCCGGAGGACGATGGCGGAGATATTGTCGTTTTCGTTCAATAGTTCGAGGTAGCCGCAGATTTCGCCAGCCAGCGGCGGAATCAATGAATTCCGTCGGTCAGGCCTTTCTATGACTATCTCGGCCCAGCCTTCATGAATGTCCAGTCTTGAAAATTCAGACATTGTCGCTACCCCTTTGTCTCTTCTGTCTCACGATAACCTTAATGGCAGCGTTTATCCTTCAAACAGCATGGCTTTAACGGAATGGCGCCCGTTCCTGCCTGCACGATTTCTCCGTTCAGATCCGAGCCGGTGCTCTCATAAAGCGGATTGGTTGACGCGCCAGGGAGTTCTTATGATCATTGGTCAGGAATGGAAAAATGCTCGAAGGTCGTCCACCAGAAGCTTTGGTTCTTCCGCCGCGCCAAAGTGACCGCCGCTCGGCATCAGTGTATATCGCGTCAGATTGGAATTTTTTGCCAATACGGCCCGTGGCAGATGTACAACATCTTTTGGAAACACAGCGAAAGCGCAAGGGGCTTCCAGGGCCGGCGAACGATTGTGTGCCATTGGCCAGGGTTTGCTGAAATGTTCGTGGTACAACCTAAGGGATGAGGTAATGGCGCCGGTGCACCAATAAAGGGCTGCGGTTGTGCACAGGTGTTCTCTAGAGAACCTTGATTCAATATCTCCGCCGCAATCACTCCAGTTCCGCCTTCGTTCCCAGATCCACGCGGCAGTGCCGACGGGCGAGTCCATCAATCCATAAGCCAGCGTTTGAGGGTCCAGTTTATGAACGGCGACGTGACTGGTGATTAACGGTCCGGCTTCGGTGTTGCGCTTTAGCATCCATGCTTCAGTGTCACCGTAGTCTTCTGGTCCCAAGGCTGAACGATCAACTCCGGGGATTAGTGTAAGGCTCATATGAGCTCCAAGCAGTTTTTCAGCGTACTCGTGTGCAATGTGGGCGGTGACCAGAGCACCCCAGTCACCGCCATGAGCGGCAAACTTTGTGTGACCGAGTTCTTCGGTCATCA
>CAUZJT010000303.1:0-2786 GCA_963580215.1 Gammaproteobacteria bacterium
CTATCGCAAACCCAATCTGCTGCTGCTGGACGAGCCGACTAATCATCTGGACATACAAATGCGCGAGTCCATCTCATCTGCGCTTCAGTCCTACAATGGTTGTCTGATCGTCGTCGCCCATGACAGGCACTTGCTACGGCTGGTCACTGACGAGCTCTGGCTGATAGACGATGGGACTCTTCGCCCCTTTGATGGCGATCTTGATGACTATGTGAACTGGCTGCGCCATAGACAAAAAGGAACAGGCAAGCCCATCGAGGATCAAACGGATGGGCAAAACAAAAAGGGCAAAGAGCTCGAGTTAAAAGTCGAGCAAAAAACTCGACCATCAAAATCTACCAGGCAAGAAAGAGCCAAACAAAGAGTAAAGATCAAACCGCTACGCGACAGTCTTAATAGGATCGAAAAAGAAATCGACAAGGCAACCAAAGTACAACAGCAACTTGATCAACAACTCGCTGAGCCAAAGATCTACAACGAAGCCAATCGAAGTCAGTTACGTGAATTGCTGTTCGACCAGGCGAGAAACGCACAGCTTCATCAAGAGCTGGAAGGCCGCTGGCTCGAGGCCTCGGAATTACTGGAACAAGCTGATGTCCCTGCCTAGTGACCCCGACCGGGATTTCTAATATTCAACCTCGAGAGTCCTTAATATCTTTTCTCGTCTGCTGCTTTAGCCGCACACGAACATACGCTGAACCCGCCATCAACCGAGTACCTGTTCTGGGGTGAGCTGAAACTGGGTCCGTTGCTGTCCTTTTAAGTCCCATCCCCTAGTCCCAGGTGATTCAGCTTTTTACTGGAACGATGCCTGCCCCCTTAAGACATTGAAATAAAAACACACACAGACAATCCTACTGATGCGCTATACGCTTTTAGAGCAGAGGATTTGGCGGCCTTCAGCTGCAAGCGCAGAGGTTTTTGTCTCAGCTTCGGGGCAAGGCCCATGGTGGAAACTGCCGCACTGTTGGTAGATGATGTTTTACCCCATAAACCCATCCGACAGTGGATGCTCAGCTTTCCCTATTCTCTAAGATTTTTACTGGCCAACAGTCGGCAGGTTGTCAGTAGCCTACTGAGAATTATGAACAGGGTGATCTAAAGCGCAGGCGCATCTCTTTCACTGGCCGAGGAAAGGCTCCGGCGACGATTTAAGCATCCTGTTGCGGATTTTCTCGGGGAACACCATACCGGGCTTTTGGTCATAACTGAACAGTAAGGTCTGGCGGGATCTTGCGGTTTGCCCAATAGGTGCAACCCGATGCAATGAGCGCCTACCCATGAAGAGTATGAAAGTACCCGCGGGTGCTTCTGCAACTAACGGTAATTCGCTACCCAAGAAAATCCGATCAACGCGCTCGTAATTCTCATCCGTCTCGCTGCGAATCAGGGGGGCATACTCAAAGGCACCGCCCTGCTCAGCATTTTGCAGAATAAACGAGACCGCACCATCATTGGTGTCGTAATGCCAACCAAACTCGTCCCCCGCCTGCATGATATTGAGCCTGACGGAGATATTTGGACAGGCCGAATTAAAAAGCGCCTCGTAACCCATCAGCTGTCGGACGAATTCTGTCAGCTGTGCAAAATTAAATAGCCGACTACACAAACCGACGGGGCTCAGTTGATCAGTCGTCAGTACACCGCAGTGGCGACGATAAAGTCTGCTTCTGGGATGCCCTTCGGAGAATCCCGAATTCTTGAGCCAGCCATAAGGTGTCGCCAGAAAGTCCACCTGTCGCATGGCGTTCTCAAGCTTGGAAACCTCATCTGCGAGTTTTCGTACAACCGTTGGGCGAAGGAAGCCCTCCAAAGCGCAGATGGCACCCTCGCTCATCATCTGTCGGCAATCCTCAACCAGAGCGCAGCCTGCTGGCGAATCCAGCCTATCGAGCGGATACCGCTCAAGATCAATGAAATCGGCAAGAGTCTGCATTTATCGGCGCGCCTCCAGGAAAAGATATTAAGCTTTTTGGTTTAATGATATTGTAGACCTGACAATGTGCTATGGCGGTCAGGGCCGCGGATGGGGCGGTGTGGATATAATCGCGTTCTCTCCCACCCCAACAACGGATATTTTGGTTTCCGTTCATTCCAAATGCAAGGCTAAACCCTTATGAGAATCTTTTCCCGACTGCTGCTAGTCGTTGCCACATTGGCTATGGTCTCAGGCTGCACTGGCTCCGGCGATAGTGGAAACTGGGGTTGGTACGTCATCTCCCCAACCACCGAGCAGGGGATGACGAATATAAAATTTCTACTGGGGGGTCTAAAAGACACTATTATTCTTTCCCTGGCCTCCATCGTGCTGGCCATGGTGCTGGGTTTTCTGATTGCCCTGCCCGGCATCGCCGCCAACCGTACAGCCCGGGTGATTAACGTGACCTACGTTGAGCTCGTTCGGGCTATCCCATTGCTGGTATTGATCCTGTGGGTGTATTACGGCCTGCCCCAGGTTGCCGGCATCAGTATCGGTATCTTTCTGGCGAGCGTTCTCGCGCTTGGCATCTCAGACTCCGCATTCCAGGCTGAAATCTTCCGTGCCGGCATCCAGTCGGTCCATAAAGGGCAGATAGAAGCTGCTGACGCTCTGGGTCTCAGATACAGTCCGAAAATGCGGCTGATTATCCTTCCTCAGGCAATCAAGGTCATCCTACCCCCGCTTGGCAACCAGTTTGTCTACATACTCAAGATGTCTTCGCTAGCGTCCGTTATCGGTATGCAGGAACTAACCCGGCGCGCCAATGAACTTGTCGTGACCGAATACCGTCCGCTGGAGATCTACA
>CAUZJT010000304.1:0-2760 GCA_963580215.1 Gammaproteobacteria bacterium
CTTGCGCAGTTGCCATAGCTGACGAATTAATCGATGCCACCCGATTTTTGCCAACCCCCCTCGCTTCTTCTACGGCAGCTTGCTTTTATGATGGGTCTACGACCTCCAGACAACAGAGCCATTTGGTAAAAAATGGAAATCGACATTCATCGAATCCAGGATATTCTGCCTCATCGTTATCCGTTTCTACTTATTGATAGGATCACCGATGTCACCCCGGGGGAGAGCCTTAGAGCTTTAAAAAACGTCACAATTAACGAGCCATTTTTTGGTGGCCACTTCCCTCATCGCCCGGTATTTCCTGGGGTGCTTATGCTTGAGAGCATTGCGCAAGCCTCGGCGGTCTTGGTTAGTCTGATTATCGATGCGAAAGCCAGCCGTAAAAATGTTTATCTTTTTGCCGGTGTCGATAAGGCGCGCTTCAGATCTCCAGTAGAGCCAGGAGATCAACTTATAATTGACATTACACTCGGGGCTCACAGGCGGGATTTGTGGCGCTGTTCGGGGCTTATAACGGTGGACGGGAAGACCGTTTGCACCTCGGACGTGCTGTTTACACACAGGCAAATTGAGTGATAGATGACCGCGCTGCTATCCATTCGGATGCAAGAATTGGCTCAGATGTCAGCATAGGCCCCTTTACGATCGTCGAGGCCGGTGTAACGATTGGTTCAGGTACTCGGGTGGGGTCACATGTCGTGATTCGGGAGGGGACCCGTTTGGGGCAGGACAACCGTATTTATTCTTTTGCCTCGATCGGCGAAGATCCGCAGTTCGCTGGATATTCTGGCGAGAATACCGTCCTTGAGGTGGGTGATAACAACGTAATTCGCGAATATGTAACCCTGAATCGGGGCTCACCCGCAGGTACAGGCACTACCCGGATCGGCAACCATAATTTTCTCATGGCCTATTGCCATATCGCGCATGACAGCGTCCTGGGAGATCATATCGTTTTCGCTAATGGCGCGAGCCTCGCTGGGCACGTCGTGGTGGGTGATTACGCAATTTTGGGCGGCTTCACACTGGTTCACCAGTTTTGTAGAGTGGGCGCTCACTGCCTCACTGGAATTGGTACTGTCGCCCTAAAAGATGTTGCTCCTTACGTCATTGTGGCGGGTAATCCAGCAAAAAGTTATGGAGTTAATGTGCGCGGCCTTCGTCGCCGGGGCTTTAGCGAAGATCAAATCGTTGAATTAAAAAAAACCTACAAGGAAGTTTTCCGTAATGCAGCGCGCACTAATACGGAGTCGATTTCCTGCAACAAGGCTTCGCAAGGCGAGTCGCCGAGCGCGCAACTGCTGACGTTTGCTGGCGAGTCCCAGCGCGGCCTTATTCGTTAGTAGGTGTCAAGTGGAAGGTGCTTTTTGCCTAGGAGTGGTTGCAGCCGAAACCTCTGGGGATAAATTGGGCGGTGGAGTAGTCCGGGCGTTGCGGGCCCGCTACCCCAAGTTAACGATTCGAGGTATTGGCGGTCCTGAGCTTGCGTCGGAAGGGCTGGAATCTCTGTGTGATATACATGACCTTGCGGTTATGGGCTTAGAGGACATCGTGAGAAAATTGCCACGGGCCTTGTCGCTTCGCCGTAGACTCTTTCAAGATTTCTTAAAGGACCCGCCGGACGTTTTTTTGGGAATCGATTCCCCGGACTTCAATCTAAAGCTGGAGTCTTGGCTGCGAGCCGCAGGAATACCTGTTACACACCTTGTCAGCCCAACGGTCTGGGCCTGGCGTGGGTATCGGGTTAGGAAAATTCGCCGTGCGGTGGACCACATGTTGGTGTTGTTTCCTTTTGAGGAGTCGTTCTACCGTGAGCGGGGAGTGCCAGCCACTTTTGTGGGGCACCCGGCAGCAGATGAAGTGGCAGACCTCGATCGAGCGAACGCACGCCGGTGCCTGGCTGTTCCACCTGGCAAACGTGTAGTCTCGGTTCTTCCCGGGAGTCGGGTATCTGAAATCAAGCATCTCGCTCCTGTGTTTACCCAGACGATACGCAAGTTGGTGTTATCCGATCCAGACCTTGAGTTCTTGGTGCCTTTTGCCAGTGCAAAAGTCCGTGAGACGTTCTTTGAAGTCGTTGGGTGCAATGCATCTCTACCACAGGTCAGATTTCTTGATGGACAGGCACGGACAGCGCTTGCAGCCAGTGATGCGGCACTACTGGCCTCTGGGACGGCTGCGCTTGAGGCAGCACTGGTGGGGTGTCCTATGGTCGTTGCTTATCGCGTGTCGGCCGTGTCCTTCTGGTTTGCCCGGATGCTGGCAACAACACAATACGTGTCGATGCCCAATCATTTAATGCCGACACCCTTGGTGCCGGAGTTTTTGCAGGATCAGGTTGATCAAACTAATCTGAGTGTCGCTGTTGCCAGGTTACTGAATTCGCTGAGCCATCGTGACGAAATGCTCCAAGGGTTAAGTGGGATTCGCGAGTCCCTCCAAAGAGATGCGAACCAAAACATTGCTCGGCTTCTCGCAGAGCATGCCTTCAGATGACTGGGACTTGTGGACCGGTGATCGCAGGCGTTGACGAGGCGGGTCGAGGGCCACTCGCTGGCCCGGTAGTGGCCGCAGCGGTCATTCTGGCGCATTCGGTAGACTTGAGTGGTTTGGCTGACTCCAAGGCTTTGACCCAGAAACGTCGCGAGGCTTTTGAGCGGGAAATTCGGCAATTTTCTTGGGGTTGGTCAATAGGCGCATCTACTCCTGGAGAAATAGATCGGTTGAACATTCACCAGGCAACCCTTTTGGCTATGCGCC
>CAUZJT010000305.1:0-2719 GCA_963580215.1 Gammaproteobacteria bacterium
TGCCCGAATCCCATCGAGAAAGCAGAGAAGATTGAGCGTGATTGAAAATAGAACTCATCTGTTGCATTGCGAATGATGACACCAGCTTCCCATTTGTCATCCGGGCTGAAGTATCTGGCGCTGACATTTAGCGTCTTGTGGTCTTTTTCCAGGACCTCGGGAATATTTTCGGTGCGGCTGTAGTAGTCATCCTTCATGCTATAATCAGCCCGTAAGGTAATCCCTGCGCCGTTCTCAAGCGGTATATCATAGGCCGCGGTCAGAGCCACGGTGTAGTCGGGCGTAAAGGGTAGATCATTACTCTTGGACAGAGTGATGCCGGATGAAACCAGGGTGCCTTTGAACGAATCGATTTCATCATCGAGCACACCCAAGTTTAATCCCAACCTTAAATTATCTCCAATCAGCGCGGTCAACTCGAGTTCAAACCCTGAAATGGTTGCATTACCCAGGTTGGCCTTGGAAGTATTGTCACCGATACCAGGCAAATTGGAGGTGGCAGAGATCTGCATATCCTCATAGTCCATCTGGAAGAGCGCGAGGTTAGCGCGAGCGCGACCATTAGCGAAGGTCGTCTTGTAACCGAACTCATAGTTCTTAACGTACTCAGGGTCATAGGTTGGCAGAGGATTCGGCACGGCGCCGGTGAATCTGGCCGGGTAACCGCCATCTCGATAGCCTTCAGAGTAAGTGAAGTAGGCCATGCTAGAGTCGTTTGCATCCCAGGACAGACTAAACATCGGTGTGGTTTCTGATTCCGACAGATCACCGAACTGCTGACTGAATGACAAAGGACGCTCGGTATCCATTACAAATGTCTTGTCGCTTTCTGTCCATCGCGACCCGATAGTGGCATGCCAACGGTCAGTAATATCATAAGTTAACTGCGCGTAGACGGCTTTACTTTCGTTGTCGATGCGGCGTGCCAGATTTTGGAAAAAGAAGTTGGGCGGCGTGACGCCCAAAAAAGGTACATGAGCAATCTGGTTAAAGATATCTTCTAGTCCTTCTTCCTCAAAATAATACAGGCCAACCACGTAGTGCAGTCGGTCTTCCATCGCGAGGCCAGTGATTTGAAACTCTTGCGAGAACTGCTCCTGGCTGTACTCGGGATGGGTATTGGCGAAAACAATGTGGGGAGAATAGTCGAGGTCATTGAACAAAAAGATATCGAACTCTCTATAAGAAGTGATCGATTTAATGTTCAGGTTTCCGACTGTCCAGTCGATCGTCAAGTTCGTCCCCCAGACTTCGATATCCTGATTCGCTTGAACCGGGTTGCCATCAAAGTCCGTGAAAACACTATTGTTGGCATAGTCATCGCCAGTGTTATACACGGGCCCGTAACAAGCAGGATTGGTGGCTTGACCCGTGGGCGTGGTGCAACTGCCGGGATCACCAGACCAGAAAACATTCCAGAAATTACCAAATGCACCGGGTGCGCCTGGCCCCGCTGCTTGCTGGCCATTAAAGAAACCAATGCCGGCGAGCGGAACCGCAGCTCCCGGTGTGCTGGTGTCTTTAGAATAGTCATAAGCAAAGTCGACAGACAGGTTCTCCGAAATCGCTCCGCCAAGTTGCAGTCGCAGGCCCCAGACATCTTCACTGCCAAGTTCATAGTCATCGTACTGCTGCGCTTTAACGTAGCCATCTCGCTCCCTTGAGAAAGCTGTTAGTCGACCACCAAATTGTTCACCCAGCGGTACATTGATCGTAACGCGTGCTTCCTCATGTCCCTCTTCGCCGACGGCCAGTCTGAAAGAGGCATCAAATTCAGTGCCGGGTTTCTTGGAGACCACGTTCACGGCTCCGCCGATTGTGTTTCGCCCGAAGAGCGTTCCTTGGGGGCCTCGCAATACTTCAATACGTTCTACATCAACCAGATCAAACGCGTTGCCAACCATACGGCCGGTAAACACACCGTCCAGATAAATACCTACGGCGGGGTCTTCAACAATGATAAAATCCGCCTGGCCCATACCTCGGATAAATACCGTGGGCGACTTGATACCGCTGGTGGGTTGGGCATTTTCGAAATGTACATTGGGTGCGATTTGGCCGACAGCATCAATGCTTGCGGCTCCGCGAGCATCCAACTCTTCGGAAGACAATACGGACACTGATGTGGGCACGTTTTGAAGACTCTCTTCACGTTTACGTGCGGTGACGATAATCTCTTCAAGCATCTTTGCGCCATCAGCCAAGGCAATAGCCGGAACTGCAGTCATCAATACTATGCCGGATAAAAAGACTACGACGGCGTTTCTACAAAGGGTGTTTCTAAAAAGCATAATACACTCCTCAGCCATCTAAGGCCGTTGTTGGATCAATTGCCAATCGGGATCAGGCGAGATCTCTGCTGGTTACCGAGCTGTTACCGAACTACTATTAAATATAGCAATGCGGCATAATACTTTGCTTACTAGGTAATTATATTGTCAACTTGTTTGACTACAAATTCAAGCTCAGTGTTTCAAGGGTATTTGAATGTCGAACATGGCCGATTCACTCCCCGGACCGGTGTTAATTTACTCTTTGCTTTGCCAGGCTGACCCAGCCCAGTCAGAAGCTTCGCCGTCGCCGGGAACCGGCACTTCTTTGATGCGTTCGGGAACATCATCATATTCAAGTCTTAGTGCTCGGCAGCAGACTGCATGAAGGTTATAACCCATCACATGATAGGTCAGCTCCAGAATATCTTCATCGGAAAAGTGTGAAT
>CAUZJT010000306.1:0-2714 GCA_963580215.1 Gammaproteobacteria bacterium
GGACCGATCTGTAAGAAAGTGGTTCATGGAGCCTACCCGGTCGTCGAAAAAGATGGTCTGGTATTTGCTTATCTTGGCCCGCCCGAATTAAAGCCGCCTTTTCCGGTCTTTGATACCCAGGCCGACTGGAGTGTAGAAAAAGTACCTTTCTCCCTTTCGACCCCCTGCAATTGGCTGCAGATCTACGAGAACACTCAGGATCCGGTGCACGTCGTTCACCTGCATTCCAATGTTAGCGGTATCCAGTTCGGTGTGGCTTCTGGGGTGGATCAGATCATTGAATACCAGGATAGCCCGCTGGGTATGATCAATATCCAGACCCGCGAAGTAGGCGAATTTATCTGGAGCCGTACGGTAGAGTCGATTCTGCCCAACGCTAATCAGACCGGCGCAATCTGGGAGGAAGCTGATAGCGAAAAGTTCTTTCAGCGCAGCGCCGTGCTACGCTGGGTAGTGCCTCTGGACAACACGTCAACGCGCACCATCGGATGGCGCTATCTCAGTTCAGAGCTCGACCCGGGTAATCAGGACAACCGCTCACAGATCGGCAAGGAAAGTATCGATTTTATTGGGCAGACCGCCACTGAGCGTTCCCATGAGGAGGCGCAGCGGCATCCGGGTGACTATGAAGCGCAGGTATCCCAGGGTGCTATCGCAATCCATGATCGAGAGAACCTCGCAAGTTCCGATGCCGGGGTTGCCCGGCTTCGACGGCTGTTACGTCGGCGGGTGACCGAACTACAGGAGGGCCATGAACCCCCGCGCCAGGCCCAGCGCGAGGGTGAGATTGTCTCCACCTACACGCAGGATACGGTTTTTCTGGCGAGTTTCAGTTCTGACCAGCAAAGGGCCTTTGGGCAAACAGTTGCGAATACCGTTATCAGAAGCGGTGACAGGAGCCCGGATGAGCGGGTGTTGATGGTGAAGCAGGCCTGTGAGACATTTGCGATGCGTAGTTGAGTTCCCCCACGACTATAATGTAGGGGTTGTTACATTTTTAACCACAAAGGAAATGACTGAGGAGGTTCTCTAATGAATTCGTTAAGGAAGTTTGTTGTACGAAGCATCTTTATTTTAGCCGCGCCCCTGCTTGCAACCGGTGCGCAGGCTGGAGAATCAGTACTGCACACGATTCTCAAAGAAGGCGTGCTCAAGGTTGGCACCACCGGCGACTGGAACCCGATGACCATGCGCGATGCCGCCACCAACAAGTACAAGGGGTTTGATATCGATGTCAGCACCAAGTTGGCCGAGGATCTTGGCGTTGAAATCGAATATGTACCTACGGACTGGAAGACGCTGGTCGCTGGCGTAACCGCGGCCAAATACCACATGACAGGTTCCGCGTCAGTCAATCCCAAGCGCGCGAAAGTGGCCGGATATTCAATTTCTTATGTGGAAGTGGGTCAACTGCCGATGATTCACACAAAGAATGCAGAGCGGTTTAAATCCTGGGATGACATCAATCAGGTCGGTGTAAAGGTTTCGGCTAACCTCGGTACTACGCAGGAGCAGTACATAAAGTCGTTCTTCCCAAATGCGACCCATGTGATCATGGAATCACCCGCGAGAGACTGGCAGGACGTGCTGGCAGGGCGCTCAGATGCGAGCATCACCTCTAATATCGAGGCACACAAACTGGTTGAAAAATATCCTGACCAGATGATGATCGCGCCAGTCGAGAACGCTAAGGCCAGAACGCCGCTCGCTATCTTGCTGCCGCAGGATGATCAGGTGTGGATCAACTACGTGAATCACTGGATCTCGCTGCAGAAGGCCCGCGGATTTTTTGATGACTTGAAGAAGAAGTGGGGTCTTTAGACCAGTCCTTGGTCATGAGAGAATAAAAAGGCCCGTTCACGCGGGCCTTTTGTTTTTCACAATAAAAGTTGCCGGCTATCGTTGACCAGAAAGCAGCACGGAGACAGCCTTGAACCTTCAGACCGCAACCAGTCAGGAAGTCGAGGACTATCTAAAGTCCTGCACCGGAATCGTTTTGCCTACAGGCTCTCTTGAGCAGCACGGACCGATCGGACTGATCGGCACCGATGCGATCTGTGTGGATACGATAGCGCAGAGTGCCGCATCACAAAGCAGTATGCTCGTGGCTCCTGTGCTGAGCTATGCGCCGGCCCAGTTTAACCTGGGATTTGCGGGCACGATTTCACTTTCGGCACAGACGTTTGCGAAGATCTTCACGGAAATTACGACCTCCCTGATGCGAAGTGGCTTTGACCGGATTTATGTTCTTAATGGACATGGAGCGAATCTCGCGCCGCTCAAAAGCGCGGTACATGACCTTTACCTGAAATACGATGACGAGTCGCCCATGGTGAAGATCCGTAACTGGTGGGATTTTTTTGAGGTCAACACACTGCGTCAGGAGTTGTACGGAGACTGGGAAGGTCTGCACGGAACCCCTTCGGAAGTGTCAATCACACAGCAGGTTATGCGTACGGTTGCACGAGAGGATGCCAGTCCGCCAGAGCCGCTCTCGCCTGATTATCTTCGCGAAGCTGCAGGCGATTATCATGGGCCGGCTACCCGGCACAAGGAAGCGTTTGCCGATGGCCGTGTGGGATCATATTCGGAACTGGCCGATCCTGCGCATGGTGCGCAGTTGATCGAGGCGGCGACACGAGCCTTGATTCAGGAATTCAACGCGTTTGTATCTGAACAGGCTCGCTGATGCGCTGTTTTTAGAGCCGTAACGA
>CAUZJT010000307.1:0-2711 GCA_963580215.1 Gammaproteobacteria bacterium
AAGCCATTCGCCAGCCACCAGTGAAACACCTTTGAGCATTTTATTTCCCTTCTAAATATTCTGTGATGATTATGCCTGCCTCACGCAACATACGGTGAGATACCTGAAAACTGTAATCCAAAGCGCCGTCTTTAGAAGGGATCGGTGGGGCCACAACCTGCGCGATACCTGATTGGATCAAGGCGCGCCCGCAATCAGCGCAGGGAAAGCGGTTCACATAGGCCGTACACCCTACAAGAGATACGCCTGTCCGCGCCGCGTTGTAGATTGCGTTGCGTTCCGCATGTTCAATCCAAAAGAACTTCTCGCCACTGGAACGATCAAAGCGGGTATCATCCTGCGCGGACACACCACGGGGCAAACCGTTATAGCCAGTTGTGCGCACTTGATGTCCTTCAGGGTCTACAATGACGCAGCCGACTTGAAAATCTCTATCCTCCGACCAGTCGGCAATGTGATCGCACAGACCTATAAAGCGTCGCATCCAGATATCTTCGTGTCCCATATTTCCTAACCCTCCAACGTAGTTTTAAGATTTTTTTTAACCGTCTTATGCAGAGGCCGAAATGGAGGCAAGACGGCACGCCAACTGGGGTCCTTAGCACGGCCGGCAACCAACGATTTGACGTTTGCTATCAAGGTCAGGCCGGCGATGCCACCAAGTCGTCCAACAACTTCAGCGCAGAGATCAGCTAGTTGCGTTTTGCACTGGGCCCAAATTTGTCCTGCAAGAATTGCGGTCAGATTAACACTGGCCGAAAGGCCGCTTGAAAACCCATCTGCCTTGACACTTTCAAGCGCAGTCTCGGAACTGGGAAACACCTTTAGTGAGCTGTTGGCTGTCACTATAGCGGGGTAATTGTTCAGGTCACCAGAGGATTCCTTGATACCCATAAACCCCTCAGCTGCCCAAAACATCACTGTGTGTCGCGACGTCAGGTCGAATGAACGGGCCTCTCCGGTGGAGCCCAAAATATTTAACCTGTCGCAACCATTGGCCAGTGCCCATTGGCAATGTTCCAAAAATAGTTTCTTGATCGGAGCACGATCCACGTCGATTGGCGTTGGAGCCGTTACGATAACACCTTGCATTAAATAGTTTCTTTCTTAGTTTGAAACAACATTTTGAGGTTTGGTGGGTCCTTGACCGGGGCATCGCCCTTCTTCCATCCTCCGGGCTCAATCAATGTGTTTGTCTCGTCACAAAAGGCCGCGTGATTGAGAGCAATAAACGGGACTTCATCTTCGATCACTTCATCCGAGTAGCGGATCGCGTCAACTGGGCAGATGCTTTCGCACATGCCACATTCGATGCATTCAGTCGGATGGATGTAATACATCCGTTCGCCTTCATAGATGCAGTCAACTGGGCAGGAAGTTGTGCAAATGCCATCCTTGACGTCGATGCAGGCGCTTGTGATGATCAGTGTCATTTTTACCGCCCCTTCCAGATTGGCAGACGTTTCTCGCGAAAGGCCGCTACACCCTCGTTCGCATCTTCAGACTTCAAGGCAAGTATCAGTTCGGGCGTCTGACGCTTGAATGCTTCGTGCACAGGCATGTCAGGTGTCTCGCGAACCAATGCCTTGATAGCACGAAGTGAGAGTGGTGCTGCGGCAAGGATGTCGACCACCCAAGCTTCAACCTCAGCGTTGAGGTCAGCCATCGGAACCACTGCATTGACAAGCCCATAGTCTGCCATCTCGTTTGCCGAAACCATACGTCCCGTCATCATCATGCCGACCGCGATATTGCGGGGGATCAAGCGTTGTAACAACACCATGCCACCATCCAGTGGTACGCGCCCAACCTTGGCCTCTGGCAGCGCAAAGCGGGCCGTGTCAGCCGCGATTACGATGTCACATCCGAGAACCATTTCCAGCCCACCACCCAAAGCCAAACCGTTGACCCTCGCAATCACGGGGGTTTTCAATGTGCGCCGCAATGCAATGCCAGAAAATCCATCGCTGATGCCCTGCCAGTATTCAACACCGCCCTTGCCTGAATCGTCTTTCAGATCAGCCCCTGCGCAAAACGCCCTATCGCCTGTGCCTGTCAGGACAACACATCGAATATTGGGCGTAGCCTCTACTTCGTCCCATATCTCGTTCAGTCGTTGATGGGTGGCGCTGTCGATAGCATTCATCCGCTCGGGACGATCTACTGTGACTCGCGCCACATGGTCTTGGACGTCAAATATGACACTCATTCAGTAGCCTTAATGCTCAAGCGTGTAGCTAAATCTTGCAGCACCTCGTCTGTGTGCTCGCCCAGTCGCGGTGGCAAGCGGTGCACCTGCATTGGTGCGTCGCTCAGATGTACGGGCGATCCAACCACTGTTATCGGCCCTAGCACCGGATGATCAATCGGCCAAAGCATGTTGTTAACCTCAGTCTGCTTATCAACAAGGGCATCCCCCAACGTGCGAACTGGCGCACACAGTAAATCTTGCGCCTCTAATCGCTCTAGCCAATAAGCAGAGCTGTTGGTGGCAATCTGATCGCGAAAGGTTTGCTGCAGAAATGGTTTGTTGGTCCGCTGCACCTCGAGCGTCGGATAGTCCGGCGACAAGTCGCCAATTTCCAAGGAAGTACAGATGTCTCGGAGCGGATTCGTTTTGAACGCACCAACGATTACGATTGCTCCATCAGTTGTATCAAAGACACCTGTGAGCGGCATTGCTGCCCAATTCAGAACTTCGTGATGTTTTG
>CAUZJT010000308.1:0-2695 GCA_963580215.1 Gammaproteobacteria bacterium
ATCCACCGGGTACTTCATCACGGACGCTACGTTGTGGGCGCCGAAATCGAAACCTTGGAAGAGCGTTTGGCGCAGATGGCAGGGGTTGAGAATTGTGTTTGTGTCTCCAGTGGAACCGATGCTCTGTTGATGGCACTGATGGCTCTGGAAATCGGTCCGGGCGATGAAGTCATTACCTCACCCTTTACTTTTTTTGCGACGGCGGAGGTGATTGCCTTACTTGGGGCGACCCCAGTGTATGCCGACATCGATCCGCAGACTTTCAATATCGATGCAGCAAAAATTGAAGCGGCTATCACCGGGCGCACCCGCGCGATCATGCCGGTCAGTCTATATGGGCAGTGCGCTGAGATGGACGAGATCAATGCGATCGGCCAGCGCCATTCAGTACCGGTAATTGAAGATGCCGCGCAGAGTTTTGGAGCGACCTATCGAGGACAACACTCGTGCGCGCTGAGCGAGGTCGCTTGCACCAGCTTTTTCCCCTCAAAACCGCTTGGCGCATACGGTGATGGAGGAGCTTGCTTTACCCGTGACCAGGATCTGGCACTAAAGTTGCGCCAGATTCGCGACCATGGCCAGGATCGGCGCTACCACCACGCTCATCTGGGTGTGAATGGCCGGTTAGATACGATGCAGGCAGCCGTGTTGCTGGCTAAGCTGGATATTTTCGAAGACGAAATAAATCGTCGTCAGGTTGTAGCACAACGCTATGCACAGCAGTTGGCGGTCCTAGAGAATGAAAGTAAATTGGCCTTACCGATGGTGCGCTCGCACAATACCTCGAGTTGGGCGCTGTACACCATCAGAGTTCAGGACCGAGATCAGGTACAGCAGGCCTTAACCAAGAACCAAATTCCAACCGCGGTGCATTATCCGGTGCCGCTCTATCGCCAGCCGGCTTTGGCGCAAAGTGAGGTCACTTGCCTACAAAGCGATCGCGCCGCCCGTGAGGTTCTAAGTTTGCCCATGCATCCGTACCTATCAGAAGAAGCGCAGGCACTTGTTACCCAAACTTTAGTTGATGTTTTGGCCGTTTCGCCGTCGATGCAGAATCAGTACGCTGGGACTAAGGTTTAACTAGTGAAGATTGCAATCATCGGACTGGGCTATGTCGGTATACAGCTCGCGACTGGATTAGGTCGCCAGTATGCAACGATGGGGTTTGATCTCGATGCGGCCAAAGTCGCTGCCTACGAAGTGGGGGAGGATTCCACGGGTGAGGTCTCCAACGCGCAACTGGCGGACGCAAACCACCTCCAATTCACAACCGAGCCAGATGATTTGCGCGGTTACGATATCTATATCATTGCCGTACCGACGCCCGTGGATGTCGCACGCAATCCGGATTTTGGTCCTCTGATTAGCGCCAGCCGGACCGTTGGCCAGGTAATGGACGCAGGGGCAATCGTCGTTTATGAATCGACTGTTTATCCGGGTGCCACAGAGGAAATTTGTGTACCCGAACTAGAATCTGTATCGGGGCTAACATGGAAGCAAGACTTTCACGTAGGATATTCGCCTGAGAGGATCAACCCAGGTGATCCCGAGCACACTCTGGCTACGATTACTAAGGTAGTCGCAGCCGATGACGAAACAACACTGGAGGCTCTCGCAGACCTTTATAGTGTGGTGGTACCGGCGGGTATCCATCGTGCCCCCAGTATCCGCGTCGCTGAAGCTGCCAAAGTAATCGAAAACACCCAGCGCGATCTTAATATTGCCTTGGTGAATGAGTTAGCGGTGCTCTTTGATCGGCTCGATATCAATACCCAGGATGTGCTCAACGCGGCTGGCAGCAAATGGAATTTTCTCCCCTTTCAGCCGGGGCTCGTTGGCGGGCACTGTATCGGAGTCGATCCTTACTACCTGACGCATAAAGCCGAGATGGTCGACTATCATCCCGAGGTCATTCTGGCGGGTCGACGTATCAACGACTCTATGGCGCACTTTGTTGCGACCAAAACAGTCAAGTTGATGTCTGAGATGGATATCAAAGTGGCGGGCGCCCAGGTAAATGTCTTCGGTGTAACCTTCAAGGAGAACTGCCCGGATATCCGTAATTCCCAAGTGTTTCCTCTGATCGAGGAGCTGACAGGCCTTGGCCTGAAGTTATCTGTCGTTGATTCCAGAGCCGATGAAAAAGCAGTGGTTGACGAATATGGGGTGCAGTTGACTGCCATAGGCAAAGTGGTGCCAGCACCGGTCACTATTTTGGCAGTAGCACATGAAGAGTTTTGCCAGATGGGTTTTGCCTGGCTGCAATCGGTAATCGAAAGACCCGGCCTGCTGGTCGATATCAAGTCAGTGTTTCGCAAGCAAGCATTGGGCGACGAAGAATTGACCTACTGGAGCCTTTAGCCTTGCACGTAATGATTACCGGTGCTGCCGGATTTATAGGTTCCACCCTGGCAAAGCGACTGCTAGCACGCGGTGATAAAGTCACCGGAGTCGATAATCTTAATGACTATTATGATGTCTCTCTCAAGGAGGCCAGGCTGGTGCGGCTGACTTCGTTCAGTCGCTTCAGTTTTATCAAGGCAGATATCGCCGATCGTGATGTCATATCCACCCTTTTTGCCGGTAACGCTTTTGATTCAGTGGTGAACCTTGCCGCCCAGGCCGGGGTGCGTTATTCGATCGAGAATCCGGCGGCCTATATTGATGCAAATCTGGTGGGATTTGGCAATATCCT
>CAUZJT010000309.1:0-2690 GCA_963580215.1 Gammaproteobacteria bacterium
GGAGTGAGTAACCGTTTTGGGGACATATATAACCCAGCGACGGGAAAGGTGGTTCGCACGGTCGCTCTGGCCAGCGCCGATGAAGCGCGGACTGCAATTGCGAATGCCTCACAGGCTTTCCCGGATTGGGCGCAGATGCCCCCGGCCCGGCGGGTACAAGTGTTGTACCGTTATCGTGAATTACTGATTAAGAATATAGATGAAATGGCGGCGCTGCTGTCATCTGAGCATGGTAAGACCATTGACGATGCCAAGGGATCGATCACCCGTGGGCTGGAAGTCGTCGAGTTTGCCTGCGGTATTCCGCAGATGCTCAAGGGAGAGTTCAGTGAGGGAGTAGCGAATGGGGTGGATTCATGGAGTATGCGCCAGCCTTTGGGAGTCGTCGCGGGCATCACGCCGTTCAACTTTCCTGCCATGGTGCCGATGTGGATGTTTCCTGTCGCTATCGCTTGTGGGAATACTTTTATCCTCAAACCTTCTGAGCGTAATCCATCCTGCGCAGGCTTTATGGCGAGACTGATGACCGAGGCAGGTTTACCCGACGGCGTCCTCAATGTTGTGAATGGCGATAAGGAAGCCGTTGATGTACTGCTTTCGGATCCGACTGTTCAGGCAGTCAGCTTTGTGGGATCAACGACAGTAGGGGAGTACATCTACCAGACGGGTTGTGCCCATGGAAAACGGGTTCAGGCGCTTTGTGGTGCGAAGAATCACATGGTGGTGATGCCGGATGCTGATATGAGGCAGGTGGTAGACGCGGTAATGGGCGCGGGCTATGGCTCTGCTGGCGAGCGGTGCATGGCGATCTCAGTGATAGTCGCGGTTGGGGACGACACCGCAGATCGCATGATGGAGCAGTTGGTACCGCGCATCGAGACGCTCAAGGTCGGCGCCTATGATCAGGAAGGAGTCGAAATGGGCCCTGTGATTACGCCGGATGCGCGAGATCGAATCAAAGGGTATATCGATCGTGGTGTCGAAGAAGGGGCTGAATTGGTTGTGGATGGCCGTGGGGTTGCTGTGCCGGGGTACGAGTCCGGCTGCTTTGTCGGTGCCACGATATTCGACCAGGTTACCCCACAGATGGATATTTATCGCGACGAGATCTTTGGGCCGGTACTTTCGGTCGTACGTGTCAGCAGCTACGAAGAGGCGCTTAAGCTGGTCAATGATCACGAGTACGGCAATGGGACTGCCATTTTTACCCGTGACGGTGATGCCGCCCGTGACTTTGGCCATCGTGCGCAAATTGGTATGGTAGGGGTTAATGTGCCCATTCCAGTCCCACTGGCTTTTCACAGTTTTGGTGGATGGAAGCGCTCATTATTTGGCGATCACTATATGCACGGCCCCGAGGGTATGCGCTTTTATACCCGGATGAAAACGGTCACCAGCCGCTGGCCATCCGGCATCAAGGAAGGGGCTGTGTTCAACTTTAAGGCGGGCGGGGAGCACTAATCCCGCGCGTCAGGCGTTGGCCAAAGCCATAAAGTTAACGGTCAGAGCCTGCTTGGGCCACCGAGATTGCCTCGTTCGTATGGTGGGAGTCCAGACGCAAGGTATCAATCAAGCGTACCCCGCCGATGCGTGCCGCGATCAATGCCTGCGCTTGTTGTAGAGGGGTTTTTGGGGTGGTTTTGGTCCATGCGGCCGGATCACGGATCTCGGCATATTCGATACCAAGGTCAGTGTTGTTCAAGATTTCCAGCATGGTGCTGGATAGTGTCTCTGGTCGGCGCTCGCCCGTTTTCCAGATTTGGTGTGCTGCCAACAGCGCTTGGTAAACGCTATGAGCCTGTTTTTTCTGGGATGAACTCAAAAGGGCATTGCGTGACGACAGGGCAAGCCCAAATTCGTCGCGAACCGTGGGACATACTACTACCTGCGGGTAGCCAATCTGTGCAGCCAGATCCGAGACGACCAAGGTTTGCTGAAAATCCTTTTCTCCAAAGTAGGCGTTGACCGCCCCCACGGTGCGAAATAGCCGATCGACAATGGTCCGTACGCCGTCGAGGTGCCCGGGCCGAAAGGTGCCTTCAAGTCCTCTCCCGTATCGCCCGGCACCAAGGGTTTTGATTTCCTGCGGATCGGCGATCTCGGGGAAAAATTGCCCAAGACTGCCGACAAAGACCATAGTGCATCCTTGTTGCTCGAGCGTGTTGAGATCAGAGTCGAGGTTTCGGGGATAGGTGTTGTAATCTTTCGAGTCCTCGAACTGCAACGGGTTTACAAAGATGCTAACGCAACAGGTCTCATTTTCGCTGCAAGCGCGCTTGACCAAGGATAGGTGGCCTCGATGCAGCGATCCCATGGTAGGCACAAAGCCGATGGTCCGCCCATTGCTGCGTTGCAGCTGGCACCATGTTTTGGCCGCGTCTGGAGAGGGCAGATGAAGCATCGTCGGTTAACAGTATGACATGTTGCAGTGCAACATGTCTATGTCGAAATTAAACCTCAGCAGGTGGCGATGTGGTGCAAATCCTGCATTCAGTTTTTGTTCGGCACAACCTCGTAGCCAGGGCTTTCCGGTTCGGCATCCACGAGCTCAGCAGGGAATCCTGGCGCCCGCAGTTGATCACCACAGGCTTCTTCCAGACGTCGAACAATATTAGTTGACCACTCGCGTCCGCCGTAGCGGTCTCGCCCGTCCTTAAAGATCTTAAGCAGTAGAGGGGATATTTCGAGCG
>CAUZJT010000310.1:0-2680 GCA_963580215.1 Gammaproteobacteria bacterium
AAAGGACGTATCTCTCATGAGTTGTACATGAGAATCTACAAAACTCTGGAAGATGAAGGCATTGAGATTCCGTATAGTAAACAGGACCTCTACATTAAAGAACTTCCAGGCAACACTTAAAAAGTACACCACCTTGCATCTCAACTCCCAACCGGACAGAACCTGAAGCGCCAAGGCCGGCTATTTGTTCCGCTTCGAACTGCGAGTGCATACTGAGTTCGGCAAGCTGTACGTCGCGGCAATAGCAAGATCATTCATTGCCCAGTCATCGCCGTTTTATGCAAGGTACCGCAATTGCCTTATGCTTTGTATAGGTCAATATTGGGGAAAACTAAACATGAAGAATGTAGTGACCTAGAGCGCCAAACCACCATCAATGCGATACTCCCCGCCTGTGGCGAACTTCGACTCATCCGACGCCAAATAAAGCACGATATTTGAGACATCTACCGGTTCGCCGACAGTGCCGATCGGATGTTCAAGCCGCATGCCTTCAAGGCCGCCCTCCGGGTCAGGCGACTGATCAATAAAGGACCGCACCATCGGGGTCAATATCGTACCCGGGTGGACCGAATTGCAACGGATACCATATTGCCCGGTATGCAATGCCACCGATTTAGTAAGCATGGTGACTGCTGCTTTACTAGTGTTATAAGCAGCCAGGGTGGCCTTCGCATAGAGGCCTGACGCAGATGAAATATTGATGATCGAACCCCCGCGCTTACGGCCATTGGTTTTCATGCCCTCGACCGCTATTTTGCAGCCTAGAAAAGTACCATCGACGTTGACCGACTGGATCCGCCGCCATTCGTCGAGACTCAATTCCTCGATGGTGCCGGCCACGACCACTCCGGCATTGTTCACCAACCCGTCAAGCCCTCCGAACCTACCCAGCGTTTCGCGAAGAACGCTTCGCCAGCCGTCCTCGTCGGTCACATTGTGCGCGACGAAATGCGCGGCATCACCTAAATCCGCAGCAACAGCTCTGCCCTCTTCTTCTTTAAGGTCGGTAAAGACTACTCGAGCCCCTTCTCCGACCAGTGTTCGTACATGGGATTCCCCCAGTCCGGTAGCCCCACCAGATACGATCACTACTTTTCCATCCACCCGACCCATTTAACTTTCTCCCGCTTCAGTAATTACAATCCGAGGTTATGTTACGCGAATTAATCAGTAACAACATGCCAAACACGCTAGACGAGACGGGGGATATTTTTCCTGATCGTGTATCTTTGGTTGGTTACTTGGTTCTCAAAGAGACATTTGATTTTTGCGACGAAAGGAACAATTCATTACGAGCCATGTCGCTGAAATACTAGATCTGTTTGCCCGATAAAGATTACACAGGGCTTATCTTTTTCTTACATCAGTCTCCTCGGCTCGAACAAAATCTACTCAAGTAAAGTCTAACTTTGACGTTAGATTCATTCACTCTCGTGCGTGCCGACATAAAAAAATGAGCTGACACGACTCTTCGATCGTGCTCCTTTTATAACCTCGGGCTTATGCACGCAGAATTGACCGCGATCCCAAAAGCAAGAGACATACTAGCTAACACCTTTGCCACCCCAGAAACTAAACAAAGGTTGCCAGTCTCTCAAAAAACCAGAACGTTGCGAAGATACCGACGACATAACCACCTAATTTCTGAGATAAGGGTCCCGACAAGTCAAACTTACCGGCGCTGGTTTTCTGAATACTCCACACCAGTATGACCAAAGCCACGATAAACAATAATTGCCCGGCCTCAACTCCAAGGTTGAATGCCAACAAAGCCATTAGTATATCGTTAGTCGGTAGACCGATTTCTTTCAGCACACTCGCAAAACCGAAACCATGTAATAGCCCAAAAACAGAACTAACCGCGACCGGGTAACGCCAACTCAACGAGTCTCGATTCTGTCGGGCGAGTTCCGCGGCGACGAAGATAATACTGAGTGCGATCAACGCTTCTGTTGGCTCTATAGCTGGAGTGACAACGCCCAACGCTGCGAGCCCCAGCGTTATCGAATGCGCAATAGTAAAACCTGTAACCGCCAATACAATTCGTTTGAAGGTAAAAGCTAGCCAGACGACACATAAAAGAAATAGCAGATGATCGTAGCCGCGCAAAATATGTTCAACACCCAGTTTCCCGTACTCCGATAACAAGCTGTTATCATCGATCGAAGGTGGAATCTTGATCAATGTCACACCCGGACCGGCGTGCAAGAATTTGGATGGAAATCCGCTTCGCTCAATACGGACGATACTCGACAGTGAGGGATTAGTCCGTGGGAAATACAAGCCCACTTGTAGTGAAACATCCCGACCCACGCACTCGTAGAGACGTTTACCAAGGAGCCCCGTAGTCACGGACAGTGCCTTTTTTTCGTCACAGGACCCCTCGAGATAAATGGCAGGTAAATTCATGGGCTCGACGGTAGAAGGTATGCGCCAGGCAAGTTCGTATTCGGTATCGGAAAGTTGGTTGACCTCAAGATAAACCGGCCTACCATCATGAGCATTAGCTAGGCCAACTTGAAAAATTAATAGAAAAGCAATGAAGACACGAGTCATGTGGACATTTAGCGTTCGGAAACGCCCTCAAATTCCGGACTCAACCTAACCTCAAAGCCACCGATCAACTCATCGATAGCCTTCTGTTTACGTTCAACTTCACGGCGCCGCTGAAGTTCAT
>CAUZJT010000311.1:0-2674 GCA_963580215.1 Gammaproteobacteria bacterium
CAGAAAATCTGCTTACATTTTTTAGGCTGAATACCTTTGCTACTCTTTTTGTTTAGGGGTACTAAGCGCCTTGATCGACAGGGAATTGTATCTTAACCCGCGATTCCCTGCTTAAAGCTCGTTCCACAGCCAGTTACTGAAAGAGCCGTCGGCAGTTCTGTAAATCGCGGGCCTATTGTCGAAACAACCAGTGACTAAGGTTGGCCACTGGTGTTGAGGGGCTTAAGACGCTTTCTTGTACGGCGGCCGCATCGCGGCTGCGAGTTTAGAAACCGTATTGGATTGGGTATAGATAGCTTTGGCGTGGCTGAAATTCTTGAATCCATCGAAACCGTGGTAGGAACCCATGCCACTAGGGCCGACGCCACCAAATGGCAGGTCTTCTTGCGCAATGTGCATGATCACATCGTTGACGGTGACACCGCCAGATGTCGTGCGTGTAAGTACTTCACGTTCCTCAGCGCTATCCCGGCCGAAGTAGTAGAGCCCTAGCGGGCGATCTTTGCTGTTCACGTAGTCCAGTGTTTCTTCGACATCTTTGTACTGCTTAATTGGAAGAATCGGACCAAAGATCTCATCTTGCATCACTTTCATATCTTCCGTTGGGTCAAGGACGAGTGTTGGTGGGATTCGATGATGTTCCTGCTGTGAGAAGTCCTCGTTTGCCGGGTTAATCTCAATGACTTTTGCCCCTTTTTCTTTAGCGTCGTCGAGGTAGCTGTTCAGGCGGTCAAAATGACGTTCGTTAACGATGCTGGTGTAGTCAGGGTTATCCTTGATGCTGGGAAACATTTTGGCAACGGAGTTTTTTGCATGTTCCACGAATTCATCTCGGCTGCCTTCTGGCAGCAGAACGTAGTCTGGCGAAAGACATATCTGGCCGGCGTTCATGGTTTTTCCCGCCATGATGTTAGTAGCCGCCAGTTCTAAGTTGGCAGATTTTCCGATGATAACGGGAGACTTGCCACCCAGCTCTAGAGTGACAGGAACCAGGTTCTCTGCTGCAGCTCTCATGACGTGTTTGGCAATCGAAGTTGCGCCGGTGAACAGCAGATGATCAAAAGGTAATCTTGAAAAAGCGCCGCCAACATCAGGTCCGCCTGTGAAGACTGCGACTTCTTCTTCATCAAAAGCTGCTGCGAATAATTCTTTCATGAGCTCGGAGGTCTGGACCGTAAACTCTGACGGTTTTATCATGGTGCGGTTGCCTGCTGCGAAAACGCCAGCAAGCGGCGCGAAGGTCAGCTGAACAGGAAAGTTCCAAGGGCTGATGCAGCCGACCACTCCCAATGGCTGGTATTCAATTCTTGAGCGTCCGCCAAAAAAGCCAAGCGGGAACATGGTTTTTCGCTTTTCAGGGCGCATCCATTTTCTAAGTTGCTTCTTGCATGATTCTAGCGGGCCAACGGATGCATCGATGTCGGTCATCTTGGATTGGTCGAGGGAGCGGTGACCAAAGTCTGCGGCCATTGCTTCACTCAGTTTTGTACCGTGAGTCTTTAGTATGTCGATAGCCCGATCAATTCGGTCAATTCTGGTTTCAGCAGAAACAGAGCCTTCTGAGATGTATGCCTTCTTTTGTCTGTCGAGAACTGAATGCATGTCTGCTTGTGTTGGTTCTACATTACTCATAGGTAGCCTGTCTTTTTGGGATTGGTGATGGGGTGGACAATTTCAGTCTAGCAAATTGGGCCGGAGTTACGCTACTTGTTAGTCATTCGGTGGGAATGGGGCTTTGTATTATTTAGCTTTGGGAGTAGCTCTATTTTAAGGTCTGCCGGAGTTATTGAGTAGATGAATGCGTCGTGGCGTTTGCCGTGAAGTAGTAGGCGGTTCCTTGCTCGGCCTTCGAACTGGGCGCCGGAGGCTTCGGCGACGGCCTTGCTGGCACCATTTTGGATAGACATGACGATTTCTATTCTTTGCAGGTCCAGTTTTTTGGTACAAAAACGGGCGAGGCCGATAGTGGCTTCTGTGGCGATACCTCTGCCGGAGCTTGAAGTTTTGGTCCAATAGCCCAAGTTTGCGATCGGATGCCCATTGATCTGGTTGAGACCGCAACCCCCGTAAAATTCATTGCCGGTTTTGCTAAAGATACCGAAGTTGTAGGCAGAGCCGTCTTTCCAGCTAGGTGCGATGGTTTTCAGCCAGTCTGTGGCATCTTGCTTTTGATAGTCCGGATGACACCAGGGAAGAAACTCGAAGACCTTTGCTATCGATTCCCTGGCGGCCTGATACAACACTTCGTCGTCGCTGGTTGCGTATCGGCGAATCAAGAAGCGTTCTGTCTCAAAGGAATGTGGGATTGGTGTTGTTGGGTTCAATAGAATTCTTCGGCAATATGGGCGAGAACTTTTGTGTTTTGACAACCTTCCATTACTGGGCTGGGTTTCCGTCGTTAGTTCGGTGGCGGTTTGTGAGGTACATCTGACCTCTGGCCGCACCCTTTCGTTGTAGTCGTCATCTGGTTGAAGCCTATCTCGAATCTGGCTAGGTGTTTTTTGAACGCTCTCAGTTACGGTGCTACATCGGTGACATTTGTTGAAGTTTCCATGTTATCCCAGTTGATTGCCAATGCTTGCCTTGATTCTTCATTTTCACTCTCTAAAAAAGAATGACGTTGGTTCAAGTCTAGGTCCACTGATGATTAACAGCGCCGTTCTTGCTATCTTTT
>CAUZJT010000312.1:0-2671 GCA_963580215.1 Gammaproteobacteria bacterium
ATGTTGGTAAGCACCGCAGTCCCTACCCTGACATTTTCCAGCCTGCCTTGTACCAGGCCATGTGACGACGCTTCAAGCACAACGGCTTCGCAGTCGGAATCCACAAACTCCCGGAGCTTTCGCTGAATATCAATCGCGGCTGGCGTTGTAAGACCGGCGTCAACCAAAGCGCCAGGTACACCAGAACCCATTGTGCCAATCATGCCGCATTTAACACTGGCACTGGATAATGCCTGCGCCAAGAACTGACTGTACGAGGTTTTCCCGTTGGTTCCGGTAACGGCAAAAACTGACAGCGCTTCGCTTGGATGGCCGTAGAAACGGCCGCTAATCTCGCTCATTCGGCTGCGCAGACCCTCGACAGCAACCATCGGTACCAACGGGTTCAACATTTCAGGTAAAGGTGCTTCGCCCAACACTGCAGCCGCACCATTGCCGATAGCAGCTGCAATGTAGTCTCGGCCATCGGTCCGCTCACCTGCTACCGCGCAAAAAAGGTCACCGCTTTTAACCCGCCGACTATCCTCGCAAATTCCTTGAATCGCGATGGCAGGGACATGCATGTCTGGAAGTAGTTGGCGCAGCATCACCTAGGCAGCCCCTCCTTCAATCTGGACTACAGGCGGTACGTTCAGGATCCTAAGGGCATTCTGCATTACTCTGGAAAAGACGGGCGCAGCTATCGCTCCGCCACCGAATTTCTCGCCCTTTGGCTCGTTGATGAGTACCACACCAACCAACCGGGGATGATCAACCGGCGCCATACCAGCGAAAAACGCAAGGTGTCGGGTATCTTCGTAACCAGATTTCCCCATCTTCCTGACCGTTCCGGTTTTACCCGCCACTGAATAACCTTCTATCGCAGCTTTTTTTGCTGTCCCCTCAGTCACCACAGACGCCAGCATCTGTTTTAGCTGGTCTGCGACTTCTATGGAATAAATTCGCTGGTCATTACTCCCCATGCCTTCGATAAGACTGACATCCCTCTTGATCCCGCCACTCGCGATAGTCAAGTAGGAGGCCGCCAGTTGTAACGGCGTGACCGTAAGTCCATAGCCGTAGGCAAAGGTTGCCCTGTCAATGTCTTTCCATCTGCGGTGATTGGGCAGATACCCCACGCTCTCTCCAGGGAAACCCGTACCGACATCGCGACCAAAACCCAATTTTTCAAACATCCCCCAGACCTCATACTCATTAAGGTCCAAGGCCAGCTTGGAAATACCAACCTGGCTTGAATGTATAATGATCTCACCCAGGGTTATCTCACCCCGGTTTCGTGGATCACGAACGGTAAAATTATCGACTCGAACGAAACCGGGCGCAGTATCAATAGTCGACTGAGGGGTGTAGTTTCCAGATTGGAGCGCGACGCCAACCGTAAACGGTTTAACGGTAGACCCAGGCTCAAACACATCAGTTAAAGCCCGATTTCTCACCGCACTCAAATCCAGGCCGACTCGATTGTTGGGGTTGTAGGAAGGCTGATTCACCATCGCGAGAACCTGGCCGGTCTCAACATCCAGAACAACTATCGATCCGGATTCTGCCTGAAAAGACTTCACCGCAGACTTCAGCTCTCGATAGGCCAGATATTGAAGCCTCAGGTCAATCCCAAGTGTCAGCGTCTTTCCTGGCTGCGCTTCCGCAACGGGTTTTATATCCCGAATAATTTCACCGTACAGATTCTTTAGAACCTTTTTTTTGCCTGCCGTTCCGGCCAGCCACGTATCAAAAGCAAGCTCAAGCCCTTCTTGCCCCTTATCATCTACGTTAGTGAGCCCAACTAGGTGTGCAGCAACTTCGCCAGCGGGGTAGAAACGGTGATATTCACGCTCCGCATAGATTCCAGGTATTTCCAGCTCGAGAATCCCCCGAGCCTCAGCCGGCGGGAGGTGGCGCCTCAGATAAACGAAGTTTTTTGATTTGGCACTTTTCAGCCGTTTATCGAACTCTCCAGCCTTAACACCCAGGTAAGTTGTGAGAGGCTCAAGGCTGGCATTTGACTGTAGAACCTCACTGGGATTGGCCCACAAGGACAAAGCCGGGGTACTAACCGCCAGCGGCTTGCCCGCTCTATCCTGGATGATGCCCCGGTGTGCGTTAATACGCTCCATTCGAATAGTCCGTGCATCGCCCTGATTCTGAAGAAAATCTTTTTCAAAAACCTGCAGATACCAAAGCCGCATCATCATGGCCGCTGACAGGGAAATAACGATGATTCCCACAAGATGGACACGCGCTAGCATCATCGCAGCACCACCATTTCACTGGTTTCGGGCGCGGTCATTTGCAGCTTGTCCTGCGCCAGCTCGTTGAGCCTGGTGTAATCTGCCCAGGCACTATGCTCGAGCAGAAGCTTTTCATATTCGTGCTCGAGATCATCATGATCTTTCTCGAGCTGTTGTAAATCTCGATACATATTGCGGGTCTGGTGTGACGAATATGCAACACCGAGCGAAGACACCACCAACAGGCCACATAAAAAAGAACCTGCCATCGGCCTTGGCGAGAAGAACCAGCGCATAAGTTGTTGCACAATCACTGGCATCACAGCTTCTCCGCGATGCGCATTATCGAGCTCCGTGCTCGACGATTTCGCTCAATTTCGGCTTCGGATGCGCGAACCGGCTTGCCTATAACCTTTAATCTCCTGTTCAACTCCGCATCCCGA
>CAUZJT010000313.1:0-2647 GCA_963580215.1 Gammaproteobacteria bacterium
TTCGAATTCAAAAATGGCAAATTCATTGCGGTACGCGAATACATGGATCCAATGCACGTCAGAGAAGTCTTTGGTGCATAAATTTCACGAAGGCTTTAGACCTGAGGTAAGCCGCACGGTGGTGCAGGTTTAGTAAGGGACGCTGCGGTAAGTTATTGAATTATTTGATGCCAATTTCAAGCTTTAGTCTTGAGATTTCGAGTGTCGGCGGTTTGATTCCAGCTCAGAAAATCATTCCCCAAGCTGAAAATTGAGAAGGATAACGTGCGCTTCCCGCCACTGTTATGAATACAGACGCAAGGGTTAGGGCATGAGGACGTTGATGAGGTTCAAGTTTCGGTCGTGAATTCGCGAGAAATAATCATGTCTTTGATGCTATGTGGATGGACTTAGAAGAAAGAGAAGTATCCTATACGTCAAGTTTTAACTAAATCACTCCTCCCAACCACTAGTACCAACACAGCAGGAGTCCTTTTTTGTGAATTGGGGTAGGGGTGCGGTGGGTGCTGCTAAGCCGAGAATGCTAGCCGGGTACATTAAAAGTTAATTACCTACGATAGAGTGTCGATCCAAAGGTTAGGTTAAATGTCAATTACTCTGCGGAGCTTCTTATAAATTCAAGTTCCTTGTTTACTACGGAACCTACTGCAGCGTGTGACAGTCTTTCTCGATCCAAGCCGACTATATAGCTATTCTCTAAGCCGCCGTTATTCCAGTGCAATGACCACCCATAAACAACCCAAGGCCTTTTTCTTTTAGCCAAGCTCCTGTTTTATCCACTCTATTGCTGCTCGCTTTAAAGAGATGAAAGCCGCTCCTAGCAGAGTAAATGGTTTTGTTATCTACCCTTAATAGTAGCTCAGAGATGTGGATGATCCTGTGATTAATCGAGGAAACCCAAAAGATCAAGGGGGCACTAATACTAATTCGTTATCAATTTAGACCGTTTGCAACGTTTCCATATATTGAGCCCGGCGTTTTTAATATTATAGGGCACTGACCGCTATCAATCAGCGTTCGGCCGGCATATTGTAGAGAGTAGTAAAATAATGGCTTTGCAACATAAATCTGACTATGACGTAAAAATGGTATGACGGCTAAGGAAAATGTGACGGAGGTCGCGCTCTCATCCGAATCACACATTGAGTGTCCCTACACAACTTACAAGACGCTGCACGGTAGCGGCCAGGTTGGATTCGACCCGGAGATTGGGTTGGCGGTGGTGGGCTACGATGACCTGATCTCTATGTCTAAAAATACGGCAGGGTTCTCATCGTCTATTTCCATCGATGACCAGGGTCCCCGACATATGGGGGTCGGGGAGGATCCTGTTCAGGACGATGTGGAGGAGATTTTCCAGGACGCGCATCCGATGGTGAATGCACTTTTCACGGCAGACCCGCCCGTGCACACGCGACACCGTAAACTGCTGAGCAAAGCGCTTAATCCGCGCCGGGTCCGCGCTCTGGAACCACACATTCGTGCAATTGCAGACGATCTTATCGACAAATTTGTAGCCAACGGAAAGGTTGACCTGTTGCCTGAATTTTCGGTACCGCTGCCTGTCACCGTTATTGCAGACGTTCTTGGCGTTGATCGGGCTGACCTTTGGAGGTTTAAGGATTGGGGGGACCTGATGATCTCGGGCAACATCGACCTGCTGAACCATGAGCAGCGGCGGCGCGTGGCCAGTGCAGTTGTGGAGTTGCATCAATACTTTGTTCCGCGTATTGAAGCCCGCCGTGGCAACCCTACAGATGACCTGCTGAGTGAAATGGTAAACGCCCGTGAAGAGGGTGAGGCGCCTCTAAGAACTGAAGAACTTCTGCCTATTATTGATCAGGTGCTGTTGGCTGGGCACGAAACAACAACAAATCTTGTCGGCAATGGCGTGCTGGTACTACTTAACAATCCAGTATTAGCGAATCGCTTGCGTGACAACCTGAGCGCTATTGATCGCTTCGTTGAGGAAGTGTTGCGCTGGGATCCACCAATACAGTGCACCTACCGGCGGGCAACGGAAGATTGTCAGGTGTCAGGTGCAGAAGTTAAAAAGGGCGATCTGGTGCTGCCGGTATGGGGCGCCGCGGGATACGATCCGTCCGTTTTTGCTTCACCGACAGAATTCGACATTGATCGACCCAACGTAAGCAAACATATGGGCTTTGGCCACGGCCCGCACTTTTGTGCGGGTGCCGAATTGGCAAGACTTGAGGCTCGAATTGCCTTCGAGGTCTTACTCACCCGATTGCCGAACCTCACACTTGATGAAGTTAACAGCGATCTTTCTCGGCTGCCTAGCTTTGCATCGCATGGTTACGAACGCATTTGTTTGATGTTCGATGTCGCGTAACTGGCAAGAACGTAAAACTGACACGAAACCGGAGTGATGATGCGCACTAGCCTATTTATTGCCAACTTAACGCTGCTATTTTTTATAGAGCCTGTCTCTGCTTTGGATGCTCAGACGTTGTTCAGTCAGCAATGCTCTCAGTGTCACGGCGCAACCCTGAGAGGTAGCGCCCACGGCACGTCGCTTAAAGGACAGATTTTCAAGGACACGTGGGCTACCCAAAACTGGCAGGCGCTCGCCAGCCTTTCCAGCACGACTATGCCCCCTGGAGAACCGGACAGTCTGAGTACTACA
>CAUZJT010000314.1:0-2644 GCA_963580215.1 Gammaproteobacteria bacterium
TGATTTTGAAGGCAAGGTGGTTGTCATCACAGGAGCAGGCGGTGGACTGGGTAAAGCTCATGCGCTGGAGTTTGCAAGTCGCGGTGCCAAAGTGGTGGTTAATGATCTGGGTGGCAGTGGAGATGGGGTGGGCTCGAGTGATGCAGCCGACATTGTGGTTGACGAAATTAAAGCCGCTGGTGGTGAAGCAATCGCTAACAAAGCCAGTGTCTCTTCTAAGGAGGGCGCGCAATCTATTATTGATGATGCTGTGAGTGCCTACGGTACCGTTGATATTTTGGTCAACAATGCTGGAATTCTTCGGGATAAGAGTTTCAAGAATATGGACATGACAGACTGGGATATGGTGATGGACGTTCACCTGAACGGCTCTGGTTATGTCACCCGGGCTGCGTGGCCGATTATGTATGAAAAAAATTACGGCCGAATTGTCTTCACCAGTTCAACTTCGGGGGTTTTTGGGAATTTCGGTCAGGCAAACTATGGCGCTGCGAAGATGGGCATGCTTGGATTGATGAATGTGCTGGCTATTGAAGGTTTATCGAAAAACATACGAGTAAATTGCCTTGCACCTGCGGCAGAAACAAGATTGATTGGTACGATCCCAGGTCGTGATGTTGACCCGGACAATCCCGACCCGATGCGGCACCCCAAGCTGGTCACTCCGGTTGTGTTGCTTATGTGCACGGAAGACGCGCCAACGGGACAAACCTTTCATGCCGGTAATGGTCGGTTTTCTCGAAGTGCAACGTTTGTTAACAAAGCGTTGAAGTTCGGTGCAGATGTCACCTTTGAAGATCTACAAGATAAGAAAGACCAGTTAATCGATATGTCCAATTCTCGTGAGATGTCTGGGTTGATTAGCGTTATGCGACAGTCGAAGAAGTCCTGATGGCGCTCGTTATTTATGATCACCCGCTGTCTCCCTACGCACAAAAAGTAAAAATCGCTTTATTAGAGAAGGGTGTTAAATTTGAGGCCCATTTGCCGGAAGGGATTGTTACGGGAACAGCGATGGAAGAATTTATGGCCGCAAGTCCACGTGGGGAAGTGCCAGCATTAGTGGAAGGAGACGATGTCCGTCTGTTTGACTCCACGATTATGCTGGAATATATCGAGGATAGGTGGCCACAACCACCGCTTTTGCCTACCGGTCCACTTGAGCGTGCTCGGGTTCGTATGATCGAGGATGCAATCGACACCCACGTTGAAGCAATTAGCTGGGGTCTAGCAGAAATTCGATTCTTTGGCCGGGCGTCGGGCGATGTTGCTGAAAAAATAGAGGAAAGTGCGGCCGAGCAAATTGCTGGCTGGTATCGGTGGCTGTCTAGTCAACTGAATGACAGGGTCTGGTTTAATGGAGCCAGCTTTGGTTGGGGTGATCTGGCAGTTGTTCCATTCGTAAACAGCATTACAAGTTTCGGGTTCGAACCTACAGGTAAGCTTAGTGACTGGCATTCCCGGGTTAACGAAAGACCAAGCGTAACTGTTTGTAGGGAGGCTGCAGAGGAGGCGGCTTTTGATGGACCCAGCTCAGACATCGAAGGATTGAAAGCGGCTGTGACTTCGGGGGTTTTTAAACGTGAGTACCGTGATCACCGCTTAGAGTGGATGATCAAAAGTGGCGGCATATCAGTGGTCCTGGATGGGCTCGATAAAGATAATATTCGATTTACTGGGGTCTTTTAGGGATCCGCGAGCTAAGCGACAGCAGCGCGCCTTCGGCTTAATTTCCTCTTTTCAATTCTTTGGTAGGTGTTGGTGTTATAGCTAGAGGAACGGAAAACTTCGGTTTTGGCTTTTTTGGGAAGCTCTATGCGGACTCATGGTGTGTGCTTTTACGTCATATGCATCCATTCAAACCTTTAATTACCCTGCACCAACGTCGGGCCATGTCAGTCTCTTATTTGGAGATCATTCAGCTTTCTGCATCATCAGTGCCTCTGTCGAATCAAGATCTTCTCGCAATGTTCTAGCGCCCATAAAATAATGAAAAGCCGCCCATAAGTTTGCTAAAACACAAAGACAAAGAGCGTAACGCAGTGAATTAATTTCGTAGTCCGTTGAAAACATGTCGCTTGCGACACCTACAAAGTAGGGGCCTAGTCCCATGCCGATAATATTTAGCATGACCAACAATAAAGCGGAGGCGACGGCACGCATGCTTATGGTGACTAAGCCTTGAGTCATGGCGAATGATGGATCTAGGTACATGCCCCCCAATATCGAAACGACCGCGAGGGCTGGGATCACCGCTCGTAAGTCTACGTAAAGATAGGCGGTGAACTGAAATGGCACCATGACAAGGGTGGAAACCCCCGCAATCCACAAATACCAGCGCCTATCCCAGTCCAGTCGCTGATTTTGTCGCCGAGGTATCCTAGAGCAAAAGTGCCTATGGCGCCGACACCGAAGATTATCGCCAGCCATGAACCGACTTCTGTAATGCGCATTTCGTGACTGCGAATAAGGAAGAGTGCGTTCCAAGTTCCAGCGCCATAGCCGACATCGGTAGTGGTTGGTCAATGTCTCAATAGCTGATGATCTAGTGTCTTACAGACGCCCGGGGTGCTCAATTAGGAAATTTAGAAGTCGGGCGGGGGTGATTTGGCTGTTTGTCCAGGCATAATTTAGGATTAGATAG
>CAUZJT010000315.1:0-2643 GCA_963580215.1 Gammaproteobacteria bacterium
GAAAATCTATGTCCAGAACGGCCACTCGCCCGGCGCCGTTAGCGCATAAATGCTGCGCTGCAATAGCGGCGTTATTTAAAAAGCAGTAGCCGCCAAACATGTCGCGGGCGGCGTGGTGGCCGGGCGGCCGACACAGAGAAAAGATACCGCTGTCTCCCTTCAACAGGCCCGTTGCTCCAGTTAGTGCAACATCTTTAGCAGCCAGTGCCGCATGCCAGGTGCCCTCGGAGATCGACGTCTCGGCTGCAAGCGCGTAGTACCCCACCTTGCCTTCGATGTCGCGGGGTACCCGACATTGCATACGTCTGGCAGGCCAGACGTTGGCGATCACCTCACCGGCGTAACCTTTTTTCTGCCATTCCTTCCAGACGGTCTCCAGGAATGCCACGAAATCGGCATCGTGCACAGCCAAGACCGGATCCAGGGAAAACATGTCCGGATCGCTAATCTCACCCAGCCCGGACTCAACTAACGCCTTGAGGATGATGTCGGCACGCGATGGTCGCTCAAAGGGTTGGACAAGTTCCCCACCATAGAGCTCTGTTTTGGCGTCCCGCAACCGGTGCTGTTCGCTGTAGATGGTTTTCATATGGCAATTCCTATACTGATATCACTACGATAGCATCAACCGAAGGCAACAGTGCTGATCAGCGCTCGACCGATCTTCGCGCCCCGTTTCCGTGTCACCCGGTTACAGCCCGGAGCCATCTTCAGAATAGATTACCCAGATCTTGGTATAGCCGTCAGTATCCCAGACGCCGATCCATTCTTTGGGCACCGTTACCCCTTCACCAGCGTTGATAACCTGCACAGAGCCATCCGCTGAAGTCAATGTAACGCCGCCTTCGAGAAAAAACATGAATTCATCAACACCGTATGGCTCCTTGATCTCGAAACGAGTTTTGCCGGAACGATACATGCCAGAGGCAAACTTCTTGTCGCTGCTCAATAATGTCGTGACATCAAGCGTAACGTGACCGTCTTTGTGTTTTGATTCGAGCATATCCGAGCGCTCGAATATCGAGCCTGATATATCTGACTTGCTGAGTTTCGCTGGCAATACGGTGCCTTCACGGTCCGCTGCGATCGCCGCGGTAGTCCCAAGAATGATAATACCAACTGTAACAAGAAACTTTTTCATTGATCTGACCTCGTTTAGAAAATTCACTACCAGTAAGCGAGTACAGCGTAACCCGCCAAAGAAATTAGCGAGTCGGGTCCCCAGCCACTTTTTGCCAATGCAGGCACATAGTGCGATACCGGCCTGGCGAGATCGATGACGCCGTCATCTGCGAGCTTCCCCACAAGCAAACCGGCGACTGATTTGGAAACCGAATTCATCAGGTGTTTGCATTACCTCAAGGGATATGTGGAAATATACAGAACTTCTAACGAAATAAGTGGCAAATATGGATTATCTCGGTGGCTTACTTTTGCGGGTTGAGTAGAGAGCCCACGTGCGTATTCTTTTTGTTCATAATAATTTCCCGGGGCAGTATCGACATATTTTAACCTACCTTGCTGACAATCCAGAACTTGGTGCGGAAGTGTATGCTGCTACTCTGGATTCGAATCAGCAAACCGCTGTCAAAAAAACGATGCGGTTCAAACCACATCGTGAGCCGAGGAAAGATGCGCATCCCTCAATGATTTTTACGGAGCGGGCAGTGATCATGGGACAGGCACTCTATTCAGCGCTACTACCTTCAAAGAAGGCCGGCTTCAAGCCTGACATTATTCTGTCCCATTCAGGGTGGGGTGCTGGTTTGTTCCTGAAGGACCTGTTTCCGGATTCGAAGCTGCTGACCTATTTTGAATGGTATTACCATAGTCTGAACTCAGACGGTTCTTTCCTGCGTGAAGAACCATACGGACCGGAAGATAAGATGCGAATCCGGCTGAAGAATACGCCAATTTTACAGGATCTGGCCGCGATGGATCACGGTCAATGCCCCACTAGCTTTCAGCACAATAATTTCCCCGGGATATTCAAAGACAATATTTCTGTTTTGCATGATGGTGTGGACACAGAATACTTCGCGCCAAGCTCTAATGCCCGTGTCAACGTTGGTAAGCACAGCTTCACTGCTCGGGATGAGGTCATAACTTACGTTGCAAGGGGCATGGAGGAATACCGTGGCTTCCCTCAGTTTATGGACGTCGTATCCAAGCTTCAAACGCGTCGCCCGAACCTGCATGTTGTGATACTGGGTCAAGATCGTGTCGCTTATGGAAGAAAACGCAGTGATGGTCAAACCTATAAAGAAGCCATATTGAAGGAATATGATTTCGACATGGACCGCCTGCATTTCATGGGTTTTCAACCCCTGGAATTCTTCAGAAGGCTGATGCAGATTTCGAGCGCACATGTGTATCTGACCGTTCCTTTCATCTTGTCGTGGTCCATGCTTCAGGCCATGAGTGCGGGGGCCCTGATCGTAGGCTCTGATACCGAACCGGTACGAGAGTTTGTCACTGACGGAGAAAATGGTGTTTTGGTGCCTTTTTTCAATACTGAAGCTATCGCTGACAAACTGTGTCACATTCTTGATAATAGACCAGACTATGAGCCGTTACGCCTAAATGCCAGGCAAATGATAGTCGATCATTATGCAAGTAAAGACCTGCTTCCAAATTATTGGG
>CAUZJT010000316.1:0-2642 GCA_963580215.1 Gammaproteobacteria bacterium
GAAACTATTGAGTTTACCCGGTTGCTGGCTGAGCGCGTTGGCGGTTTTCAAGCACCTCCTTATTTAGATTGAAAGTGCTGACTAATTTACTCAGTAAGGTCAGGAAAGGCAGTGGTAATTTGACAATGGTTTAGCGGGGCTTTGTCATCAATTTTAGAGTTAATTTGTCGATACCTATTGGCCGGCTAGCCAAGACGATTACTACGCGCAATGTTACCCAGCCAAACTGCACTGTCTTTTACAGTGCGTTGCTGGGTTGCCCTGTCGACGGCAATCAGACCGAATGTTGGCCGGTAACCGAGCATCCACTCATAGTTGTCCAGTAAAGACCAATAGGTATAACCCATCACCGGAATACCATCTTTGAGGCAGTTTTTCACGCCTTGCAGTGCTCTCTCGACGAATGCGATCCGGCGGCTATCGTCAGTGGTAGACAGGCCGTTTTCAGTCACCAGCACGGGTAGCCCTGAACACGCATGGGCTTGTCTGATAGAGCTCTCTAGCGCCTCGGGCCAGAATTCATAACCCATCTGGGTGAGTTCGACCCCTTCTTCCGTTGGCATGGCGCCGTTAGCGTCGTAACGATGGCGGGTATAACACTGCACCCCAACGAAATCGTCACCCACAAGGTCTGTCAGATATTGTTCGTTAACCTCTAGCTGGTGTTGAGCGGCAATAGCCTCGCCCCCCTTTACCGCAACAATGTCCTGCACGGCTAAGGTGACGCCAACTGGAAAGGTCGCACCCGTGGCACGTATAGCCTCCACCGCCTGATGGTGAGCAGCCATAACCACTCGCTGACCTTGTTCACTTACGGCAAACATAAAGGGATTAAAGTCATCGGCGCTGATACCCAATTGGTCAGAGGCTTCGACCCAACCCGGTGACGCTCGGATTAGATCCATGGGCGGCAGTACGCCTGAGGAAATCAAAACACGGCCGATATTGGCCTCGTTGATGGTGCAGCCTCCGGCAATAAGGTCTCCAAGGTCTGCAGCCAGGCGACCGCAATAGCGGGCAAATAGCGCAGGCGTGTCGTCGCTCTCCCACCCACCGGCTTTGATTAACCACTGGGGTGAGGAGAAGTGGTGAAAGGTCACGAAAGGTTTAATTCCATGGCTATGGCATGCCATCAACATGCGTCGGTAGTGATCAATAGCAGCGGTTGAAAAATGCCCTTCCTCTGGTTCAACCCTGGCCCATTCGATCGAGAATCGATAGGAATTAAAACCCAGGTCCGCTAACAGCTTAATATCCTCCGGGTAGCGATGGAAATGATCACAGGCATCCAATGATGGTTCCTTAAACATGCTGTGCTCCACATGCTCAAGCAACCAGATGTCGTTGTTGGTATTGTTACCTTCTACCTGATGAGCTGCGGTGGCCGAACCCCAGATGAAACCTGTTGGAAATTCCATAGTGCGCTACTCTTTAAAACTGAGTTGATTATCAAGTAACGGTTTGCTTGTTGCCACCAATGCTGGAATCATTTTGACTTCAGTTAGACTTTAACGAACAGGAATAAGATGAGCCTGCAACAACACGAAAAAAACACCGACTTTGTTTGGCATGACACCCAAGGCCCTTTCCGCATAATTACTGAGTCGCAAGCCGATACATGGAACCAGGACGGCGGATTTCTGCTGGAAAAGGTCATCCCACAGTCTACGCTGGATGAGTTGATTGCAGACATTGACCCGATGGAAGCTAAGACCAACGATTTTTTGCGCACAGTAAAAGACAAGCGACAATTTATTGCGCGGGCCGATGAAATCACGTTCGCCCTGCACGTTGTGAAGCGCTCTAAGGTTGCCCGCCAATTTGCTAAATCCGAGCTGTTCGCAGACTTATGCTTTGACTTGCTCGGCCCGGACTGTCGGCTCTATTGGGATCAGGCGGTATATAAAAAGCCTCACTGCCTGGAAGAATTTCCCTGGCATCAGGACAATGGTTATAACTTTGTAGCACCGCAGGACTACCTGACTTGTTGGGTGCCCTTGGTTGATACGACCGTAGAAAATGGCTGCGCGTGGATTATGCCCGGCGTGCATCGGCAAGGCACGCTCAGTCACTGGCATACTGATCTCGGTTACGAATGTCTGACAGATACATCCGGTGCCCTGCCGATTGAGGCAAAGGCTGGAGACGTTGTGGTGTTTTCATCCCTGACGCCGCATCGCACGGGTCCTAATCATACGGAAGGCGAACGTAAATCCTACATTTTGCAATACGCCCACAACCCCTCTGTGTTGTTGGCGAAAGAGGGCGATGACTCAACGCCACAGGACGACCCTGACCGACAGTTCGCCGTCATTCAGGGAGGTAAGTACGTTTGATCTACTCCAATCTATCACCCATCCAATTCAACGATCCGCTACCGGATTCGGTAGACGTCGTAATCATCGGCGCTGGCGTTATTGGTATCTCTACCGCCTGGTTTCTGGCTAAGCGAGGTATCTCGGTGCTTGTCTGCGACAAGGGGCGAGTGGCTGGAGAACAATCGAGTCGCAACTGGGGATGGATTCGCCAACAAGCGCGCGACCCTGCAGAACTGCCGATCATGATGGATAGCATCAATACCTGGCAGAGCTTATCGAAAGAATGTGACGATGACATTGGCTTCACGCGAAAAGGCGTCCTTT
>CAUZJT010000317.1:0-2641 GCA_963580215.1 Gammaproteobacteria bacterium
GCAACAATACGTCACGACGTTGCACACCGTCTGCCCACAGACCAGAATCAAAAGCGGTTCTCGCCGCCCTGACGGCATCATCCACCTGTGCCACGGACGCTTGGCTCAGCGCCAGAATCGGCTCGCCGGTTGCAGGGTTATCAATTGTAATTGTGGAACCTGCACCTCTGGTCAGAGCGCCGTTGATAACCAGACGGTCACTCCAGGCGACATCAGGATAAGCTTCGCTCATTTGACAGCCAAAATAATCATACCCGTACCTTTCTCTGGAAAAATATTTGCAGACTAATCTTTGCGCATAATATGTACAATACGATTTGGCAACTATTCCAAGGCTCGAAATGAAGAGCTTTAAAGCAAGAGCCTGAACTAACGAGCCCAAACGGTCAATATCTCAGAGAATCACTAAAACCAAGATAAATATTGAAAACCAAAACACTAAGGTCGAGACTTAAACAATTGACGACAGTTGTCACGATGAAACATGACCTAAGGACTTAGAAGCAATGATTATGCAACGAATACAAGTGGTCCTACTCATTACGATTTTTCTAGTACTTGGCGGCTGCTCTTCTAAAGCGGTTGGCAAGACTAGCCCTGGCAGTTTCGAACAAAAGTACTGGGTCGAAGACTATGTTACCCCGCTTAACTTCCCTTGGGCGATGACCTGGCTTCCTGACGGCACGCTCTTAATCACCGAGCGGTTTGGTAAAATTAAAGTAGTTCGCGACGGTGAGATTATCGCAGAACTTGAAGGCGTACCGGAAGTGATGTCAGCCAGTCCTTACGATGGATTGCTAGACATAAAAATTGATCCCGATTTTGAGACCAGCCCGTATCTGTATCTCACTTATACCAAAGGCAAGGCAACAGCTAGAACGGGAGTCGTCTATCGAGCGAGGCTGGAGGGCAACCAACTGGTTGATGGACAGGAACTATTTAGAACGTCTCCGCCCGCGCCAACCGGCGGACCGAACATCACACGCATCCAGTTTCTGCAAGATAAATCACTGATCGTCGGCGTCGGATCTAGCGGACAATCTGGCAGCGGTATGGTGCAGCGAGTTGATGGACACATCGGGAAAATCATTCGAATTAATCGAGATGGCACGGTCCCCAATGACAACGCAATCGCGGTCGCCGACGCCAATGCAAAGCCAGAACTGTTGGCGACTGGTTTTCGATCGCCTGGAGGCTTTGCTTTCGACGAAGATGGCCAGGTATGGGTTTTAGACATCGGACCCGCGGGAGGCGATGAACTGAATTTGCTAAAAGCAGGTGGAAATTACGGTTGGCCGTTGTTGAGCTGGGGTTTTGACTATTCTGGACGCGCGATGTCCGACCAGCAAACGGCTGCCGAGTTCGTTGATCCTGTAGTGGTTTGGAGCCCTTCCATATCCCCTTCGGGCCTTACTTATTACGGCGGCAGCGCATTCCCGGCATGGCAAGGTGATCTGTTCATTGGCGCGCTATCCGGCCAGGCAATCCGACGACTGAGAATTCGCGATGGCAAACTCCTTCACGAGGAACGTTTGTTGGCGGACTTTAATGAACGCATTCGCTCGGTGGAAGCCGGCCCCGATGGTTTTTTGTATGCCATAACGGATTCTTCTAAAGGCAAAATTCTCCGCATCCGGCCGGGACAACCAACCGGGGAAGAGTTGGCACGCGTGACGCAGCCTTTTGATATGCCGCTGGGCGCGGACCTGGCTGCCACATTCAAAGAACACGGCGTTATGCAGGGTGAAGAAACCATTGCCGCAGAAAGTATCGACTACGATCCAGCACACGCTGAGTCTCTATTTGTCCAGAATTGCGGAACCTGCCATACATACGGAGATAGGACTAACGGCAAAATCGGCCCACTCTTGGATGGGGTCGCGGGACGCCGATCTGGCTCGTTGCCGGGATATTCATATTCGTCGGCGTTGGCCAACGATAAAACCAGCGTTGTCTGGGATTACTTTACCATGACTGCTTTTCTAACTAATCCGCAGGCCTACTACCCAGGAACCAAAATGACTTCACCACCGACCAGCTATGTCGATGCAGTGCAAATAGGTATTTTTCTCAATAACGGTAAAACTTATTGATTGGGCCTGAAACTTATCTGCACCACTACCCCTTTCCGCGCTTGGTCTTCCGCTACTACTTAGGGCGCTTCATGCCTAGCTCGGATCTTTACCCTCGCAAGCCATTACCGTTTGAATGCCGAAGGAAAAGGTTCAGTCCTGCAAGGCGAGCGGCCGCCGATGGTATCTCGGAGTTAGCCGTAGAGCGAGCGCACTGCGTCCACAACTTCCTGCGCGCCGGGTAGGTATTCTTTTTCTAACGCCGGAGCAAAGGGAACCGGCGTGAAAGGTGCACCCACTCGCTTCACTGGTGCATCTAAAAAGTCAAAAGCTTCATCAGCGATAGTGGCCGCTATCTCAGCGCCTACACCACAGTTCCTCACGGCTTCATGAGCTACCACGGCCCGACTAGTTTTTTGCACTGATGTTAATATCGTGGTCATGTCCATAGGTGATAGCGTGCGCGGATCTATCACTTCCAGGCTGATTCCCTCTTTCGCCAATTCGTCTGCTGCTGTTAGCGCATCTACTACCAAGCGCCCAAGCGCCACCACCGTAACATCGCTGCC
>CAUZJT010000318.1:0-2636 GCA_963580215.1 Gammaproteobacteria bacterium
TTGGCATGCACGGGAGTATTCGACGTGGCTATCTGGGTGCTGACAAGCCAATGCGAGAATACAACGTTAAAAAACACTCGATGGCCTGCCAACGGGTCTTTGCAACGCCCTGGGATATCACGATTACGCCGCTCGACACCTGCGGCAACGTTTTTTTACAAGGCGATAATTTCGAGCGTCTGAAAGAATCTTCCGACCCGCTTGCCCAGGCGGTTCTCCAAAACCACTTTGCCTGGTGCGAAAAAGTGAAAGACTGGCCGATTTTTTCGCACATGAATCCCGATGCTCAGTCTTCACTGCTTTACGATACTGTGGCAGTGTATCTTGCCTTCAGCGAATCGCTTCTTGAAATGGAACAACTGCCCATTATTGTCACTGATGATGGCAGGACTTTGGTGGACGACGGCGGACAGCTAGTGAACTGCGCGATGCAATGGAAAGATCAAACCGCCTTTGAGTCGCTTCTAACAGAGCGTTTATTAAATGAAGAACAGAGGTAGAGTTGAGTGACTGAGCAGCCAAATGTCGTCTTCCTTTTTCCTGATCAGTTACGAGCGCAAGCGCTAAGTTTGTATGGCAACAGTGCCTATGTTGAAACACAGATCGATACACCCAACATAAACCGACTTGCGGATCGGGGAGTCACGCTAGACAGCGCTATTTCTAATTGTCCTGTCTGCACACCGGCGCGCGCGATGTTGGTGACCGGTAGATATCCCCAGAGCACCGGGCACCTTATCAATTCAACCCGTACCCGACATTCTGAGATCTCTATCGCTGATGCTTTTTCTCATCAGGGCTACCGTACTGCCTGGATCGGCAAGTGGCATCTGCATACCGGACACTGGCCCGCCCTGGATCGGACGCCGATGCAGCCCGACTGGGTTCCCAAAGGCCGAGATCGGCTGGGATTTGAGTACTGGCGCGCTTATAACCAGCACATGGTGTACTTCAATGGTTTTGTCCACAAAGATGACTGGAACTACGAGCGCTGGGAAGGTTACGAAACCGAAGGCCTACTAGACTACGCTTTCGAATTCATGAACGAGTCGAAAAATGATCCTTTTCTGATGTTCCTGTCCCCGCATCAGCCGCACTACACGCCAGAACGATTTGCACCCGATCGCTTCTATGAAATGTTGCCCGACAAACTCACGCTGCCTGATAATGTACCGGCCTCAATGTTGAAAGCCGCAAGGGAAATGTACCGTCACTATCTGGCGATGATTTTGGCCATTGATGAGATGCTGGGTAGATTAATGGACTATCTGGAAAAAGAAGGGTTGATCGATAACACCATTTTAGTGTTCGCGTCGGATCACGGCACACAAGGCGGCTCACAGGGCGTTAACCCCTGGTCAAAGAAAAACCCCTATGATGCGTCAATTCACATACCCGGCATCATTTCGTATCCAACGAAGATTGCACCGGGTACACGCAATAATACGCTCTTGTCGATGGTCGATTTTTTCCCCACTCTGTGTGGCCTGGCAGGAGTGCCAGTGCCCCAGACGGTAGAAGGTACAAATCTAGCCTCCAGCATCGTCATTGGCGAGCAGCCACGGACGGCGGCACCTGATAGCGTTTTCTTGATGAATTTTTCAAAATACTTTGACTGGTTTCAAAACGGTGCGGAATGGCGAGGGGTCCGCACCCGGTCGCATATGTACTGCAAGCGATTGTCAGGTGAGGAAGAATTGTATGACCTGCGCGCTGATCCATTGCAGCGCAATAACACAGCGTTAACTGACCACGACCAGCTTGAAAAAATGCGGCTGCTGCTGGAAATGCATCAGCGTACCAGAGCGGATGAGCTGGTACCCTGCACTGACTGGCAAGGTTGGCTCGATGAGCAAAGGCGGGTTGTTAGAAACGCAAAAGGCGAGCTCACCCATCCCGAAACACCTCCCGACTGGTCGCTGCTATAATGGCGCAAGCGGTCTGTTTTTCTAATGGCAGAGAAATAACTCGAAAGAGCTATTGGAGCAAACCTGAAAAAATTGAGGAATGATGACGGCAGAATCAACTTATCCCATGGTATTAACACCCGAAACGATACAAACCTTTCGGGAAAAAGGTTACGTACTGACAGAGAACGTGTTTGAGACTTTAGAACTGGCACGTCATGCCACAGGGGTCGACAGAGAAGTGGCAAACAGAACCTCAACGGATAAGCGTAGTATCCATGAGAAGTCTGCTTACGAGCAATCTTTTATACAGTGCATGCGTCTCTGGGAAACTTCCTCTGACGTTCGTCCTCTGACCTTTCATGCGGGGCTTGCAGGGATTGCGGCTCAATTGTTGGGCGTTTCTTCCGTTCGGCTTTGGCAGGATCAAGCGCTCTATAAGGAGCCAGGCGGCCGTGAAACCGACGCCCATCAAGACCAGACTTTCTGGCCAATCGGCGAGGTACCGCTTGTCAGTGCCTGGATACCCTTTGATGCCATTCAAAGATCAAATGGTGCGATGTCCTACGTGCCTGGTTCCCATAAGGCTGGGCCGTTGCGTCCTGTTGATATTACCCATTCAACAGAGCCGTATAATATACTCGCCGATCCTGCATTGGACGGACTGTCGCCCGAATGGGTCAGTGTTGACCCAGGTTCGGTTGTCTGGCATTCGGGATTCACTGTGCA
>CAUZJT010000319.1:0-2620 GCA_963580215.1 Gammaproteobacteria bacterium
CGCCACTATTTTTGATGTCACTGGGAGCTACAACATTGGATTCTTGTTTGGCGCAGGATTTTTCGCCGTAGGAGCACTCATGATTCTGGCATTGGGCAACTATCCGGATCCCGCTGAAGGTAAAGATATGCCCTAACCGACAAAGATCATATTCCCTCAATCAAGACCCGAAGCCTAGCATCCCGCCTAATAGATCTGCAAAACCAACTTCGCATCAACGATGCCCGGGGTGCTTCCACCTTCGTCAATATCCACATTGCATTCGCAGATCGGAACCTAGCCTTCAGTGTCTTTTGTATTGTCCTCTGAAACGAGCAATGTACGGATCGAAGGTGACGGATCATCAAGATAAGACCCAGCACAACTGACCTGACTGGGGGATTCCTTCTTGTAGTACCAGCTATCTGAATGAGTCACCACAAACACTGGAACACTATGGTAATGCGTCTGAACTTTATAACCTGCCGACCACAGCGTCTTGACCAACCAAAGGCCTAAATTATAGCCTCGCTCCACATAAGCTGACTCTGTGATAGCCTGACCGTTCAGTTTCTATAGGATTACTGGCAGTTATGGATCTCTCTTTTGGTGCTGAGTACGACGAGTTTCGTACCGAGATAAAACAATTCATCGCTTCAAGAGGCGATAAATCCCCAAAGCAGACTGGCAGGGCAAACACAGAGGCAATTGCCTGGCAAAAAATCCTTATAGATAACGGCTATGCCGCTCGCACTATCCCGGCAAAGTACGGTGGGTTTGGGGCGGAACCCGACATCATCAAATCACGAATCATTTCGGAGGAATTTTCCGGCGCTCAGGTCAGTACCGGGCTTGGGGGTCAGGGAATTTCAATGCTGACTCCTGTGCTGCTTGAATTGGGTACAGAGGAACAAAAACAACAATTCATTAAGCCAACCATCCATGGCGAAATGATTTGGTGCCAAGGTTACTCGGAACCAGGCGCGGGCAGTGACCTCGCCAGCCTGACGACCAAGGCAGAACTTGATGGCGATGAATGGGTCGTCAACGGACAAAAAATCTGGACCAGCACAGCGCATTTAGCAGACTGGATATTTTGCCTAGTAAGAACTGAACCTGAGGCGCCCAAACACCAAGGTATTTCTTTTCTACTGTTTAACATGAACACACCAGGCATCGATATTCGTCCACTGGTTGATATGACCGGCGACGCCAATTTCAATGAAGTGTTTTTCACAGATGTGCGAGTACCAAAAGACCAGATCGTGGGACAACGCGGTCAGGGGTGGCAGGTTGCTAATGCCATCCTCGGTCATGAGAGGGGCTCACTTGCACCACCTGACTCTGCTTTATCTCGCCTCAATGGGGTTATTAAGCTCATGAACTCCGAATCTGTTAACGGCGAGCGAGTCATTGACAACCCGATCTTCCGGGACCGCTTAATGAAAATTCAAGGGCGAGTACTTGCCATGAAATGCAATGACATGCGCGTGCTGTCAGCACGCATTAATAAAGGCCAGGATGCAAAGATGGCCGGCATCATCGTCAAACTACTGGGGACTGAGCTCAGGCACGAACTAGAAGCATTAGCTATAGACGTGATGGGTGAGATCGGTATCGCCTATGGAGATAATCCGTATCTCCGGGGCAATGGTTCTTGGCAATATCAGTACATGTACTTCCTGGGTCTTATCATCGGTGGCGGTACTTCGCAGATCCAAAAGAATATTATCAGCGAACGTGGGCTTGGTATGCCTAGAGAACCAAAACCTGCAGCCAAGGCACACGGGTAAAAGGAGTCAATAAATGGAATTTGGATTATCTTCAGAACAAATACTCCTGCAGGATTCTGTTAACCGCTTCCTGACAGAACAAGTGCCTTTAGATATGGTCAGGAAAATCGCGGCCCATGAGTCAAGCGATGCTGACTGTTGGAGTGGCCTGACAGACCTTGGAATACCAGGATTAATAATTAGCGAAGCCAATGGTGGACTTGGGCTTTCAAACCTAGATGCTGCGGTTGTCTCTGAATTACTTGGCTATCACGTCACGCCCTCCCCTTTTATAAGTTCTTCTGTCATTGCGCCCGCCACGATACAAGCAGCGGGAAGAGGTGAGGATTTGCTTGGATCAGTTGCAACCGGTGAAACCAGAATTGGAATCGCGTTCGCAGAAGGCATCGCGTTTAGGAATAATGCAGGACTATCTGTCGACAGCGGAAAACTTTCAGGGAAGTCACTGTTCGCCCTGGATTCTGATGCTAATTATTACCTAGTATCAACCAGCGCTCAGGAGATTTACCTCGTCAAGGCCGGCGCGAGAGGGCTGTCTCGATCAAGCCTAACGACAGTTGATCGAACAAGATCTACCTGCGAGTTGACTTATGACAAGGTGAAAGCCGACCTGATCAGTGATGACCCTGAGGTGTTCAGGATTGCTCTAGATGCAGGACTGGTTTCGTTGAGTGCGGACACCCTGGGCGCTTCGCAATGCGCCCTTGACCAAGCGGTGATTTATGCAGGACAACGCAAACAATTTAACAGAGTCATTGCCTCTTTCCAGGCGGTAAAGCATATGTGTGCCGAGATGGTCGCCAGCCTAGAGCCTTGCCGCTCAATGGTCTGGTATGCTGCCCACGCAC
>CAUZJT010000320.1:0-2602 GCA_963580215.1 Gammaproteobacteria bacterium
GGGAGCTAGAATCTCCGCCGAAGATCGTGAGGCCTTTGTTGCCTTTAATAAGAAGATACTTAAATTTTCCAAGTTGCTGTCTGGAGCGTTTAATCGTAGACCGCCGAAACTGGTCGAGGGCAATCTTACCGACCGCTTTACCCTGGCCAAATTAGGCCTGGGCATGAAAATGCTTGGTAAAGCGGACATGAGTGATTTGATGCGTCTTGCATTGATCAACATCTATGACGTTATGGAAGAGAATTTTGACAACGATCTACTCAAGGCGGCTATCAGCCTTGATTCATTGTTGGGCTCTCATATGGGCCCGCGTTCACCCAACACCGTCTATGGTTATCTTTACCGTCGTATGGGCGATGTTTATGGCTTCAAGGGGCCTGCGGTGGTCAAAGGGGGTATGGGTGCTGTTGGCGAGGCTCTGGCTAAGGCTGCTCGTGCCAGAGGTGTCGACATTGAAGTGGGCACTGCTGTAAGCAAGATCAATATTGATATTGACCGAGCCACTGGCGTCACACTTGCCGATGGGCAGGTGATTAATGCTGGATTGGTGGTATCCAATGCAGACCCAAAAACGACCTTCAACAAACTGGTAGGTTTGGCCAATATAGAAACGGGTATTGCGCGGCGCGTTAAAGGAGTAAGAATGAAGGGCGACGCCGCAAAGCTGCACATTGCATTAGATAGTTTGCCCAACTTCACGGGATTGACTAAGGAGCAGATGGGTCAGCGATTAGTGATTGCGCCAAGTATGAACTACATTGAAAGGGCCTTTAATCATTCCAAATACGGCGAATATTCAAGTGCGCCAGCGATGGATATCAGCATACCAACGATTCATGATGGCAGTCTGGCTCCTGAAGGAAAACATGTCATGTCGGTCATTGTGCAGTTCGCACCCTATGACTTGGAGGGCGGCTGGAACGACACCCAAAAAGAGGCTTTTAAGGCCCTGGTGATAGATCGTATTGCAGATTATGCGCCAGACTTAAAAGAAAAAATTGTTGCCAGCGAATTACTCACGCCGGTGGATATTGAGGAACGATTCCATATCCATGGTGGCCATTGGCATCACGGTGAGATCAGTCTCGACCAGATCCTTACCATGCGCCCTTTTCCGGGTTCGTCGCAGTACGGCACTTCGGTCGACGGTCTCTATCTCTGCAGCGCTGGAACTCATCCGGGGGGAGGTGTGATGGGTTTGGCGGGCCACAACGCCGCGAAAGAAATTCTTAAGCGAGGTAAATCAGCATGATGGCACATGATGAAACAATGATTTTGGAGACGCCGTTTTACTCGCGATGTTTGGCAGCCTGTGAGATCAATCTCTGGGAGGACTGGAAGGGCTACAGAAGTGCTGAGGCCTATACCAGCGTTGAGCAAGAGTATTTTGCCGTACGCAGTAATACGGGCGTGTTTGATATATCGCCAATGATTAAATATCGCTTTACAGGACCCGATGCTGGGGCCTATTTAAACCGTTTGGTTACGAGAAATGTCAGCAAAATTGCTATTGATCGTGTGGCTTACACTGTCTGGTGTGATAACAATGGCCAGGTAATGGATGATGGCACTATTTTTCATCTTGCAGAAAATGACTACCGGCTCTGTGCCTATGCTCGTTGCCTGGACTGGTTGTTGTGGTCAGCGGAAGGGTTTGATGTGACCATCGTCGATGAGACCGCTGAGGTCGCCGCGCTAGCAGTGCAAGGTCCAACCTCCTGTTCGGTATTTAAAGCTATGGGTTTTGAAGGAATTGAAAATCTTAAGCCTTTCGGCATTACTCGCTATCCATTTGAAGGGTCTGAGGTGATGATTAGTCGCACTGGCTTTACCGGCGACCTAGGCTATGAGATTTGGATTGATCCAAGCTTGGCAGAAGTCTTTTGGGATAAGCTGTTTGACGCTGGAAAACTCTGGGGTATCCGTCCAATAGGCAGTGCTGCTTTGGATATGCTGCGCACTGAGACTGGTTTTATACAGGCAGGGGTAGATTTTATCCCCGCAGAAGAGGCCATCCGAATGGGACGCTCGCGGTCGCCGTTTGAGTTGGGTCTGGGCTGGTTGGTGTCATTTGATAAGCCGGTATTTAATGGCCGCAAAGCGCTACTTAAAGAGAAAAAAGAGGGCTCTCGCTTCGCGTTTGTCTATTTAGATGTTGAGGGTAACAAGCCCGCTGAACATGCGTTTATATATTCCGGCAATAAAGAAGTGGGTACGGTTACCACTGCGGCCTGGTGTCCCACGGCGAAGACCAACGTCGCCTTTGCGCAGGTGGATGCTAAATACGGTAAAGTCGGGCAGGAGTTGACGGCTGAGATTTACTACGAACGTGAGTTGAAGTGGACCCGAGTGATGGCAAAATGCACCGTCATCGAGGGCGCCGTGTTTAATCCGCCACGCAAAAGACAGACCCCAGCACCTAGCTTTTAATGACTGAGCACCGGCTGCGCCCCCTTCTTAATCCAGCCTCTGTAGCGGTACTGGGTGCCTCACAGAAGGTGGGGACTGTCGGTAATGAGATCTTGGTGAATCTGGTTAAGGGTGGTTTTTTAGGCAAAATTTTTGCCATTAATCCCGCCTACACCGAGGTTCAGGGTTTCTA
>CAUZJT010000321.1:0-2601 GCA_963580215.1 Gammaproteobacteria bacterium
CAACCTGGATGCATTGGCACCACAATAACGCCCTGCTCCTTCAATTCTGTCGCCAGGCCTGTCATCAGGCGATTAGCTGCTGATTTGACACTAGCGTAGGAATAACCAATGACGTGGTCGTAAACATGTGCCGCGACCTGGCTGGACAGGGTAACAATTTTTTTCTGCTGTCCTAAAAGCACGTTGGGTAATAAGGTTTGGATGACACGGAAGGGCCCCATTGCCATAACATTGAACTCAAAAGCCCAGTTCTCGTAGTTCATGTTCTGAAAAGTCTGCGTCTCAAGACCGCCGAAGACACCGGCGTTGTTCAGCAAGACATCGACCGGTTGATCGCCCAATTCAGCAGCGAAGGCACCAACCGACTGCGCATCTGATACGTCCATTCGATGGACTGTTAAATTGTCCATGATGGACGCTAGAGCATTTAATTCATCGGCTTTATCCGGGCTGCGGGTAGTCGCAAAAACACGCCAACCTGCTTCGGCATACTGTTTCGCCAATTCACAGCCGATACCCCTGGCTGAGCCCGTAATCAAAATAGTGTTCATCATATTTGCTCCAGATATTTAGTTAGCGTCTGGTGAAAATGCCTGACACGAATTTCCTGATAGTTGGCCAAGGTTGCTCCCGATTTACCGGCCGTAGCCGCGCCCTCCTGGGCCGCCTGCATGTTACCGGTATCCTGATCGAATACATGACCGACATAGGGATCCATCCCGGGCACCGTAGTATAAGATTCTTCAACTTTCAGTCGAACCGGCTCCGCTGGCTCAACGAATTGGCCAACCGGTCTAGGTTTCAGCAAAATTAGATCGAACAGAGCCTTGTCGTGAGACATTCCCAATGGCCTAAATCGATAAACAATTGGGAAAGAAACACCCGAGAAAAATTGTTGGTTCGGAAACACGAAATAAGCTATCGAATCTACGATCTCCGAATCACTCACCTGAGAAATATCCTGGCCGGATTTAGCCATGCTCTGTCGGAACTGCTCCGCCATTACCTGCCGCGCTGTGCCACCCTCGGGGACCACTAGCTCATCCGCCACGTCATCACGATCGCCCACTAGAAACATGTCAAGGATCTGTTGTTGGGTGAGTTCTTCTTCGCAGAAAGTACTTGGTATCCCCGCCACATTAACCAGCCGACTGACGTGATCTCCATAAACGTCATACTGAGTATTTGCATCTCCATTAGTACGCATCAGCTGACTGTGAGTTTCCATCACATGGTAGGCCTCTAGAAAAGCCTCCGACGCAATCTTCCAGTTGCAGTTAAGCTCTTTTTGGATGTGTTGCGCGATGTATCGATCTTCAAATACCTTGCTTTCAATATGATCGGGCAAAGGATTCAAATAATCGAGCAAAGGCAGCGGCTCAACTTCTAGGTTGATAAAAACGAACCCTCCCCAGACGTCGCAATGAACTGAGGAAAGATCTATCTTTGCTTTATCAACGTGAGGAAAATCCCATTCGCAAGGCAGGCTTTTTATACGCCCGTCCAAATGCCAGTCCCACCCATGATAGGGACAGCGAATCGATTGGCTGCTCCCTGAACTAAATGACGGTTTCAGCTTGGTACCGCGATGCATACAGGAGTTGCGATAGGCATTGATTGCGCCGCTTTCTGTACGCATAACGATGACTGAATATGGCCCTATGTCATAGACATAGTAATCACCCGGTTCGGGAATATGTTCTTCACGACAAGCCCATTGCCAAGTTCTGGACCAAAGGTTTTCTACTTCCTTCTCAAAATATTCTTTCGTAGTATAGCGTTCGAAAGGGATATCTTGATCCCCTAAAAACTCATAACTTTGCTTTCTTAAATAGCTGGGAACGGCTCGGGAATCATCGTCCAACAAGTCCTGAACACTAACTCCCGGACATCTCGCCTCACCGGGCTTTGGCATTGTTTTTTCAGACATACAGAGTCTCCTCTAGCTAATTGTCATCCGAATTAATCAAGGTGTAAAGTACCGTACTATTAGCCATTCTGAAAATGCATATGACTAGTTCGAAAGGATTACCCGGATTACGTGGTACCGATCACATCGGCATTACCGCACCAGACTTCGACGAGGCCGTAGATTTTTTTACTCATGTTCTGGGATTGGAGCCTTTTTATGAAATGGGGCCTTTCGAATCAAATGAAGATGACTTTATGCACGACATGTTAAACGTCAATCCGCGCGCAGTTATCCGGCGTGTTAAACAGTTTCGTTGTGGCGCTAATACAAACATTGAGCTTTTTGAATACGAGAGCCCGGACCAGCGACGAGAAATGCCAAAAAACAGCGATTGGGGCGGGCACCATATCGCGCTCTATGTAGATGACATAGATGCAGCGATGGATCATCTAAAAGAACACAACGTCCGACTCATGCCCGGCGGCGGCGGCCCTACTATAGAGGACGGCCCAGAAGCGGGGCTTCGATCTTGCTATTTCCTAACTCCATGGGGCATGCAGATGGAACTTATTACCTATCCAGGTGGAAAAGCCTACACAAAAGATACCGACCAAAGGCTGTGGGACCCAAGGAGTTAATTCCCGAGGAATTCAAACCAGCCTTCCTCGCGGGCCATATGCGGATGAGGA
>CAUZJT010000322.1:0-2570 GCA_963580215.1 Gammaproteobacteria bacterium
GCCGACCGGATCTGGTCCTTAACAAAATCGGAGGCAGTTCTGTTCGCCGCCTCATCCGTCAGAAGATCGGTGAAGGCCACGGCAAAGTTTGTGCCGCCCTTTTCCCATCGCCAGCGATATTCCTTTGCTCGCGCAATCTCGTCGAGTTCCAAGGCCTTCTTTGTTGAAAAATCGTAAAGCGTTCCGGTACGGGTTTCTTCGCGTGCCTTGCGCCGGAGTTCCGGGTAGTTCGATTTCCACCATGCCACGACGTTCGGATCAAGTGGTTGGTTTCGGGCTGGGATCGAAAAGTTCGGCGTGCGTTGAAATACTGTTAGCTGTTTTGCCTGCTTGGCCAGTTCGGGAATAACCTGTATACCAGACGAGCCTGTACCGATGACAGCAACGCGTTTGCCGCTGAGATCAACCCCTTCCTTCGGCCAATCGCTGGTGTGATAAGCATCGCCCACAAAGCTGTCGCGCCCCGGAAAATCAGGTATCCGGGCCGTGGAAAGGCAGCCAGTAGCAAGAATGAAATACCGGCATGTGAGTTCATTGCCGGAGTCCAAGGTGACGCGCCACATTTTCTTCTCTTCGTCGTAGTGGGCACTTTCGAGACCAGTCTCGAAAGTGATGTTGCGGCGCAGATCGTGCTTGTCGGCGACAAACTGAGCATAGGCTAAAATTTCACCCTGGGTTGCAAACCGCTCGCTCCATTCCCATTCTGATTGGATTTCGGGGTCCCATGAAAAGGAATACTGAAGAGATTCCATATCGCAGCGAGCGCCGGGGTAGCGGTTCCACCACCACGTGCCGCCAACATCGGAGGCACGATCGAAGCAGCGGGCGCGCAAGCCCAGTCTTCGCGCCTGTTGGATCAAGTATAGACCTGCAAAACCGGCCCCTACGATGACCATGTCTGTGTCTGGTTGCGAGTTTGCGTTCATTTCCGTCTCCTACATGTGTCTAACAGTTCCCGTTGGTAGATATTACTTTCAATGGCGTATTACTGCGCTGCAGTTGGTCAGCCACTGGATGCACCGTTGCAGCCACCGAACGGAAAGACATTTAACTCTTGGATCAACATGCCAGGGTGGATAACGCAAGCCTTTTAGGCTCGACATATCGGTTGGAATATTCATGAAGCTAACATACCTAAATCAAGCCCAGTCAACAACTTGCCAATACCCGAGAAAACAAAGATTTGGAGAATCTCTAACATCAAGGATCAGTCAATCATTGCGATTGTCGCATCAGTGGTTTTGACATCGCCGAAGCTTTGATAAAAAGATGTGAGACCTGCCAAATGGTCATCGTCGTAACGGGCCGCATTGGCATCCTCGACCATTACCACCTTGTAATCCAACATCATCGCGTCGCGCGCGGTGCTTTCCGAGCACATGTTCGTAGCGGTACCAGCTACAATGAGGTTCTCAATACTATTGGCCTGAAGGATGTCATGCAAATCTGATGAACCCACGATGAAGGGAGAAAACCTGCGTTTGGTGATGATCCTGTCTTCATCCTTCACCTCAAGTTTCGGATAAATTTCATAGCCATCATTGCCGGGGCTGAGCTTGGTTAAGTGATTTCCCCCCTTGGCTTCAGTGAAGAAGTACTTATGGTAAAGAGGCCACTGACTGGGTGCACCTTCTTTCTCAGCGCAGCGCATGATTACCCAATATACTGGTACGCCTTTGGCTCGGCAGGCTTCGGCGAGGCGGTTCACATTTGGAACGATGGAGATCGCAGTATCTACTTCAGCTACATAAAAATTTTGCATGTCGATAACAAGAAACGCAGTTTTAACCGCCTCGAATTTGTCAAATACTGCAAGCTTGCCCCGTTTTACCATGATCCGTTCGATCACGTAGTCAGGTATTTTCACGTTATGCGGCATATTTTGTCCCCCTGCACCTAATCTTGCTTTGAATCCCACTATGTTCCCAATAGTTTACAAAGGCAAGTCGCAATACTACAAGTGGTCTTACAAAAGGAATTAAATTACCTGGCTCTCATGCCTGCCTAAGCGTCTGGACGAACGGAACGCGGAAAGAGAAAACCGAGTGGTTTTTTCGTCCAAATTTTGCTGTCTAGCTGTGACTAGTTACTAACGTATTCAGCCAACCGAAGTTTATTCATTCATGGCTTTCGCGAGATTGAGAAGGTTTCGTTGATAAACCATAGGCCACCATTTTCGCGTAACACATCGCCGGTGATATCCAGATATCGGGTACTTTCCTGCATCGTGGCCTGCGCCAATTCCTCTTTGACCTGAGCGAAATAAATTGCGTTGTTCCAAGCCCCTTGCAAGGAAAGAAGCGCTGAATCGTCGCCTTTGATGATGGGTAAAGTGTGCATGTCAAAGCGGAAAAGTGATCGCGCACCAGTCACCCCACTGAAGGCTAGATCTTTCTGGTCAAAGCGCAAATACTTGCGCAACTCTGAGATGATATCATGGCGTGAGACACTTTTTAAAGATTGATCTGGCCAGACGCGTTGGACTATTTCATGCGCAGGGTCTTGGCCCAGAGACTGAACTACCTTCACCCGTCCACCTGGGGCCAAATGCCGGATCACGGGATCGAGAA
>CAUZJT010000323.1:0-2564 GCA_963580215.1 Gammaproteobacteria bacterium
AAAGGTAGAGTCAGACCTGTCTACCGGCTGGACGGTTGATACCATCAAGTTTGCGCTCAACGATCCCCTAGTGAATTGGGCGTACAGACTGACGAGGGATGTTGTAATTCCAGAGAGTAATGGCCTGGCAAAGTTTCGAGCGCAGTTCGGTGGTAACCCGAATGCAATAAAGCCTCCATTTGTGACTATTGGTGATACTTTGTCCTCGAGTACTTATTGGCATGGGCACCATCTCAATCATTGGGCAAATGATTGGGTAAAACTCTACTCAGAGCAGCAGGGAAACTTTATGACCAGCAATATGGAGGACAGCGGCACCATGACAGCTCTTCATAGACTGGCCCGTATCAATAAGGTTGATAAGGATAGGGTTCTAATACTGCGAACCGCGAGTAATTTCACCGTGCCTCCTCCCGGTAAGGCAGCGACGTGGAGTGCAACGGCGGAGTATCCCGATAAAGGGCGTGCTGCGCTGGAAGCAGCGTACAGGGTAGGTAGTGTCGTTGTTAAGGAGCTGGTAGCCAACTGGGATAAGTATCAGAACGAACTGCCTCGATAGATGGCTATCCGGAAAGCTTTAAGGCGGCTTTTGTTTGGTTGTTTATCACCTGTGCAAGGTTAATATCGACGAGCTGGTGTTCTTTTACGCGCCACTTGCCTGCCACCATCACGGCTTCTGCACGGTGCGCGCCACTCAGTACTAGCCCGGCGATTGGGTCCCCTACGCCTGCAAACCTCAGTTCTTCAAGGTTGAACAAGGCGATATCAGCCTGTTTCCCAACGGCTATTTCTCCGATGTCTTGGCGATGAAATAATGCGGCACCGCCGGTTGTTCCAAGATGCAGTGCATCTTCATGACTGACGTTTGCCGAGCCATACTTCAAGCGTTGGATTAGGAAAGCCTGCCTGATTTCTTGGATTAAATTCGAAGCATCATTAGATGCGGAGCCATCTACTCCTATCCCAACCGCACATCCTGCTTTGATGAGCTCTTTTACTGGGCTGATTCCCGAGGCTAGGATCATATTGGAAGAGGGGCAGTGTGAGATAGCAACGCCGGCACTTCCGAGCCGATTCATTTCTTGGTTGTTGAAATGAATGCCATGTGCCAGCCAGACATCGTTCCCCAGCCAGCCAACTTGTTCAAGATAATCTACTGGCCTGACGCCGAACCTCTCGATACAAAAATCATTCTCATCCATCGTCTCGGCAAGGTGAGTGTGCAACAAGACACCCTGTTCCCTGGCAAGTATTGCGCTGTCTCTCATCAACTCTGTGGTGACCGAAAATGGCGAGCAGGGGGCCAGTGCGATTTGTAACATTGCTCCTTCGTTCGATTGGTGGAATCGGTGTATAAGGCGTTCGCTGTCCTTCAGTATGTCATCCGCGTTCTGTACAACCTCATCTGGCGGGAGTCCTCCGTCGGATTTCCCGAGGCTCATGGAACCTCGGGTGAGAATGGCGCGAATGCCGAGCTGTTCAGTGACTTCAGCCTGAATGTCGATGGCGTTTGTTGTCTGGTCTGAAAAAACATAGTGATGATCGGTTGTGGTGGTGCATCCTGACAGTAAAAGTTCACAGACAGCTGTCGTCGTGGAGGCTCGGATAGCCTCTTCATCAAGGTTGGCCCAGATGGGGTACAGGCTAACCAGCCAGTCAAAAAGTTCTTTGTTTAAAGCACGAGGTAACGCTCTGGTTAGAGTCTGATAAAAGTGGTGATGGCAATTTACAAGGCCTGGCAAAAGTACACATTTCCCTGCGTCGTAGATTTCATCAACGGGCGATACAGGTTCGCCGTTGACCAGCTCTGTAATGACGTTGCCTTCGACAACGACCCCATTTTTGGCTGGTTCTTGATTACCAGTCCAGGTCGCGGCTGGGTTTTTGATCCATGTTTTCATTAATTACCCGTTGCGTTGGTGTTTGGTGGTTCCAGTCCGCAACCGCGAAGGATTGTCTGGCTCGTAAAGTTCGATACCTGTTTGATCAAATCGTCGTCGTATTCTTCCCGACCCAGTATCCCAAGGACCTGTGCCTGAAAGTCGGCATAGTGCTGTGTGGTCGCCCAGATCATGAAGATGAGGAGCACAGGATCCGTGGCAGTCATCTTTCCTGCATTCATCCATTCTTCAATGACGTTTGCCCGATTATTTACCCACGGCCGCAAGACCTCGCTCATGTAATCAGAGAGGTAGGGCGCACCCTGAAGGATCTCGTTCGCGAATAGTCTGGATGCGGTTGGGTTTTCAAAAGATAGGCGTACCTTTGCTCGAATAAAGGTGTCTAGCGCAATGGCAGGGTCATCATGGACACTGACGTCATTAAAAAAGTCATCCCAGGTGGCGATAATGTTATTAAGCACCGCTAAATATAGACTCACCTTATTTTTGAAGTAGTAATGTACGTTCGCTTTAGGTAGTCCTGCTCGATCAGCGATCGCCTGCATTCGCGCGCCTTTTAGCCCATGGGTTGCAAATTCTTCCTGCGCCGCTAGAAGAATCGTCGTGAAATGTTTATCCCGTGGCCTTTGTACCTCGTTGGAGCTCATTCTAGTTGCCATAATC
>CAUZJT010000324.1:0-2543 GCA_963580215.1 Gammaproteobacteria bacterium
CCGCCCGGGCCGCGGGTGCCCGCGAGATTGCGGTATTCGGTGCTGCGTCGGAGACCTTCTCAAAGCGCAACATCAACTGCAGTATTGACGAGAGCATCGAGCGCTTTTCCCAAATCTGCATTCTGGCACTCGATGAAGGAATTAGAATTCGCGGCTATATCTCGTGCGTGCTCGGCTGCCCCTATGAGGGTGAAGTTGATCCAAGGCAGGTAGCTGAACTGGCAGCCAGGATGACGGCGATGGGCTGTACCGAGATCTCTCTGGGAGATACCATCGGTGTGGGTACGCCTGACAAAGCTCGATCACTGGTAAAGGCCTGTGCCCACGAAACCGGTATAGAGCGTCTGTCTGTTCATTTTCATGATACTTACGGACAGGCCCTAGCGAATATCCTTGCCTGCATTGAGATCGGCGTAACAACTGTAGATACCGCCGTCGGTGGCCTCGGTGGCTGCCCTTACGCCACCGGCTCGGCAGGTAACGTCGCGACTGAAGACGTGGTTTATTTACTTGATGGTCTAGGCATCAAATCGGGCGTGAGTCTCGAACACTTGTTAGACATCACCGAGTCACTGTGTGAGCGACTAGGGCATCCACCCGCTTCGAGAGTTGCTCGGGCACGGCTGGCGCAACGCAATTAGCCGAGCGCTGTTTCAGAGCTAACACCTCGGTCGCACCTTAATGTGATCAAGCCCTCGGGCGAGGTCGGCAATAATATCAGCTGGGGGCTCCAACTCAACTACCACGCGTACTAATTCGTCACCGATTCCAGCAGCCTTGCGCTCATCGGCGCTGATACGTGAATGTGTGTTCGAAGCCGGGTGATCCACCAACCAGTGAGCCGCCTCGAGCGCATGGTCGCAATGAGCACGCATGCGTAGTGGCAAAGTTTCCAGGCCTTTCAGAAAAACCCAAGCATTCACCAGCGTGATTCCCAGCACCGATCGGTCAACGAACGATAATCTGCTTTACCGCTTCGTCCTATGTGACTTAGAAATAGGTCAAGCCACGCTGTCCGGTGGAATTGAATAAGTCGCCGTCACATGTGCGACTAACTCGTCTTTTCCCTCGACAAACATTTCCACCTCGCCGACGGCCAAGCGCTTGCCCAGCTTGATGATCCGAGCATAAGCAAGCAGGTCACCAGGTTCGGGCCGGTGCAGAAAATTGATATTCAAATTGGTGGTGACCGCAAGCTCAACGATACCAATACAACTCAGTACCGCGGCGTACAGGGCGTAGTCTGCCAGACCCATCATCACCGGTCCGGAGATCGTTCCACCCGGGCGCAGAAATTCATTACTGTAAGGCGCGCGTACCGTAGCGGTGCCGCTATCCAAAGCCTCAAGGCGAAAACCATGGGCAGGTGCGAAAGGCAATTTTTCACGAGTCAGAGCCTGAATCTCAGCAATAGTTGCTTGCGACATAGTGGTTTACTTGAAACGCTCTTGAGGTGTAAGTTACGGATCCGATCTACCATGGAACCATTGCGATGACGGCAACCCGAAGCTCCCAGGACGATTTACCGATACTCCTGCAACAAAACCACTCGCCGGGTGTCCTGACCCTGACGCTAAACAGGCCAAACCAGTATAACGCCTTGTCGGAAGGTATGCTGGCAGCGCTCCAGAGAGCTCTCGATGAAATTGCTGGGCGGGATGATCTTAAGGTGTTAATTCTTGCAGCCAATGGCAAAGCCTTTTGTGCCGGGCACGACCTCAAGCAAATGCGCGCCCATTCGAACAAACGGTACTATGAGAGCCTGTTTGCTACGTGCAGCCAGATGATGCTGACACTCACGAAAATACCGCAAATCGTAATTGCCAAAGTGCATGGTATGGCAACAGCTGCCGGCTGCCAGTTGGTTGCCAATGCCGATCTTGCGATAGCCTCACAGGATGCCCGCTTCGCGGTATCTGGTGTTAATCTGGGGCTGTTCTGCTCCACCCCCAGTGTCCCGTTGAGCCGCAACGTATCACGTAAACGAGCATTCGAAATGTTGGTTACTGGAGACTTTATCGATGCATCGACGGCAGTCGATTATGGCTTAGTGAACCAGGCCGTCCCCACCGAGAACCTTGATCGCACGGTCGACCAATTAGCACAAAATATTGCCGGCAAATCGGCGCAAGCCCTGCGCGCCGGTAAGGCACTGTTCTACCAGCAACTGAATCTGGGGTTAGCCGACGCATACCAGATCGCCGGCGAAACCATGGCCTGCAATATGCTATTCGAAGATGCCGTTGAGGGTATCGATGCCTTTATTGAAAAGCGCGCACCTGACTGGCGCTGAGATTACACCCGTTCAGCCAGCCACCGCGGGCTTGCGATCGAGAAAACGAAACTGCAACGCCTCGGCAAGGTGCTCCTCACACACCGTTTCTGATTCCGCTAGATCGGCTATTGTGCGAGCCACCGCGAGTATCCGGTAATGCCCACGGGCAGAGAAACCCAAACACTCGGCGGCCTCCCTAAGAAAAGTCTGGCCGCCTGTGGTCAGTGCAGTACAACACTCCAGTTCAGCAGATGTCAGGCGGGCATTG
>CAUZJT010000325.1:0-2536 GCA_963580215.1 Gammaproteobacteria bacterium
AGACTCGTGTCCTTATTCATAGAATCGCCTGGCTGATCGAGCAAGAAGCGCTCTCCCCTTACAGTATTCTTGCTGTTACCTTCACAAACAAGGCAGCCGCAGAGATGCGGGGCAGACTTGAAAAACTGCTCGCTATCCCAGCAAGAGGAATGTGGGTAGGGACTTTTCATGGAATCGCCCACCGCTTGTTAAGAGCCCACCACCGCGACGCGGGACTCCCTCAAAATTTCCAGATTCTTGATGCCGATGATCAGCTTCGCTTGGTCAAACGGGTGATGATTAGTCTCGATGTCGATGAGAAGAAGTGGCCTGCCAGACAAGCGCTATGGTGGATCAATGGTCAGAAAGATGAAGGGCTGCGCCCCTCAAGTATTGAAGATTACGGTGACCCCTATCTGAAAACCCATCTAAGCATTTACCGCGCGTATGAAGAGGCTTGCCGCCGGGGTGGCATGGTCGACTTTGCTGAACTTTTGTTGCGAGCGCATGAGCTTTGGCTTAAAAACCCATTGGTCTTAAAGCATTATCAGGATCGTTTTTCCGCGCTACTAGTTGACGAGTTTCAGGATACCAACACTATTCAATATGCTTGGCTTCGAGTACTTGCCGGTAACAAAGATAACCTGATGGTTGTCGGAGATGATGACCAGTCAATCTATGGTTGGAGGGGTGCTAAAATTGAAAATATACAGCAATTCACGAAAGATTTTTCAAACGCTTCGACAGTCAGGCTTGAACAGAACTACCGCTCTACCGCTAATATATTGACGGCTGCCAATGGCTTGATCGACCAGAATACCGGTCGTCTCGGCAAAGAGCTTTGGACTGACATGGGTGACGGAGACCCCATACAGCTATATGCTGCTTATAACGAGATTGACGAGGCGCGTTATATCGTCGAACGTATCAAGTCCTGGTCAGATAGCGGTAATCTTTACTCGGAGTCGGCGATTCTCTATCGATCTAATGCACAGTCACGGGTCCTTGAAGAAGCCCTGTTGCGCGCACAGATGCCTTATCGTATATACGGTGGTCAACGCTTTTTTGAGCGGGTTGAGATTCGTAATGTGTTGGCTTACATGAGATTGGTTAGTAACCGGGATGCTGACGCAGCGTTTGAGCGAGTGGTCAATACGCCCCCGCGGGGTATCGGTGGGAAAAGTGTTGCTGAAATAAGAGCGCTTGCAAGGGCTGCCGAAATACCTTTGTGGCAGGCTGCGACGAAAATTTTGGACGAAGGCCTTTTGACTGGGCGAGCCAGGAACGCCATATCTGCATTTCTCCTTATGATTGAAAAGTTGGATGAGCAGACCGCTGAAGCCGACCTTGGCGAACTAGTTGAGATCGTTGTTGAGGCAACAGGCTTAAAAGACTACCACGCTAAAGAAGGAGGAGAGCGTGGCCAGGCTCGGGTTGAGAACATGGCTGAACTGGTGACTGCTGCAAAAACCTATGATCCCTCTGAAGACTATATTTTTGACACTGATCCCGATGAGCAAGAGGTGCCTAGTCTTTCGATTCTTGATGACTTCTTAAGTCATGCCGCACTTGAAGCGGGTGAAGGTCAGGGCGACCCGGACCAGGATTGTGTGCAACTGATGACCATGCATAGCGCCAAAGGTCTTGAGTTTCCGCTGGTGTTTCTTGCGGGCCTAGAAGACGGGCTTTTCCCACACATGATGTCTTTGGAAGAGCCAGGAAGGTTAGAGGAAGAGCGAAGGCTTTGTTATGTAGGTGTCACGCGAGCGATGAAGCTGCTTTACCTGACTTACGCCGAATCTCGTCGTATCAACGGTAGCGAAACATTTAATCGCCCTTCCCGCTTTATCGGTGAAATGCCTGAAGAGGTTATAAAAGAAGTCCGCCCACAGAAAGTTGTGGTTTACCCAAGATCAGCACCCTCCCAGATCGCCAATGAAGTAGTGGGTACCGGCCTTAAAATCGGTCAACGAGTGGCCCATCAGAAATTTGGTGAAGGTGTTATCCTAAATTATGAAGGAGAGGGGTCGTCGGCCCGTGTCCAGGTTAACTTTTCCGAAGGCAGTAAGTGGTTGGTAATGGGGTATGCTAATCTCGAGGCCCTTGGCTAGTCTCCGCACCACACAAATCTCGCTTTTTAAAACATGTTTTTTAGCCCCGGAACAAAAATTATGATTCTAAGAATTTTTACTTTTTTATTGGTTATTTTGCTTGGTGCTTGCGGAGGAGCGAAGGAACCAATCGCTAACGGTGTTACTACTGCCCCGCAGAAAATTCATAAATGGCGAATGGTAACGACGTGGCCGAAGAACCTTCCGGGCATGGGGCTTGCGCCGGAAACAATGGCAAAAAAAATAAAAGCAATGAGCAATGGTCGGCTTGATATTAAAGTTTACGGGGCGGGTGAGTTGGTTCCTGCGAAGGAGGTTTTTGATGCCGTGTCAGGGGGCAGCGCGCAGATGGGTCACGGCGCAGCGTACTACTGGAAAGGCAAGGTGCCCATGGCACCGTTTTTCACAACGTTACCATTTGGGCTGACTGCTCAGGAAAGGAATGG
>CAUZJT010000326.1:0-2527 GCA_963580215.1 Gammaproteobacteria bacterium
CATCTCAGGCCGATCAAGGAAATACAGGCTCAGTTCTGGAACGTAAGTAATGAGCACCAACGCAAATAACAACACAACCATAAACGGAATAGTTGCCTGGTACAGCTCAGTTATCGGTTTCTTAAAACGATAACTGGCAATAAAGAGGTTCATACCTATAGGCGGGGTGAAATATCCAATTTGCATATTGGCAAGAAAAATAATACCAAGGTGCACCGGGTCTACCCCAAAGCGCAGCGCCAGCGGCACAATAAGGGGAATCATTATCACCAGCGCAGAGAAGATATCCAATATCGCGCCCAGCGCCAGCAGAATGAGGTTTAACAAGATAAGGAAAGTGAACTTGCTTTCGATGAAACTCCTGATCCATTCAAACAATGCCTGTGGAATCTCCGCATCCACTAGAAAATTAGTGAACGCTAAAGATACGCCGAGAATTAGAAGAATTCCGCCAACCATTACCATCGCTTCACGAATAACCCTTGGCAACTCTTTAACAGGGACTTCTCTAAGAATAAATACCTCTATAATCACGACATAAAATGCCGTCACCGCAGCCGCCTCTGAAACGGCGAAGAACCCAGAGTAGATGCCCCCTAAAACGATGATGGGTAACGGAGCCTCCCACTTCATGTCCTTCAGGGACTGCCACGCCACGCCACGATGAAAAGGCGTGGCCACTATCCGATCGTGCCTCGTCGTCCAGATACTGTAGATTGTTAACAGGACAATCATCAAAAGCGCCGGAACAATACCCGCAATGAACAGTTCCCGGATCGTGAACGGATTTGGGAGGTCCATCTGCTGAACGATGACACCGTACAGAATTAAGGGCAGCGAAGGGGCCAGCAACAGCCCAAGACTACCCGACGTTGTGACAAGCCCAAGAGAAAACCTTTCTCTATAACCGCCTTCGACCAGCGCAGGTAACAACAACGCACCGACGGCGACGATAGTAACGCCTGAAGCTCCGGTGAAGGCAGTAAAGAAAGCACAGGTGATAAAGGCAACAACTGCAAGCCCTCCTGGCATCCAGCCTAGGAATGATGCGGTTACTTTTACCAGACGTGTCGACAGATTACTTTCTGCCAAAATATAACCTGCAAAGGTAAATAACGGCAACGCTAACAACAGTGGTGTATCAACCAGCCTATAGATTTCAATGGGGACAACCGTCAAAGGTATGTCGGATATGTAAAAACCCAACATGGCCGCGGCGAGAATCACGGTAAACAGAGGGGTCCCAAACATTGCGAGCAATGCAATGGCGGCAGATCCTAGGATACCCAACTATAGCTTCCTCGCGAACATTGCGGAAAAGAAACGTAATGCCATCACACCGAATCCGATCGGCATAATTGACTGGCAGAGCCAAACAGGCACTTCAGCAAAAGCGATTGTCCCATCCTCATATTCATAGCTGATGAACACGACCGAATGATATGCGGCAACCGCGCATAGTAGCGAGGCGAATAATAATGACACTATCTGAAACGGCACGAAATATGCGGTTGGGAGAAGGCGGGACAGAAGGTCAATACTGATGTGGTTTCTGTCGCGAGTCGCGACCATTGCGCCGAGGAAGGCAATCCACAATACCAGTATCCGAAGAAACGATTCAGCCCACAGAAAACCGCTGTCAAAAAAGTTACGAAGTACAATCTGGGTGAGTGCCATTACCAGCATACTGACTAGGGCCAGCACAAGTGCGCCATCTTCAAGTCGATGAAAGCCGGTCATTAGCAACAGGAAATTTTTTCTGAGAGAAGCCATTTACCTGTCATTCTAACTTTAGTCAGACCCTGCAGGCGAACCATTCCGATACTTCTGTAGATTAGCTAGGTAAAGCCTAACGGCTTCGGGGGTTATTTTCCCGGACCCAATTAGATTCTCAATAGACTGATCAGCAACGGCCCGCCATTCCTCAATATTGTCAGGTTCAATAGGTTTGATGCCAATTGACTTTAATGCCCGGTAAGCCTTCTCGTTGTCTACGCGATTTTCGGACTCCATTTCCAGAAACATCGAATCCACCACTGTGCGCACTACCAACTTATCCTCGTCGGAAATCCGTTTATAAGCCTTGCTATCCATAGCAAGCATCGAGTAGATGTAAACCAGTGGTAAATCTGTCATGTGCGACACGTGATTATGCCACTGAAGGGCAAGTACAACAGCAGGTGGCGCCATAACAGCATCTATAAGACCTGTCTGCAGGCCCGCGAGCACATCCGTGATACCCAGCGGTATTGGACTGACGTCGAAAGATTTAATGAGTTCCGCGGCAATCGGGTCGTTATCGGGGATCCATGCTTTCAAGCCTTTAAGATCAGCAACTGTTCTGACGGGTTCCTGGGTGAGCAGATACGCAAATCCGGTTTCCGAAAACGCAAAGCTCACAATACCTGCCTTCGCCAGCCCGTCAGAAATCATTTGGTCCATTTCTTTCCGGATGTAATCAACTTCTTCATAGGACTGAAACTGCAACGGTAAATTGTAAATCTGCAGATCCGGGTAAAATCGTGTT
>CAUZJT010000327.1:0-2513 GCA_963580215.1 Gammaproteobacteria bacterium
TTTCCCGTTGTCTGAAATAGAGGTCATTGCCTGGATAAGTGTTGCAGTGATCTTCTGCTGTAATTGTATGGCCGTACCGATCGTACATCTTGTGCCGATGCTGACTGACCAGGGCAACACGCTTGAATATGCGACAAGAGCCTTATTCATCCTGATGATAGCGGGTGCCCTTGGTCGCATCGTGGGCGGCAGGCTGGCCGATATAATTGGTGCTTTACCTGCATACATACTGATGTCCTTAGGCCAGACTATTTCTGTCATGTGGTTTCCTCAGGTGGAAGGTACAACGGCCTTATACTTGCTGGCAATCTTCTTTGGATTTACCTATTCAGGGGTGATGTCCTGCATTCTGATCTGTACTCGTATGATGGTCAGCCCCAGATTTGCGGGTCGCGCCATGTCGATCACTTCCTTCTTCGGTTGGGGTGGTATGGGGATGGGCGGTTTTGTGGGCGGATACTTCTACGACGTGACCGGAAACTACGAGTGGTCATTCGGTTTTGCGAGTGCAGCAGGAGTTGTGAACCTTATTGTGCTGACGCTGTTCTATTTACGTCTCAGAGACAGGATTAAAGCAGTTCTCTCGAGATCCCTGTAAAGAGTCTGTAGTGGCACTCAACCTGTTTCAGTTTAATACTCTGGCTCAGTATTGGCCGGAAGACCCTGAATACGAGACTCCGGAAGCTAGCGCCACCGGAGAACAAGCCTACTCAAGATATGGCGCCATAGCGGGAAAATATATTGTCGGGTTGGGTGGCACGGTGATTATTAGTACACCTGAATAAGATCAGGCGTTATCTGCGTCATTGTGTAGCATCGTATTTTAGGGAAAACGGTAATATCGTTTCTTCAGGCTGCATGTCAGTTGTCCATCGCACTTAAGTGTGCGTTTGATGCAACCAAGTCAATAATTAATCGATATCGGGCATTTTTATTCCAGACCGTTACCGGCTGCAGGCAGAAGGTATTGACTGGTTAGCTGGCAACCGGACAAAAGCGGATATGATGATGAACGTCAGATTACTTCTTGGTGTTTATGTCTTGGCAGTCGAAGTGATGCCATCAATCCGACAACACCCATGGCGCTCGAAAGCAGAAATACCAGGGTAAATGAGCCGCTTAGGTCTGCAATAAAACCGCCTATTGGTGGCGCGATGGTTTGAGCGATGCCAAACGTCAAGGTAGCTGCTGCGAAGCTTGGCCCATAGTCCTCTGCTGTCGCGTTCTCGACGACATAGATGGTCATCAATGTTGGCAACGCGCTAAACAGAAGTCCAAGTCCGATACATGCCGCTAACGTAGGCAGATAAAATCCTGTCAGAACAATGCAAACGAACACGGGCCAGAGGCCGTATGCGATTGAAAGTGCCAGGCGAATGCCGACCCAATGCGAAATGGCGACAAAGGTCGGACCACCAAAAATCATGGCGAAGCCCATCAATGTGAAAGCAACGGCTGCGTCGCCGGTGGTCCACGCGCTGTCGTCTTCTAATCTTGTGGTAAGAAAACCAATCACGAGAAGGTACATAAATCCAAATGTGGCGTAGGCGAGGATCAGCGGGAGCCAGCTATGCATTCGGCGTAACGCGCCGAACCCGCCGATTCCACCGTCGCCCCTCGGCTTAGCCTGATCATAACGAACGACCAATAGTGTTCCTGCCAGAACCAGCAACGCGATATAGAACTGGACCTGGTATACGCTGGACCACGCATGATCGCCCTCGGATGATCGCAAGACGCCGCTCAAGATGCTGGCAAAGACGATGCCAAGCCCGATACCCGAACTCATCAGACCGACAGCTAGTGGGCGCCGCCCCGGAGGTAACGCAGCGGAGGCAATAACCGGTGCGGGAATCCAGAGAAATGCCCCACCCACGCCAGCGACGAACAAGGCCATTGCCAGCAGAAGCGGTGAGCTGGAGACACTAGCAAGTAATAAACCTAAGGTTGCCATTATCAGGCCAAGACGCATGACATTAAGCAATAGATACCGGTTTGTTGCCCAGGCGACGAGCAGGGTGCCCAGCAAATAAGCGCCGACATTTGCGGCACCGATGAAGCCTGCCTGGGTGTTGGTGATGCCCATGTCATCCCGTACTGCCGGGAGCAAAACACCGTAAGTGAAGCGGCCAAAGGATTGGGCAACTGCAGAGGCCAGGGCAATCAGCAGCACCGTTGTCCAGCCGGAGCGGATCAATGATATTGGAGAAGGAGAGGGGGTGATGGAATTAATCTGGTGGATGTCGCAGCGAGTGTTGGCGAATTATAATGTATCGACGCTGCCAATGTTCCGCTCAAAGAGCTGGATGTGCGGGTTAATTGATCAACTGCTCTAGTGAGGAGTTCATGTTACGTATCATCTTGGCTAGAAGTCGCGGGAAACCCCTAGGGCAGCCCGATGGTCATGCCCCCGTCTACAACCATTTCTGCACCAGTAATGTAGATGCTTTCATCGGTCGCCAGGAAAACAGCCATATTTCCAATATCTCTGGCGGGATCACCCAGGTAGCCGA
>CAUZJT010000328.1:0-2510 GCA_963580215.1 Gammaproteobacteria bacterium
GCTCAAGCAACAGCACGTCCTTGTAGCCCATTTGGGCGAGATGATAGGCGGTGGAGCAGCCAGCAATGCCGCCGCCGACCACAATGGCTCGGGTGTGCCTAGGTAATTGACTCATATCAATAAGTGTTGATGCTGTATGTCCCGCAGCAGATGGCGTGTGTTCGGATCAGCGTTGTGTATTAGTGACGTATCTCGAAGGCAGCCCATTGTGCAGTAAAGCGCTCCAGGTTCTCGTCGGTGTACTGGATAAAATCAAAATCAATAGTCGAGTGAATTTCCGACACCATGCTCCACAGGCTCTCACGTAATAAGGAAGCGCACTTCATGGCTTCATAGGCGCGGCGAATCTCTGAGGGCACCTTTGAGTTGAAATAGTGGTTAAGAAGCCAGTCTTCCTGCTCTGGGGGCAGGGCATTGTTGGATGCAAGGTTCGCCAGATCAAACAGCGGACTGTTGTAGCCGGCATAGTCCCAGTCCACCAGCCAAAGCCTTTGACCATCGTCCAGAAAATTGGCTGGCAGCAAATCGTTGTGGCCGTAAACCAGGTTCACGGGGCCCACAGTCTTTTCCAACTGCTGGCTTTTATCGAGCAAGGAAGGCAATTGACCTATCATGCGGCTTTTGCCCTCCACCAGCGTGGCGGCGTAATCACGAATGACATGAAACACCCAGAAGATAAGCGCTGGTCCGCGTATGCTTTGCGCCATCTCCTGGTGACAAGTACGCAACATGGGCACGATTCGCTCGAGCTGGTGTTGCTGCCTGACGTCTTCGTCACTTAAGGTTTTGCCTTCGATAAAATCCAGCACCAGGATGCCTGGCACCCAGTGCAGTACCTGCGGAGACAGACCTACCCGAGAGGCCGCCCGACTCGCTTGCAGTTCATTGAACCGCATGACTCCGTGCAGCGGTATATCGTTGCCGACGCGTACAAAGTATTTGCGTTCCTGGTCAGCAACCGCAAAATTCTGGTTGGTGATACCGCCGCTGACCGGCTCGAGAGATATTTCCCCTTTCCAGTAGCCAAGGTTCTTTATTGCTTTTGTAGGGTCGCGGCTCATGTGTATCGTCTTGTTTTTAGAAGTTTAGGCTGGAAGCTCAAGTGTTATGAAACTGCCAGCTGCTGATTTCAAACTAAGCTCGACGGAGTGTGGAGGAGTTTACTTACTGAGCGAGAGTCTGATCTAGTTGAACGGTGTTGGGTAGCACTTTGCATATTATCCGAGCCAACAGGGTCAAAGCGCCCTTGCGCGGAAAACTGGTGCGATACACCAGGCGGATCTGACGTACTGCATCCGCGATGCTGGCCTGTCGCAGTATGACCCGGTCGGTCGCAAGTCGACCGCCATGTACCGAAAGCGCGGGTACCAGCGTAACGCCCAAGCCCATACCGACCAATTGCACCAAGGTCTCCAGACTGGATGCATTGAGGCCGGGCATCCCACCGGCGTCGGAGCGCTGATTGATTTGGCACGCTGCCATGACCTGGTCGGAAAGGCAGTGCTCTTGAGAAAGCAGCAGCACATTTTCTTTTCTGAGATCATTAAGCGTGATCTCGTCCTTTGTGTACAGATGGTGATCGCGTGGGTGTGCGAGCCAGAACGGTTCTCGAAAGAGTAACATCTCAGTGAGGTTGCCCGCAGTGGGCGAGGTCGCGAGCAGGACTGCATCCAGCTGGTGGTCCTGGAGTTTTTGCAACAGCTGTTCGGTTGCGGCCTCGGTCAGCTCCAGCGAAAGTTCCGGGTGCTGCTGCTGTAGCTCGAGCATAAAAAGTGGCACCAGGTACGGGCTGAGGGTGTGGATGGCACCCACTCGCAAAGGACCGGTCAGTGGATCGGTTTCTGAATGACCCAGGCTGCGGATCGTGTCGGCTTGCTCAAGAATTTGACGGGCATGGATAGTGATCTGTTGGCCGATGGGCGTGATGTGCACACTGCGGTTGGTGCGTTCAAACAGCACTACCCCGAGCTCCTGCTCGAGTTTATGGATTTGCCCAGACAAAGTTGGCTGGCTGACAAAACAACGCTGTGCCGCCCGCCCAAAGTGCAAAGTTTCGCTGAGCGCAATCAGGTACTTAAGGTCCTTGAGGTTCATTGCGAATAATAGGTTATAACGATCAAAACAATAATAACAAACGATTATACATATTGAAATAATACTTATATATTTCACCAACAGCGATTTAACAGACGCTACTAAGGAATAATTTTTACCACCGAAATTCAAATGGAGACCATTATGTCCCTCAAAGACTCCCAGACTGAACAAAACCTTAAAGATGCATTTGCCGGCGAATCCCAGGCTAACCGCCGCTATCTCTATTTTGCTGCCAAGGCAGATGTCGAGGGTTATAACGATGTGGCTGCAGTGTTTCGTTCCACCGCTGAAGGCGAAACTGGCCACGCTCACGGCCACCTCGAATATCTAGAGGAAACTGGTGACCCTGCTACCGGTCTGCCAATCGGCGGCACCGGTGATAACCTCAAGGCGGCTATCGCAGGGGAGACCCA